>CAZNXE010000001.1:0-9195 GCA_964576465.1 uncultured Planctomycetaceae bacterium
GACAAGCGAAAATCGTGGGCAACGCATGCCAGTGATCGGGCGTGCCCAACACGATGGCGTCGATTTCAGGGTCGTCCAACGCCTTACGAAAATCGGAAAGCGTCTCAGGCCGCCGACCAAGCTTGCTAGCCACACCGTCGGTTCGCTCGTTGAGCACGCGCTCGTCGATGTCGCACACATACTTCACGCTGGCTGTTGGCAAGCCGGCAAAAGTATTGAGCAAGCCGCCACCTCGACCGCGAACACCAATCACGGCCACATTCACCCGATCGTTTGGCTCAGCGGCCGATGCCGAAGGCTTGAGAACCGATGTTGCCGCGGCCGCCACGACCGCGCCGGAAGCAGTGCGAACGAAATCACGTCGATGCATGATGGAGACCCCTCTCGCGATGGCACGCCAAACAGAAAGACGGTATGAGCCCCTTCGACTGACAGGCAACACCATACCACCCCACCAGCCGGGTGGCGAATTTCGTGCAACATCCTCGGCAATCGGTCTGGAACGAGACCTGGAGCCACATTCTTTGGCCGTCATTGAATTCGCTGAAACCGTGACGCTAGATACCGGGTACTGTTCGGCAGAAGGTCGAGAAGCAGGCCGACACGATCTTGAGAGGCCTCTGTCCAAAGTGGCTTGCTCTTCTCCAACACAAGACCTCGCCAACAGGCATTGCCGATCCCCTAACGGAGTTTTCCATGGACGTTTGTCTTCGATCGCTATTTTGGACTCTTGCAGGCCTGCTCACGCTTGCGGCCGTCACGGTCACGGTGGCCGAAGAGTCGCGCATTGGCCAGCAGGTCGACGACTTCACCTTGCGAGATTTTCACGGTCAGGAACACTCGCTGTCCGACTTTTCCGAATCGCCGTTGGTCGTGGTGGTGTTTCTCGGCAACGAATGTCCGCTGGCGAAGCTCTACGCGCCACGCTTGGTTGCGTTGACGAACGAATTTGCTGACCGCGATGTGGCGTTCTTGGCCATTAACTCGAACGTGCAAGATACACCGACCGAAATGGCAGCGTTCGCCGGGGCGCATGATCTCAACTTCCCTTTACTCAAAGACGCCGGCAACATGGTGGCCGATCAATTGGGCGCCGAGCGAACTCCTGAAGTATTCGTACTGGATAAGGATCACGTGGTTCGTTATCGGGGCCGCATCGACGATCAATATGGTGTCGGCTATCAACGTATCCACGTCACCCGTCGTGACCTTGCCATCGCGCTCGATGAGTTGCTTGCCGGCCAAGCGGTGAGCACGCCAGACACGCAATCGCCCGGCTGCATCATTGGCCGCGTTCGCGATGTGGAACCTCACGGTGACATTACTTACACCGGACATGTCGCGGAGATTCTGAACCGGCGGTGTGTCGAATGTCACCGCGATGGCGAATTGGCCCCCTTCCCACTGACCTCCTACGACGACGTGATCGGCTGGTCGGAGATGATTGCCGAAGTGGTCTCACAGGGGCGAATGCCGCCCTGGTTTGCCGATCCGCGGTATGGCGAATTCAGCAACGATTGCAGCATGAGCGAGCCGGAGAAGCAGACACTGTTTGCCTGGGTCAACAACGGTTCGCCCGAAGGCGATCCCGCCGCGCTCTCCGCGCCGCCGCAGTTCACCGAAGGCTGGAACATTGGTCAGCCGGATGCAATCTATACGATGCCCAAGCCGTACACCGTGCAGGCCGAAGGTACGATCGACTATCAGTATTTCACCATCGATCCGAAATTGACTGAGGATGTTTGGGTCGTAGCTGCCGAAGCTCGACCCGACAACACGTCGGTGGTGCATCACGCGGTGTTGTTCGCTGTTCCGCCGGGCAGCCAGGGATTTGGCGGACGACAACGCGGCGGAGGTGGTGGTGAAGCGGCCATCGCTGGAGGTCAGCTACTCGCCATATACGCGCCGGGAATGCCGGCCTGGCAATATCCCCAGGGAATGGCCCTGCACGTAAAGAAAGGCTCGACGTTCATCATCCAGATGCATTACACCGCTTGCGGCAGCCAGCAGCAGGATCAAAGCTACATCGGGCTCAAGTTCGCCAAGGTGGAGGACGTCAAACAACGCATCCGCAACGGCATGTCGATCAACTTCGGCTTCGAGATCCCGCCTCATGACAACGATTTTGTCGTGACTTCCAAGTCAAAATTTCTGCGTGACACAACCTTGTTACAATTTTTCCCGCACATGCACTATCGAGGCAAGTCGTTTCGCTATGAGGCCATCTATCCCGATGGCAGCCGTGAGATTCTGCTCGACGTGCCCAACTATGATTTCAACTGGCAGTTACGTTACGATCTTGCCGAACCCAAGCGAATGCCCCGTGGAACGACGCTCGTGTGTACGGCCCATTTCGACAATTCGGCCGATAACTTGTTCAATCCCGACCCCAACAAGACCGTGCGATTCGGGCTGCAATCATTCGAAGAAATGATGATTGGCTTCTACACGGCAGTTCGCACGAATGAGGATCTGACAGCAAAGAAGAAGTAGACACTTCGCAGTGAAACGTGCCCGTTTCCGCTGATACCGACTCCTTGCAAACAACACCAGATGCCCTGCTCGCGATCAACGTGAGCAGGGCATTTTTCTTGCAGGGTCGCCCAAAAAGCTCTGGAGCTGGCCTGCACTGCCAGTGGTCACCCAAGGGCACGGTCTCTAGAATCGCTACAGAAGCCGGCCTTGCAAAAGGTTGGCGTTGCCAAGGCTTTCGACCACAGCAGAGCGACCACGTAATGGCTATCAACGACCACGAACCTTTCGATTTGTTGGTGATCGGTGGTGGTTGTGTTGGTACATCGGTGGCGATGTTCGCTGCCCGTGCCGGCATGAAGACCGCACTGGTCGAAGCCGACGACTTCGGCGCCAAGACAACGGCTTCATCCAGCGAGCTGATCCACGGCGGGCTGCAATATCTGTTTCGTTTGCGGTTGGGCATTGTTCGGCAGTCGAATGAGTACGCCCGGCGGATTTATCGTTCGGCAACGCATCTTTGCCATCCGCTGCCGATCGTCGTGCCGTGTTATCGTGGCGGGCCGGTTCCGCTAACGGCGCTGCGGCTCTTCATGCGACTCTACGAGCGGTACAATCGCCGCCTTCGCAAAGCACCGCCGATGCGCAAGCTCACTGTCGATGACATCATCCGCCGAGTGCCTGGTATTCGTCGCGAAGGGCTTCTCGGTGGCGTTGAATACTACGAATGGCAGGTCGACTCTCCTCGGCTCTGTCTCGCCACGGCGCAGTCTGCCGCTGAGCATGGAGCCTGGGTCCGCAACCATGCCCGGGTTACTAATATCAAGCGCGAGACCGACGGCAACTTCCACGTTACTCTCGACGATCTTCGCCAAGGCCAACCACGAACGCTGACTGCCCGATTGGTCGTCAACGCCACGGGCCCTTGGACCGACGAGCTTTGTCGCATGGCGGGCATCAACGACTCTCGGCGAATTCGTCCCACCCGGGGAGCGCACGTCTTCGTACCTAAGATTGCCGATGTCGGCTTGCTCGAACATCTGATCGACGGTCGATTCGCCATAATCGTGCCGCGTGGACACATGAGCATGATCGGCACCACCGACGACGACTACTACGGCGATCTGGATAACATGCAGGCCACCGGCGACGAGATCGCCTATCTCCTGCAAGGGGTGAAGCATCTGATCCCCGAGTTTTCGACCGACGAAGTGATCGACTCCAAGGTCGGGGTGCGTCCGACGATTTTCCAATATGGAAAGACCGAGGACAAAGTCTCGCGCGACCACCGCGTCGACGAACACGATGACTCGCAACTCCCCAACTTCATCTCCGTCTACGGCGGCAAACTGGCCACCCACACGCTGATGGCTGAAGACGTGCTCACCATCGTCTCCAAACGGCTGGACATACCGGTGGTCGCTCTGTCTGATTACCGCCTGCCCGGCACACCCGAGGGCGATCCGCTGGCTTTGTTCTCCACGGCACGTTCAGACGCAGAGAAGTACTCGCTGCCCCCCGACGCAATGGAAACTTTGGCCCGACGATACGGAACCCACTACGCGGCCGTTGCCCGGTTGACCGTCGACAATCCAGCCTTGAAGGAGAATATCTGTCGGTGCAAGGCCGACGGTCAGCCAGCCAATCATGTGCTGGCCGCCGAAGTCGAATACGCATTGCGGCACGAGTGGGCCTTGAACACCGAGGACGTCGCGCGTCGTACCGGCATGCACGTTGGTTCCTGTCGCCAGGGCGGGTGTCTGGAACGACTCGATAAGCTCGTATCTGATTTGAGTGCGAGTCAGCAAAACAAGACTTCCGACCACGTGCCCTCCAACGAAACGCGTTAATTTTGCTACGATGGGCAGTCGTGCGTTGGATTCGTGACAGGAGTTTACGTGATGGCTGGTTTTCGCAACGATCGGTTATGCCGCCCCGGTGGCTGGGGCCGTTCAGAAGACGCGCTATCACTCGGCGAGCAACCCAAGTTGGCCGCCTATCTGTCCGAGGCACTCGGGGGCTTGCACGAACCGCCCGATGAACTGCCACCGTGGGATCCCCCGCCGCCGGCTAGTCGACTTACCGACGCCACGCTCGGCGCGCTAATTGATCGCCTCGGAGCCGATGCTGTCTCGACTGACGATCCCGATCGCATCGCACACTCACAGGGCAGAAGTTATCGCGACCTGCTGCGCATCTGGTCCGGACATCTTGGCCCTGTGACCGACGCGGTTGTGTACCCGGGCGATGAAGAAGAGGTGGCCGCGGTGTTGCGTTTGGCGGCCGAACATGATCTTTCCGTGGTCCCCTTCGGGGGAGGAACCAGCGTGGTTGGCGGCGTCGACCCGATCGCCGGGCAACATACCGGCACGATCACACTCGACACCATGCGATTGGATCATGTGAACATCGACACCGAAGCACAGTTGGCCGATATCGGCGCCGGCGTGCTCGGTCCCGATCTCGAACGGCGACTTGGCGAGCACGACTTCACACTTGGGCATTTCCCACAGTCGTTCGAGTATTCGACATTCGGCGGTTGGGTTGCCACGCGCGGTGCCGGTCAACAATCGACCCGCTATGGCAAGATTGAACGCATGGTGCTGTCCGTAAAGATCGTAACCCCCGAGGGAACGATCCAAACCCGCAATGTGCCGGCGTCCGCTGCCGGCCCGGCGCTCGTGCAGCAACTCATTGGGTCCGAAGGCACCTTGGGTGTGATCACTTCGGCCGTGGCCCGCGTTCGACGGCGTACCGAGGCGTCCGAATTCGGCACATTCCTGCTGGGCGATTTCGACACGGCCATCACGCTGGTCCGCGATCTGGCGCAAGCCGAATTGCCTCTGTCCGTGGTGCGACTCTCCGATGCGCACGAGACGCGATTCATGCTCGAAGCCACCGCCAGCCGACCAACGCTCATGCGTCGTATCGGGAAAGCCTACGTGGCACGAAGCATGCGTCGCCGCGAATTCGATCAAAAGCGAATCTGCATCCTCATGGTCAGCGTCGACAGCGATCGACCCACGGTTCATCGGGCAATGCGGCGAGTTCGCTCGCTGGCTGAATTGGCGGGTGCCGTGTATGTCGGCGCCGGGCCGGGTCGCAATTGGGAGAAAGATCGCTTCCGCCACCCCTATCTCCGCGACGAGTTGCTGGGGCGCCGGGTCATGGTCGACACCCTGGAAACCGCCACTACCTGGAGCAACGTCAAGCCGCTCTACAATTCAGTGCAACAAGCCACACTCCGCGCGATGAAAGAAACGGGCACGCCGGGCGTAGTGCTCTGCCACTTGTCGCACGTCTATCCTAGCGGCTCGTCGTTGTACTACACATTTCTCGCACGGCAGCAACGCGGCGATGAACTTCGGCAGTGGGAGCATGTCAAACAAGCGGCCAACGCGGCAATCGTCGCCGGCGGTGGGACACTCACCCACCACCACGGAATCGGCAACGAACACGTACCGCTTTCCAACGAGCACGGCCCCGTTGGCGTTGCAGCACTGGCCGCCGCCAAAGGGGCGCTCGACCCGGCCAACATCATGAACCCGGGCAAGCTGTACAACACGCGGCCCGGCGGTGGCGATGTATCCGAACCTTCTGAGTAGCTGCACCAACAGCGTTCAACACACCGTTGGCAATCTGGTTCCACACCGACCTATTCGTAGCGTTGCGTGGTCGGCTTGATGACCAATTCGGCCACATGGGCACGTGGCGGAAGACAGGCGATCATCAGCACTGCCGCGGCGATGTCTTCGCCTTGCAAAATACGAGCCCGATGCTCGGCGCTGACCGGCACTGGGCGATTATCCAGAATCGGGGTTTCAACCTCGCCGGGGAAAACGTTCGTCACGCGAATGCCCTTGTCACCAAGCTCCAGGGCCGCCGAAAGGCCCAATGCCGCCATGGCGAACTTCGAGGCATTGTACGCCACGCCGCCAAGCAGGCCCGCCCGTTTCCCAGAAGTCGACGAGATATTCACGATCAGCCCATCGCCGCGTTCGACCATCCCCGGCACCACGGCGTGAATGCAGTTGTACGCGCCGGTGGCGTTGACCGCCATCAACCGATCCCAATCGTCGGGGTCGAGTTCGAGTAGCGAGCGACGGGGTGTATTGACGCCTGCGTTGTTCACCAGTATGTCGACGTGACCGAGTTGTTCGTGCGCCCAGTCGGCAAGCAACTTGACACTGTCGCGGTCCGCAACGTCGGCCACCTGCACTTCAATCGTCGGTTCACCAGCAAACGACGCGGCAACTTCGCGAAGCGGCGCTTCACGCCTTCCCGCAATCGCCACGCGACACCCCTGTTCCGCAAGTGCAATAGCGATAGCTTTGCCAATGCCGGTACCGCCCCCGGTGATGAGCGCCGTCTTACCTGAGAGCTTCATCGATCGTAAACTCCGTGTTGATTCGTCTCTGATTTGTGATTCAATATCGTTCGATCAGCAACGGTAACGCCGACAAAGCGGTTCCCGTTTCTAGAGGTGTCGAATCGTAGTGAACGCGACAGATGCACATCGTTGTAACGTCCTGGGAGTCGGCTGCAAGCGGCGATGTCGAAAGTAATTTCCCGCACCATTGGCTATTTCACATAACCTTTCTTGACCAATTGCTGGCGAATTCTAGGATTTCAGTAGGGATGGCCGAAGAGAATAGTGCTTCGGACCTCGTTCTGGGACAGTAATCCATCATCACCACAACGCGTTGCCACACGCATCAATAACTCCCGTTCACGTTCACATGTCCAACGCATCCACACGAACCACGTTCGACGACAGCTTCTCGCCTGGCGAGTTGGCACTCATCGAACGGTCGACGCAAGAAATCGGGCGTCAGGTTTTCGCGGCGCATCGCTCGCAAACTCCACACGTATTCGAGCGGCGATGGTGGGACGATCACATCATGTCGTGGGCCATGCAGGATGAGTCGGTCAAGGTGCAGATGTTCCGCTTCGTCGACGTGTTGCCGATGTTGCACGACGCCACGTCAGTCATCCAACACCTGCACGAATATTTCGACGAAGTGCAACAATATCTGCCGTCTGCCGCCCGGCTGGGGCTATCGGTGACCTCTCCGCATTCGGTCGCCGGTCGTGCGTTGGCGATGGCTGCTCGACGTCAGGCAAGTGGTCAGGCCCGTCGATTCATTGCCGGCACCACGACCGAAGAAGTGTTAGTGGCAGCGCGAAGAGAACGCAAACTGCGGCGCGCATTCACACTCGATGTGCTTGGCGAAGCCGTCACCAGTGAACGTGAGGCCGAGCGATACCTGCAAGCCTACATCGATCTCATCCAAGACATTGCCCCGCAGGTGAATCACTGGCCAGAGGTACCACAGGTTGATCGAGGGCAATTCATGAAATTGCCGCGAGTCAACGTCTCCGTGAAACTCTCGGCGCTTGATAGCCAGTTCGATCCGATCGATCCCGAGGGCACGACCCAGCGTGTTGCCGAGAGGCTGCGGCGCCTACTTCGCGTTGCTCGCAACCACGAGGCGTATGTCCACATCGACATGGAGTCGTATCATACCAAGGATCTGACGCTGTCTATCTTCCAACAAGTTCTGATGGAAGATGAGTTTCGCGACACCTCGGACGTGGGAATCGTCATTCAATGCTACTTGCAAGATGCCGTTGCTGACTTGCTGAAACTCCGCGATTGGTCCCGACAGCGCGGCAAGCCGGTTTGGGTACGATTGGTGAAAGGGGCCTACTGGGATTATGAAACCGTTCACGCTCGGGCCACCGGATGGCCCATTCCCGTATTCCAACAGAAGTGGCAATCCGACGATTGCTTTGAACGTTGCACGCGATTCGTGATGCGAAATCACGAATACCTCAAACCGGCGCTCGGCAGCCACAACATTCGCTCCCTGGCACACGGCATCGCCGCCGCACGGCACGTTGGCTTGCCGCCAGAAGGTTACGAAATCCAAATGCTCCATGGGATGGCCGACGCCGAGAAGCAGGCCTTCGTCGACATGGGGCATCGCGTACGGGTGTATATGCCCTACGGAGAACTCATCCCCGGGATGGCGTACTTGGTTCGCCGCCTGTTGGAAAATACATCGAACGACTCGTTCTTACGGGCCAGTTTCACAGAGCACGTGGCCCCGGAGAAGCTGCTGATGAAACCCGAACCAACTGTCAATGACGATAGCCAAGTAACTTCCGAACCCTCGGCAGTTACCCTCGTGGGATCGAGCGATACGCCGGCTCCCGTAAACGAACCACCCATCGACTTCGCGATCCAAGGCAATCGCCTCGCCATGCAAGCGGCTTTGGACTTGGTGCGCGAACAGTTCGGGCAGTCCTATCCGCTGGTGATCGATGGCCGCGAGGTCTCGTCAAGTGAAACAATTCCGTCGCTCGATCCCTCGCACCACGACTCTGTCGTTGGAACGGTGGCGGCAGCGACGAAAGACCATGCCAACGAAGCCGTGACCGCGGCAAAGAAATCTCTGCCCGAGTGGGCGGCGCTGGGGGCTGAGGGTCGAGGCAAGGTGTTGCGAACCGCGGCTGATGTCATGCGACGACGGCGATGCGAGTTGGCCGCTTGGGTTGTTCACGAAGGTGGCAAGTCGTGGCCAGCCGCGGACGGCGACATTACCGAGGCCATCGACTTTATCGAGTATTACACCGCCGCTGCCACGCGCATGGAGATGCCTCGGGGCGTCGATGTCCCTGGGGAAGAAAACCGATTCAGCTATGCCCCACGAGGCGTCA
>CAZNXE010000001.1:9205-33822 GCA_964576465.1 uncultured Planctomycetaceae bacterium
GCCGTGGAATTTTCCGCTGGCCATCTTAACTGGCATGACCACGGCGGCATTGGCCACGGGAAACACCGTGGTGATGAAACCGGCCGAACAATCACCCATCGTGGCATCGAAGTTGATGGAAGTCTTCGTCGAGGCCGGTGTGCCACCGGGAGTCGTGAATTACTTGCCAGGTCGAGGTGAAACGGCCGGGGCGGCACTCGTCGAACATCCCGAAGTGGCCATCATCGCCTTCACCGGATCGCGCGAGGTGGGCCTGTCGATTCATCGCCGGGCGGCGGAGATCTCGGCCGAAGGTGCGCCGTTCGTCAAACGCGTCATCGCCGAGATGGGTGGCAAGAACGGAATCATCATCGACGATGATGCCGACCTTGATGAGGCCGTCTTGGGGGTCGTCGAAAGCGCCTTTGGATTTCAGGGACAGAAGTGTTCCGCCTGTTCGAGGGTGATCGTACTAGAGGCGGTGTATGATGTTTTCCTGAGACGATTAGTCGATGCGACACAAAGTCGAACCGTCGGTCCGGCTGAAGATCCAGGTTCAAAGGTCGGACCACTCATTGACGACGAAGCCCGGCAACGGGTCTTGAAATACATCGAACTCGGACGCAACGAAGGACGCGAAGTGTTGGCGGTTGATGTGGGTGACCTTGCCGAACAGGGCTATTTCGTCGGGCCTCATATCTATGCCGATGTACCGCACGATGCTCGATTGGCTCGCGAAGAAATCTTCGGACCCGTGTTGGCGGTGATTCGTGCTAAGGACTTCAATGAGGCGATTCGCATCATCAACGACACCGACTATGGGCTAACCGCGGGTCTCTTTTCACGTAGTCCGGCCCATCTCGATCGCGCTCGCCACGAACTGATGGTGGGCAATGTGTACCTCAATCGCGGCATCACCGGCGCGCTGGTCGGGCGGCAGCCTTTCGGTGGATTTAAGATGTCGGGCATCGGCAGCAAGGCCGGCGGTGCCGATTATCTGTTGCAATTTGTCGTTCCACGGACCGTGACCGAAAACACGTTGCGTCGGGGGTTCGCTCCGAACACTAGCTAGTTTGGGAACGTAACTGAATGTAGCCCTGCTGGCTGCATAATTATTCGCTTCGCAAACTCACGTTGTGTCATCTGGTTGTAAGCAGGATAATTCGTGGTGGAATACTGCCGCTTTGCGTGCAGAGGCGTTCCATGGCGGTTGCAACACTCATCATTCGGTCTCGGCTAGACCGCAAGGAATCGACTCATGTCTCAGACACCCACTGAAAATGGTTCACACACTCATCCGAATCCTGGCAATCCCTCTACAAGCGCGGCGGGGATGTCGATCGGTGAGTATCTCATCGGGCGCCTTCAGGATTATGGCATCAGCGATGTGTTTGGTATCCCGGGCGACTACGTGTTGAGTTTTTATTCAATGCTGTGCGACAGCCCAATCAACGTGGTGGGGTGTTGCAAGGAGGATCACGCCGGATTTGCCGCCGACGCCTATGCGAGGGTTCATGGCATGGGCGCGGTGTGCGTCACGTACTGCGTTGGCGGATTGAGCATCTGCAATTCGGTCGCCGGAGCCTATGCCGAGAAATCGCCCGTGGTGGTCATTTCCGGTTCGCCCGGTTTGCAAGAGCGGCACAACAACCCACTGCTCCATCACATGGTCCGCGATTTCCGAACTCAGTACGACGTATTTGAAAAACTCTGCGTGGCAGGCACGGAACTGAACGATCCGACGATCGCGTTTCGTGAGATCGATCGCGTGCTGGACGCCGTGGCGCGATACAAGCGTCCCGGCTACATCGAAATTCCACGCGACATGGTGAAGGTTGCGCCAGAGGCGCCGCATACGATCACGATTCCCGAATCACAGAGTGACCCACAGGCACTCGAAGAAGCGATCGCCGAAGCCTCGACTTGGATTTCCAACTGTAAGAAGCCGGTGATCGTCGCGGGTGTTGAAATCCATCGGTTCGGGCTCCAAGATCAGGTGCTCGCGTTGGCTGAAGCAGTCCGACTTCCGATCGCTGCCACGATGTTGGGCAAGAGCGTCATTCGTGAGAATCATCCGCTATATATCGGCCTTTACGAAGGTGCCTTGGGCCGAGAAGAAGTCACGCAGTTCGTCGAAGACAGCGACTGCGTCATTCTACTTGGAACCTTCATGACCGACATCAACCTGGGCATCTACACGGCAAATCTTGATCCTGCACGATGTATTTATGCCACCAGCGAACAACTGAGGATTCGTCATCATCACTTTCATCAAGTCGAACTGGGGGATTTTATCTCTGGGCTCGCTGCGAGCCATCCCAAGCCGACGAAGCGTGAGGTAGTACGTCGCCCAACGCAAGAGCCATTCTCACTGCGAGCGGATGAGCCCGTTACGATCACCCGCATGATCGCCCGGCTGAACGAGAGTCTCGACGAAGGCACGATTGTGATCGCCGACGTTGGCGACGCTCTTTTCAGCGCGACCGAGCTAACGATCAAACAGCGGTCCGAGTTTCTCGCTCCAGCGTATTACACGTCGATGGGATTTGGTGTTCCCGCAGCGCTTGGTGCCAACGTCGCGCGACCCAACCTGCGAACGCTGGTGCTAGTGGGCGACGGGGCCTTCCAAATGACGGGCATGGAACTGTCGACGATTATTCGTTGCGGCTTCGCGCCGATCATCATCGTGCTGGACAACAAGGGATATGGCACCGAGCGTTTCCTGCATCCCGGGCCATTCAACGACATCCATCCCTGGAACTATCACAAGTTGCCCGAAGTGCTTGGCGGCGGCACGGGCTACGAGGTTCGCACCGAAGGCGAGTTCGACGAAGCGCTTAGAAAAGGATTGGCTGACACCTCTGGCATGAGCCTCATTCAGGTCCATCTCGGCTTGGACGATCGCAGCAAAGCCCTCGACCGGCTGGCTGAACGATTGAGCAAACGCGTGTAACGACCAAGTGCAAACGTCTTATTTGCCCACACGAACCTTTGCCAGATAGATGCTCGTTTTGCCTTCGTGGGACGAATAGTAACTGATCCACAGCATGTCGTCCTCGAGCACCATCCCGGCATAGCTGGTGTCACCGCCGGAGGGCAACGTTAGCTTTTCGGTAAGTGTCCCTTGCTGTGCATCGACCTCGCATACCGATGTCCGCACTTTGCCGTCATAGAGTCGCACCGTCGCCAGAAGTCGTCCATCTTCGAAACGAATCATCCGTGGACAATCGGTATTGCAACAGGCCGCTTTGACTCGTCAATTGACGCCCGCTTGCACCACGCTGGAACGCAGCGTATTCTCGACCGCTCGCATGGAGTAACCTTGATCTATAACCGGTTCGCAATCAACCGGCTCGCGACATTCTTCATCGCCGCTACTGCCCCCGACATGTCCATCGATCTACCTACCTGTCGTCCGCCAGTGAGCAATCGTGTATGCGATGCCGTTTGCATGGCGGGCGCTCTGTGGACATTGGCCTGTCATTTTACCGTAGTCACCGCGGGCAACATGAATGCCTTGTTGATCACCGTCGCGGTGCTGGTAATCTCAGCCACCGGCGGCTGGATCATCTGGGGACGTCGACGTCGGTCCGCCACAGAACTGCCAGCGTCCAAGTCGTCGATGCCCAGTAGTGAATCATCCAACGAGCAAAACGGCACCAAGTCCGATATCTCGGTCGCCATGCGGATCGGCATCAGCATGGCAGGAATTGTGATTGCGGGTGCCTACGGACTGACCGGCGATATTCGCAACGCCTGGTGGCTGCTGGTCCCATGGTTGGCATTTGTGGCCTGGCGCCATTGGGGCACGTTCGATCGTGTGCAACCGTATCAAAGATCCCGGGGAACCGAAATCGCACTGTGGTTGCTCGCCCTGATGACCGCAAGCGTTTCGCTCGTCGCACATCGCCCCAACATCGACGACGCCTTTTATCTCGCACTGGCCACGGGGGCGGCCGACCATCCAGACAAACCCGTTTACGGATTCGATCCCCTGTATGGCACCGACGCCACGGAGATGCGACCGCCCTATTATCGCGTGTTGTCGATCGAATTGTTGGCCGCCACGGTATCGCGATTCTTTTCGATTCCCGTCATCGCCGTGATGCACATCGTTTTTGCCACTTTCGCCGCGCTAATGATTCCGCTAGCGGCCGCGCGTCTGTTGCGACTTCTCGCCCCGGCCACTTGGTTCTGGTGTACCGCGGCACTCATGGTTGTGTTGGTCGCCGATGGTGATGCCCCCACATCGTACGGAAACATGTCGCTGGTTCGTATGCAGCAAACCAAGTCGCTGATGTTGATGGTTGTGTTGCCCCTGGCCATGACCTATAGCCTGGAGTTGATGCGGACCGGGTCACTACGCGCGTGGCTGCTGCTGGCTGCCAGCTTGATCTTCGGCTTGGGCTGCAGCCCGACTGCGATGGTGCTGTTTCCCGCGGTCAGCGGATTGACGATGCTCGCGGCATGGCAACCTTCGCGACAAGCGACCATGCGACTCGCCGCCGGAGTAGCCACGTCGATCTACCCGGTCACCGTGGCGGTGATCCTCATCACCTTGGCATCGCAATTGCCAACCTTTGAGAGCAACTGGAAAGAAAATGCCGGCGACGCAACGAACTATGCCTACTTGATGAACTACATGTTCCGCCAAGTCTTCGGCGTCAGTTGGCTCGGGATGTTCGTCTTGTGGGTCATTGCCTCGGCGTGGGTGTTTTTTGAAACAGCCACCGCCAGACGCACCGCGCTGGTGCTCTCATTGGGCTGCCTGCTGGTATTTTTCAATCCTTGGATGTCGATCGTTGCTTCCGGACATCCGTCGCTGATCGCAACGTACTGGCGCGTGCTGTGGATCATTCCCCTTCCCGTGATGCTCGCGATGTTCTTGATGTCACCGCAATCGATGCTCGGAAAAGAGGCCTCGCTGGCGGAACGGTCGGGAATCTTCGTGGCAGCAATGGTTGGTTTTATCGTCTTGATCTCGGGCCGCTCGGTCTTGACGGAAGCCAATGGAACCGAACTTCGGGCACCGGGACTGAAGGTCGACGAGCGATACTCCGTTGCAAAACAATTGTGTAAAGTGGCACCACAGCCGGCACAAATCGTCGCCCCGGAAGAGGTCTCGGGTTGGGTCACCACGCAGCACAATCATCCCTATCCGCTGGCATCTCGAATCCGCTACCTACGGGCTTATGCGGCCTATATTTCCCACGAAGAGATGCTGCGACGTTACTATCTACAAGGTTACGTTTCAGGCCAGCGGCGTCCGGAACCCTCGGACGTGTTCTTTCGCCAGTGTCTTAAGATCTATCCGCAACTGGAAGCAGTTTGTCTATCGACCGATTCGGAGTGGGTCGCCGAAGCGAGAGAGATTCTCGCCGAGTCTAACTTCGAGCCGGTCGAGACGCCGGGTCCATATCAGATCTGGCGCCGCGTCGGATCCTAACCTTGTCTTTTTCGATACTGGTGAATTGAATTGCCGTGAGCCATTGATGAAGTCTTACTCCGCAAAGAACAAGAAGGAATCGGCTGCCGCCAGTCCATCGTCGGCAGAACATCTACGCTCGCCGGCTGGTTCTCGCGACCGCTTGGTTGTCTTCGGCATTTGGGTTGTGGCCGTGCTCGTAACGCTGCCGCCCCAAGTCTTTCCGCCACAACAAGTCATCGCGAAGCATCGCGTGTTGGATACTTCGTGGCAGCTCAGCATGCCGATGCTGCTGGGCGAGAACAAACTCAGCGGGCGGGACTTTATCTACACCTATGGGCCCGTGTACCAGTTCACTCAGGCACTCGGACTGTTGATTCCCCCGGGTGATCTGGCCTCGGTGTCGCGGTTTCGCAGCCTTCCCGAGCGCATCATCGTGCTGGGGGGCCTGTGGTGGGCACTCAGCCTGACGGGCGCGACCGTGCGATATCGGGGTGCCGTGTTTCTCATGTGGTGCGTCATCATGGCGGCCCCGGTCGAGTTCTACGCACTGCGAATCAAGCCGATGGCAGGCGTGCCGGTTGCCGCGTTGTGCGGCTTGCTACTCGCTCGCGCGCAGGCGCTATGCACGGCTCGAGCATGTATGCCGATGTGGCTTGTATGGGGCACGGTCGGACCGCTACTAACTTTGTATTCGTTCGATTTCGGGATCATCTTCACGGCGACCCTGTTCGCCACCGCGTTGGTTTCCGCGGTCCACGTCGCTCGCTTCCCTGGTGGAACTTCACAAAAATGTCGCATCGTTGCGCTCTCCGCGGCGGCAAGCACCGCGATCGGCATGGCGGTCCTGCTGGGCGGAACGCAGTTGATTCCCGGCTGGCAAGATTACACTCCTGATATGTTCGCGTTGGTTACCGCGTATGGGAACGCGATGGCACTAAACGGTACGACGGCTGCCTTCGTTACGTTGGCAATTGCCTTTTGCGCCTCCGGGGGTCTCTTGCTGTTGGGGTTGTGGCGAACGTTCTCGTCGGCCGAAACCAACGGGAAGTCGGCCTCGATTCAGACCGTGATGATGGCGATGGCCTGCTTTGGTTTGTTCATGGTGCGATATGGACTAACACGCACCGATTGGCACCATGTCCACACGGCCGTCATGCCAACGATGTTCCTGTTCGGCTGCATGTTGCCTGCCCTGTTGTATGCACGGTGGAAACAAGGTTCTTTGCCGGCAGAAACCGCAGTGTCTACGTCAACCGATCTACTACGCTCGGCACCTCCCCAGTGGATCAGTCGAGCGGCGTATGCGTTGCCTGTACTGGTCCTCGTGGCACCGCTGTTGGTCAAACCCTTCACCGATGCCTGTTTATTCGGCTGGATTCAGCGGCTGGAGGCCATGTCGCGATTCCGTCTCGAACCGACTTCGCTTGGCTTTTCCGACGAAACGCTGGCTCGAGCGAGTGGCGCGGCGGCGAAACTTCCGAATCGCTCACTGTTCGTCTGGCCCTATGGAGTGGAAATCAATCTCCTGGCCGACAAGAACAATCCCACCTACACGCTACAGAGCACCGAAGGGGCCATTGGCACGCTGGAACGCAAGACGATCGACCGGCTAGAACAAACGGACGATGTGGCAGGGCTGTTGTATCGCGATGCGAAGGCCGGCACCAGCATGTCGCGAACCTCGGACATCTTCCGATATCTCCTCGAAGGGTATGAACTGTCGCATCTTCCCGAACCTGGCTTCGCGCTCCTGCGGCGACAACCGCAGGCCGCGACTTGGGAAGAGACGGAGATTGAGTTCCCGACCCCGGCTCCCTCATTCAACCCCGGCGATGGCAGAGGGATTCAAATCTCATTGGAAGGGCGTGACTTTCGAGTGTCGGACATCTTGCTGGCGCGAATTCGCATTTCCAAAACGTCAACCTTTCCGGTGGGAAAGCCTGGAACTTTTTTTGCGGTGCTGGTCAAGGAAGACGAAACAAGCGTCCCGCGCGTTCTCCAAGTCCAACCCGATGGAGAAAGCCACAATGTGCTAATTTGTGGCCTGCACCTTGACGACGATCGTTGCCTCTCGCACTTTGTTCCCGATCGCACATGGCGCACCACCGAGCGCGTGAAACTTCTGCAACTGAGTTGGCGACCATACGACTTCTTGTCTAAAGCACCCGACGAGATACGCCTCGAACGACTGGCCGTGCTGCGACGCACTGGAGTCGAGACGAAAGAAACTCCGCTGGCCGAAGAGGAGAATCCTGACGTGTGGCAATGGTGTTACGGATCGCTTCCCGAAATGCCACAAAACGACATTCAGCGCTGACGATGGTCTTCCCCGATTGTCGAAGAACCAATTCTTTATTCTGCGCCCGTACTTGCGTGGGGCGCGTCCTCGATCTGCAGTTTGATCTCAGCGGAATTTGCCCGTAGCTCGGGTGCGTACATCGCCGACGCCCGAGTAGGCAGCGCGCTAAACTTGCCGGGAACTTCAGCCCGCAGCCGGTAGCTAACACTGTGCTTTCCGCGGATCAACCGTGTGACAAAAAAGACGACACGTTCGTCGCGGAACTCGACGTACGCTCCCAATTCGTTGCCGTTGTAACCGCTACGAAGATCGACAGGCTCGAAACCGGCGGCCTTCATGTCCTCGAAGATCAGGTACTCGTAATCGTTCTTGCTATCAATTTCCAGTTCGACTTCGATCAGTTGCCCGCTGAGGACCGTCGCCAGATTCAAGAGCGGTTCGCGGCGATATTTCTCGACGCGCTGATCGACCGCTTGACCACGGCTGCCCTCGGCTTTGACGGTGGTTTCGACTTCGACGAGCCGGAAGTAGCGACGCTGAACCTTAATCTCCAAGCCAGCAGCTTCAATCGCGTCTTCCAATGTGAAGTTCGTCGTATAGGCGTTGAAATACAGCGGCCCGGTGCCTTGTTTTCGTAGCTCGACGGTGTGCGTTCCGGCCGCGAGTTCATCGCCGACAAGCACCACGCGGTTGTCGAAGCTGAACAGATTGGCTGCCGTGATTTCGACTGTCTTCAGACGCTGCCCGTCGATCCATACTTCCACGGTCATCTCAGGGCGATCTTCGCCGGAGGCTTGCATGTATTCAGCCAGGGCTTCGATACACAGCGCCGTGTCGCGCGTTGAATTCCAATATGATGCGTTTCGGCGATTGTTGACCAGATATTTTGCCAACCGCGAAGCGATGCGCCCGGCGGGGTCAGTGCGCGCGAGCAGTTTCAGGTAGTAGGCGTTGGCTTCTGAACCGCTGCCATACCAATACCACCAATGGTTATCGCCTGGCAGTTGTAGGTAGGCCGTTTGGTTCTCGTCATCTTCGACGACGAACTGAGAAATATTCCGCAGAATCATGTCCAGTTCTTCCTTCCGCTGCTGCTTGTGCAGGGCCAGACCGAACATGCACTTTGCGTAGACCGACAGTTTTGTACGGTCGCGATAGAGGAATTTCAACATCTTGGCATCGGCCACATCCGCGTCGACCAACACCATGTACACAAAGGCATCGGTATGGTCGGCATGGCGTTTGTACGGCTTGTTCTTCTTATCTTCGAGTTGCGCATTGATGAGCAACTGAACTTGCTGCCTCTGATACACGCGCAGCCATTCGATTCCCCGATCAAGAACACCCGGCACCAGTGCGACGTCGTTTTGCTGCGCGATTTGCAGCCCATGAACCACATAAGCGGTGGTGTGTGGCAGCGAACGTTCGCCCCAGCCCGAGAACCAACCCCAGCCGCCATCGGTAAGCTGCATCTCGGTCAAGCGATCGATGCCTTCGGTGACCATTTCGCGCACCTTCGCCTCGTCGAACACCGGATTGGGCGGTCGGTCACGTGGGTCAACGCGGCGCTCGGCCCGTTCACGATCGTCGCCAATTTCCTGAGCGTTAAGATTGGTTCGCTTCTGGCGGATATCCTCCAGATCGAGATCCATGTCGAGTAGAATCCGCTGCGTGATGACCGTCGGCAGAAATCGGCTCAGCGTTTGTTCGGTGCATCCATAGGGATAGTCAACCAGATACGGCAGCGCGTCGACCATCGCGCCAGCCAGCGTCGGAGAATAGCGGATCTCAAGTCGCGACTGATCGGCACGACGTTCCGCCGGAATGTCGACCGTGAAACTCGCCTGTGTCTCGTCGGGGCGAATTGCTCCGGAAACCGATTCCGTGCGGAGCATGCCATGCACATAGACCGGAAACCGCTGCTCCATGGCGTCTGATTCTTCGTCGCTACGGGCCAACATCCGCACGACCGCTTCGCCCTCAAGGGCCGCTTTCACACGCCAGTCAACGCGCACCTCACCCCCGGCGGGCACATGCACCATGCGTACGCTTTCTTCCAGCGGCACCAGATAGGGACCGTCGAGTTCCAACGTCACCTGTACGTCTTTGTCCGACTCCAAATAGTTGTGTACGTTGGCCGACAGCACAACCTCGTCACGCTCAACGAAGAACCGTGGCGCCTGCAACCGCACGATGAGATTCTTCCGGGTAACAACCTCCGCCTGCCCTTGTCCAACGCGGGCCCCATTGCCAACCGTCCACACTTTGACGAGCCACGCCGTGAGATTCTCGGGCATCGTCAGTTCGACATCGGCGGTTCCGTCTTCTGCTATCTCGACAGCCGCCACCCACAAGGCCGTATCGGCGAATTGACTTCGCACCGTCGGTTCGACCAGCGCCACCGGCGCATCTTGTCCCACCCTGACTTCGTCGGATTCCATCATCGCACCGGCGAGTGAAGCGGACGCTTCCATGGCCGCCTTTCGCATGTTTCTGCCAAATACTTCCCCATAAGCACCGTCTCCGTCGATGTCAGTGACTGTGCTTGTAACGAGATGCAGCTCCTCGACAACGGTATCTCCAAAAATCCCGACGTTGCTCATCGGCACATCGCCCGCGGGCACGAGGTTGTAACCATTCAGCACGGTGCTATCGATTGTCTGGGGGTTGTGTCCACGTCGCCATTTCCAGAAGAACTCCTTAATCTCCGGCACGTTCAATGGCATCGAGCGCTTTGTCGTACACGCTGAGAACGGTCGATCCCACCAGCGGCTTGCCTTCGTCGTCGGTCAGCTTGATGCGGATCGTGCCTTTCTCGCCAGGTTGATATTCCTCCGCCGACGGCAACACCTCGACGTTGACAACACGATTCGCCGGCGGCACCAGAATCTCGCGTGTTTCGGTATAGACATTCCCATCGGCAATCGTGACGGCCTCGACAAAGAAGTTCGGCGTGTCCTTCAGGGAAACCTCCAGAGGCACGACCGTGGATTTGCCTTCGAGCCGCAACACCTTCGGCTCGGGATAGATCCCAGACGAGGGTCGTACATACAACAGCACCGTGCTGCCTGGGCGATCGGTGTTCACCAGCAACTGCACACGGTCTTCGGGCGCGAACTCACGTTGGTCGAGAATCAACTCCAAGTGGTTGAAGCGGAAGTCCCGTCCATCAAATCCTTCGCCGCGAATCAGGAATACATGCCCACCTTCGATCGTTCGTCCCTGAGCGTCGGTGACCCGACACGACAAGCGATATTGCCCTGGAGCCGAAGCCTGAATCGCTTGGCGACCGCCGCCGTCGGCATCCGCATCAATCTCCCAAGTTCGCACGGGCGTTTCGATCGGTTGTCGGTCGTCGTCGTAGGTAATTTGCAGCAGCGTCAATTCGGCTTTGCCCGAAACAGGGCGACCATCGAGCGTTCGGGCAGCGAAGTGCGCGTCGATCGCATCGCCGACGTTGTAATAACCGCGATCGGTCCACAGGGTGACCGTGAACGGACGACGCGCGGCTAAGACGCTTCCGGTGCCGACGATCGTCCGCCGCGATTGATCGACCACCTCGGCGATGATTTCATAGCGGTGATCTTGATCGCCGTGCAATGCCTTGGCGGTCGCCGTGTCGATGTCGACGGTCACCGTTCCATCCGCACCGATTGCGACTTCTTGCTCGGCAACGATCTCCGGCGGTGCCGAAGGAGCGAATCCCCACCAGGGACGCGGCCCAACACAGCCCCAAGTGCCCCAGCCGGAGTACCAACTGTACGACTCTCCGAACCACCCATAGCCTCGACCATAGAGCCAGTCCCAAGGTCCGACCGGATACCAACGGTCGGTATAGCTCGTCCGCATCACCTTATAGCGAACCTTCGCCTCGGTGACCGGCGAACCGAAGTAATAGCGGGCTTCGATCGTGGCGGTGAACTTGTCACCCAGCGTGACGGGCTCTTCCGGCGCTGTAACGGTGACCTCGAATTCAGGTTTCTTGTACTCTTCAACGCGAAAATAGCTCGCGTGGTTGCTGTTGATCACAATGTGGAATCGACCCAGTCTCGCGGAGGTGGGCACGGTAAAATCGCCCGACACGGCCCCGTAAGCATCTGTTTTGAGCTGCACGGAGTGGATCGCGTTATTCTCGGGATCGCGAATTTCGACCGTGACATTTTGGCCCGCGAGATTACGATCCGGCTGCTCTTCGTAACTCACCTGCCGCAGCCATGTCTTGAAGTGGACCGTTTGTCCGGGGCGATAGATGGGCCGGTCGGTAACGGTGTACACCTTGGCGTTGTTCAATCGCGGAACATTATAATTGCCGAACCACATGCGGTTGAAGCCCAGAAATGCCAAACGTCCATCATCGGCACGGGCGATGGTGAGCCAGGTGTAGTTGTTGTCGAGCCGTTTGGCGGAAGCTCGGGCAAGGCCGTTGCGATCGGTCTTCTCGGAAAAATTCTTGGTGCTAAATACAGCCCGTTGACCGACACGTTCTTGCCGGTAGCCAAAGAACTCGACGTTCGCGTTCTCAACAGGCGTGCCGGTCGTTGCGTCAGCCAGGTAAAACATTCCCATGCCTGATCCGTTCTTGCGGACAAGGATCATGTCATCGACCCACAGCACGATGTGGCTCGTGTTGCCATCGGCCATTTTGGCCGTCACCCAGTAGGCTCCTCCGTTTTCAAGCGGAGTGGTAACCGTAATACGGTCGTCGACGTGATTCGCTCGGGGCTTAAGATCCTGCGTCCAAGTGGCCATCGTGCGGCCAAGGTATTTCCCCTGGTTCTCTTGAAGCAGCCGATGTCCAATCTGACCGATGTTGAGTTGATACCACTCGAGCTGCTTAGGATTCGATTTCAGATGCGCCTTCAGATCAGCCAACAACTTGTCAATATCGATCCGTCGCGCGGTGAAGGCGACATGCTTGCCGTTGCGAAAACGATACTGAACCGTGGCACCGGTGCCCGAGGGTTGTGATCCCACGGGCTCGAAACGCCCCCAATTCCCAACAATTTGCTCCAATCGCTGCTGGCGATAAGCAACTTGGCCATGCTCCTTGAGCGCCCGGCGCCAATACTCGGCCGCCCGAGAATACTGCCGGCGGTTTTCATGGATCGTGGCCAACTGTTCCAGCGCCGTCGACGCAAAGCCGCCCCAGGGAGCTTTGGCCAACCGCTCGAAGATACGGATGTAGTTAAACTCCTCGGGCAACTTGAAACGCCGGATACCGATTGCTAGCCGGGCAATGGTCTCATCATCAGAGAGTGTGTGCAGTGCGTAGGTACCACTCTCGTCGTGTTCCTCGTCGTCGCTGCCGCCTGCCCGTTGCATCCCTCGCCCAAAGTAAGCCCCGAATTGCCGGAGCGTTTGCACACTGAACTCGGTTTGGAGAAATGTGGCGAACTCATAATCGGCCTGCGCGGCATAGGTGTTGGAAACCTGCTTCGCACGATTCAGCGCCCAACGCCATCGCTCGCCATCACTCGTGGCGGCGTCAAAGCTCTCGGGCAACTTATGAAACACCGGTTGACCGTCCGCGTCGGCAGGAGCCCCTTGGTTTCGATATCCGTAGTAACCACCCTCTTCAAAATCGGGCAGCGTTTCCAGTTCAGTAGGGTATTGCAACCGCCAACTCGATCCTTGCGTGAAGCGAATGGCACGCGCGAGTTGCAGATAGAAGGCGCCGGTTTGATTCTTGTTGCCTTGCTGCTCGACCAGAGGCATGGCTTGCACGAGTAACTGCAATGCCCGAGTACGATCGCGGGCGAACGAGTTGACCTGGCGCCCCCCACCACGATGGTCGCCACGGCGAAACTCGCCGGCGACAATCTGGCCGTAATGGTTGACCCCTGAGTATTGTTGGCTTGCCGCGGCAAGCGCCTGCCATTGGCTTTTTCGAGTTTCGATCACCGCTTCAACAAACTCGTCGAACTCGGTCATCCGCCCCAAAGATCGCAAACATTGCACGGCCCGTTGGAGATCGGCGGTCACATGCTGGGCCGCGCCTTTGGGGTCCACAAGCAACTGTCGAAACGATGCGAGGGCTTCTTTATAGTTGCCGGCTTTGAATTGTTTGTTCGCCGCCTTACGCACCTCATCGGCACCGGGTTGCGAGGAATAGAGCGTTGTCGCGGTGAGTGCCAGAACCGTGGAAGCGGCCAGCAGCAACACAAGAGCCAAGCGGCGGGGCATTTCGTCGTCTCCTCTGTCCGAACGTTCGGGGGGGCCTCTCATCGACACGCGGCAAGACCGTCATGCGTCAGTATTAGATACCTAATGGCCCTCGCGCGTTCCCAAGAAAATTCCATTTGAGCCAATTGCCAGTAGCCGCCTCGGCTTGCCCAAGGGAGAAAATGCACGGTTTCAGGGGGTTTATTGTCTCTGGTCGCTCCCCAGAGGTCAGACTACGATGGAAGGTAACCCCACCTATTGATCTTCTCTAGACCATCGAGGCATCCGCCGGCAATGAGTATTGGCAGCGTTCCCCGTCTTCGTTCGATTTTCTTTGCCCAGCTTGTCGTGGCGGCAGCCATATTGTGTTGGTTCCCCCAGCACGCAGCGGCGCAAGAACCTGGCGAGCCTCAGCGTGAGACTGAGCCCGTCGTCCATGGACCAATGGTCCCAGGTTTCGCTCGACTGGCCGAGCCGGAGATTGCCGACCGGCTGGATCTTAGCGACGAACAACGTGCCAGGGTGGCAACCATTATCGGGCGACGTACCGAGGCCCTGGAAACCGCCGCCGATGATCAGCGTCGCGTGATTCTCGAAGCCAGCGAGACCGAGCTTGCGGCGCTGCTGGACGACGATCAATTGGCCCGCTGGGTGGCGATAGCGAATGAAGTGACACGGCAAGACGTCAAGCTGCGATTCAACTTCCGTTTCGCTCCCTGGGCCGACGTGCTGAGCTGGTTTGCTGAACAGGCCGGTTTGTCGCTCGTGCTCGATGCCCCGCCACCAGGGACGTTCAACTACGCCGATACCAAAGAATATACACCTGCCGAGGCCATCGATCTGCTCAACGGGGTATTGCTGACCAAGGGCTACACACTCATTCGCCGCGAGCGCATGTTGCTGGTCGTCGACATCGTCGATGGCGTGCCCGAAGAACTGGTACCCGAGGTCGACTTGAACGACCTTGATGCACGCGGACGCTTCGAGGTGGTTCGCGTTACCTTCCCACTGGGAACGCGCGATGCTGCGTTGGTCGAAACGGAGATCAAGCCGCTGTTGGGAGTGTTCGGCAAAAGCATCCCGCTCTCTCAGACAAAGCAATTGGTGGTGATTGAAACCGCTGGAAAAATGCGGGTCATTCTCGCGGTGATTGATTCGATCCCCGAGCCAAAGGAGCCGTCACCTCCGGAGAAGCAGAAAGAGGCTGAGAAACCGACGCTGGTGACTTACCCGCTGAAGAATATCGACCCGGCAGCAGCCTTGGGAACGCTGAATGTTCTGTTCGGAGAAGGGCACTTTGTTCACGACAGCAAGACCAACCAGCTGATTGCATACATGGGGCCTTCGCAGCAGGCCGCCATCGGTCGCACGCTCGAACAAATGCAGGCTGAAACTCCCGAGGAACTGAAGTTTGATCTGGAGATTCACCGCTTGACCCCGGGCGATCACGCTCCGCTGTTCGGATTGTTGCAGACGTTGTTCCCCGACGCACGTTTGAGCCTCGACACCGCGACAAACAACCTCGTCGCTTGGGCGCCACCGCCAGCCCAAGAAACCATACGCCGTACGATCGTTGGTCTAGATGAAGAAGGGGCGACCCCCGGTACACGGAAGCTAATAGTTTACCGGTTGCGGCGAAGTAATCCCTCGACCTTAGTGAGTTTGTTGACATCGGTTCTCCCGCGAGCCCGCATCACCGCTGACGCACCCTCGAACAGCATCGCCGTGTTCTCCGATGAGTCGGGGCACCTCGCTGTTCAGGCCGCCGTCGACGCACTGGAAGCTGCTCCAGACGATACAACGCGGTCTAGCGTAAGGTTTTACCCCGTTCCTCGCGAACAGGTTGAAACGCTGCAAACACTGTTAGCATCGCTGGTCCCACAGGCGCAGATCCAATACGACGAAGCACGCGAGTCGTTTGTTGTCGTGGCAGTTCCCGACGATCACTCGACCATTGGCGAGGCCATCGCAACGGTCGTTACGGATGCCCCACAGGCAGAACAACCGCGACTTGAGACCTATGAAGTTCGCGGCGAACAGCGAGCGGCAGTCGTGGCCGCGCTCGCAACCTTGACCAATGAACTACCCGGCATTCAAACGCTGCCGGATACGGGTGACGATCGGATGCTGATCTGGGCGCGCTTGGAACAACATGCCGTGATTGGCGAACTCATCTCGCAAGTAACGAAGAAGAAGGCACTGGGACCTCCGGCGAAACTCGTCGCCTACCCGCTCGAATTTGTCGATGCCGCGACCATTGTCTCGGTGCTCCAGACGATCGTTCCGCGGGCACAATTGGTCGTGGAGAGCGCATCGAACCAGATCGTGGCGTGGGCGCTTACGGAGGATCAAGAGAAGCTAAGCGTGGCGATCGAGCAAATAGACATTGATGCCCCGCCCCGACAACGGCTACGTCTGATGACCCATCCCATCAAGAAGGCCGATCGAGCGGCGGTCGTTCAGGTATTACGAACCTTGGTGCCGTCGATGCAGTTGATCGACCATCCGGCGGCCAACACAATCATCGCGCTGGGCGTCGAGCCTGACCAACGGCTGGTCACCGAGACGATCGACCGCATGCAGCCCAGCGACAACCCCGATTCACAATATCGCGTCGAGGTCTATCCATTGCACAACGCCAATGCCCAGGCTTATGTGAATGCGCTCACCCCGGCCTTTCCTCGAGGCCAGTTCACCGCCGATGTGCAAGGTGGTCGATTGATTGTGTGGGCCACCACCAAAGATCACGTCACCATCGCGGCGGCAGTCGAGCGTTTGCAGCGACCGTTTGCCGAAGGCGAAGAACCCGAAGCGGTCGTGCATCGCCTGGAACACATCACCCCAGCGGTGGCGGTGGCGGCGCTGCAACCGTTGTTCCCTTCAGCCCGACTTCAGGCCGAACCGGGAAATCAAAGCGTGGTGGCCATGGCCACCTCCAGCGATCAAGAAGCGATCCGTACGATGCTGGCCCAGCTTGACTTGAGACCCTATGACGGCGAATCACGAACGTTGGCGGCCTATTCGCTCGACGGCGCGGATGTCACCACGGCGCTCACGCTGTTGCGAACCGCGTTTGTCGAAGCGCAGGTGACGCCAAACCCCAAGGCCGGCAGTCTGCTGGTGTGGGCCAAAGCGGATGAGCAAGATCATATTCGCGAGATGATTGAATCGCTACGTCTTCCCGAAGATGAACGACCACTGCCAGTCGTGCATCGCCTTGAATTCATCACACCTGCCGTCGCCGTGGCAGCCCTGCAGCCTTTGTTCCCCCAATCGCAATTGCAGTCAGAGCCGCAAAACCAGAGCGTGGTGGTCGTGGCGAACATTCGCGATCAAGAAGCAATTCGCGCGGCACTTGAACAGTTGGACATAAAAAATCGGGACACTCAACGCCAGCTTGTGGCCTATCCGCTAAATGGCGCTGATGCCGCCACGGCACTCACTCTCTTGCAAACCGCGTTTGTCGAAGCTCGTGTGACGGTGAATCCCAAGTCCGACAGTTTGCTAGTCTGGGCCAAACCCGACGAGCAAGATCAAATCCGCAAGATGATTGAATCGCTGCAACTTCCTGAAGACGATCGACCGCAGCTCGTCGTGCATCGCCTTGAATTCATCACACCTGCCGTCGCCGTGGCGGCCCTGCAGCCTTTGTTCCCCCAAGCGCGATTGCAGTCAGAGCCGCAAAATCAGAGCGTAGTAGTCGTGGCGAACATGCGCGATCAAGAGGCCATTCGCGCGGCACTTGAACAGTTAGACATCAAGAAGCGGGACACTCAACGCCAGCTTGTGGCCTATCCGCTAAATGGCGCTGATGCCGCCACGGCACTCACTCTCTTGCAAACCGCGTTTGTCGAAGCTCGTGTGACGGTGAATCCCAAGTCCGACAGTTTGCTAGTCTGGGCCAAATCCGACGAGCAAGATCAAATCCGCAAGATGATTGAATCGCTGCAACTTCCTGAGGACGATCGACCGCAGCTCGTCGTGCATCGTCTCGAATATATTACACCTGCCGTCGCCGTGGCGGCCTTGCAGCCCTTGTTCCCCCAAGTGCAATTGCAGTCAGAGCCGCAAAACCAGAGCGTGGTGGTCGTGGCGAACATGCGCGATCATGGAGAGATACGCGCCGCACTGGGTCAGTTGGACGTCAAACGAACGGATGTTCCACGCCGGCTTATTGCTTATCAGCTCGATGGGGCCGACGCGACTGCGGCCATCGGTCTACTGCAATCCGCGTTCGCCGAAGCGAGGGTCATCTCCGACACGAAGACCGACAGTCTATTGGTGTGGGCCAAGGTGGAGGAACATGCCGCGATTCGCGAGACCATCGACACATTGGTTCGCGAAGTTCCGACGGAGCGACAAAACATCACGCGTTCGTATGTGTTGCAAAACACCGATGCTAGCGTTGCTCTGGGAGTGTTGACTCCCCTGGTACCCACGGCGCTGATGGCCGTTGACACGCGCGGACGGAAACTGCTCGTGACTGCCGTGCCCGAGGATCACGATCGCATTCAAGCAGCCATCGCCGAGTTGGAAACCGGCCCTGCGGATGATTTGGCCGAGTCGCTACAGGTTTACGATATCGAGAATGCAGACGCCTCGGTCGTGTTGAATACACTTCAGCAGATGTACGCCCTGCGAGCCGAAGTGCGGCTCTCGCTCGATCCGCTAACCAACAAGATTGCCGCTTGGGCAAGCCCCAAGCAACACGAATCGATTGCCGAGGTGGTCGCCAAGTTCGACGAGCTTATCGATCCTTCCGAGGAACTGCTGGTTGAGGTCTATCCCCTGGGCGGCGCGGATCCGACGTCGGTTAGCGCTGTGCTGAACGACATGTTGGCACAGCGGCCTGAAGTGCGGATCGTGACCGATGAGGCCACCGATCAGCTCATTGTACTGGCCCAGGCAGATGAGCAGGCGATGGTGAAGAAGACGATCGATCAGTTACGAACGGCCAAGCCGGAAGTCGATGTGATTCAACTGCGGTTCGTCGATCCCTATTCGGCCGAGTTGGCCATCGAGACGTTGTTTGAAACCAGTGGTCGCGGGCGAAATCGTGGCAACGGCCCGCGCGTCGATTCCGATCCCACCACGGGACAATTATTCATCCGCGGAACACCTGAACAGTTGGCACAAATTCGCGAACTGCTCGGCAAAATGGGTGAAGTGTTCGTTGCCGATCAAACGCTGGGCAGCGGCCGCAAACTGCGGGTGATTACATTGCCCAGTGGTACGGTGGGCGAAACACTGGAAGAGGTGCGTCGTGTGTGGTCACAACTGCGATCGAACCCCATTCGAGTCGTAACACCCTCGGCTGTCGCACCAACGCTACGCAAGTCGAAAGAAAAGAAGCATCAAGGCACGCAAGGTGAGGATGACAATGGTGATGATTCGAGCCCCACGTCGGAACAACCGGGCTCAGAAGCACAAAGCCGTAGTCGGGCTTTCGTGCCTGCGGATGTTCTCGCGCAGGTAGTAACCCTGGTTGAAGATGGTGAAGACGAAGCGGAACCGAATCGTCGTCAATCGGGCGAAGACCCAGACATGGCCGAGCAAGAGAGTGGCGAACCCCTCGACGGTTCTGGAGAAGAATCACCCATTGTTATTTCAATTGGCAAGGACAACATTACGATCGCCTCGGAAGACGTCGAGGCGCTGGATCAGTTTGAAACGCTGCTCAAGACCATCGTGCAACGCAGGCCGATTGGCGGACGACAATTCACGGTCTTCACATTGACCACCGCCAATGCAACGCTGGTGGCCGAGAGTCTGGAGAAACTCTTTGACGACGGGATGTTTGGGTTTCGCGGCACGGGCAACGTGTCGATCGTGCCCGACCAGCGACTCAATGCGTTGATCGTTCAAGCCTCGGCTGCCGACCTGGCCACGATCGAAGGGCTGATCAAAGTGCTTGATACCAACGAGCCCCTTGATTCAATGATTCGTACCGAGCCCCGTGTGATTCAAGTCGATCGTGCGCGAGCCATCGATATCGAGGAAGTCTTGCGTGATGTCTACAAAACGCAGCTCACCACCGGCGGTGCACGGTCCCAACTCAACGCACCACGAGGATCATCGCGGGAATTGCAGAACGTGCTGCAACAACTCAACGCGGCCGCGGCGGGGCCAGAGATGACACTCAGCGTCGATGCCGAGACGAATTCGCTTGTCGTGCTGGCCGCACAGCCCCTGTTTGAAGAGGTCCGACAGCTTGTCGAACAACTCGACGAAGCCGCGAATGAACCCAACCGCGTCGTCCGCGTGATCTCGCTCAAGCAAACGAACACCAAGATCATTCAAGACGTGCTCGACTCGCTACTCAAAGATGTGCAACGCCAACGACGCCGTTCCCGCTGACATGAATGCAACTCATCGCAGCGGCTCACTCGACGTCGATCGCTCAACAGATTCGGCACTTTCAATCTGTTGGCGAGCCAATTCACCACGCGCACATTCTCGTGCCGTGATCATGCCATCGCCGTCGTGATCGTACGTGTCAAACCGATGCAACTCAGAGCTCGACCATTTTGCCGAGAACTCGGCCAGCGACATCTGCGCGTCCCCGTTCGTGTCGCCCTCGACAAACCATTCCGGTAAGCCGACAGGCAAACGTGACGATCGCACATAGAATTGACGCGACCGCATTCGCTTCTCGCGATGGACCGCGGCAGCAGCATCCCCGGGCGTTGTCGTCGCATGAACCTGCGACCCGGTCTCAATGCCTGAATCCACCCGGGCGACCGGTTCGTTCACTCGCCGCCCGGGCATCAGACGGATCAAACGCCGGTGGCCATAAACTGCGATGCGGATCGCCAATTCTTCGGCCGTGAGAATTTCATCGCCGTTGAGATCGTCGTCCCTCGGGTCACCGCGCATCTGTAACCACTCGACGGGTTCTAGCGTTCCGTTGGAGTCAAGATCGTAGCGTGTGACCAACTTTTCGGCATAGCGGCGGACCTTCGCCGGAATATCGACCACCAGCGGCGTAGCGCTCACCGGCGGAGTACGAAATGCTTCCATCGGCGATTGTGAAGATCCCCCTCGGGCTAACCTCTGATCGAAGTAGCCTGCCGGTAACTTTTTGCGCGAATGACGTTCCGCGTCTGATTCGGCGAGGTCGCCCTCGCCTGCCACGCCTGACACAAGCGGAGGAGTCTGCCCGGCTAGCGGCTTGGCATGGTTCGAAGAGGGCTGGCCGATCGTCACCGCATCCGATGTCTCTTCATTCGATGCCGACCCAGCCGCCCCGCCGGAGTTGTCCGCCTGAGGAGCGGTCTCGGCACTCGGTGTCGCGTCTTTCGATGATCGCGTGCTGGAATGAGTTTTCGGTTGATTCGTCGGCTTCGACTTTGCCGCCGGTACTTCATTCCCGCTACACCCGGAAAAGAAGATCGAGGCAACAGCCAGCAGAACCCCCGTCGCGATAATCGCGGAACGGCGGTTGACGGTCTTATGGATTGAGAGATGCATTCGCAACGAAATCCAACGCGGCAAGACTCAGACAGAAAGTTGATGCCGCGGCGCGAAAAAGGGGTGGTAGGACAACAAAAAACGGGGCAATTCCATCGAACTAATTCATCTTTACTCTCCTATTATAAGTGACAGGTGCCGCTTACGCGCAGCTCGGTTCGCTCGTTGCCAGAAGAATACTGCTCGGATTGTCAGTTCCGCCTCGACAATCCCGCGGAAAACGAGGGTGGCAGCTACCGCGTAAGACCTTGATAGCCAATACCTTGGAATGCAACAATCTCGCTGTCGATGGCAATTCTTCGAAATCGTTCGCTTACTAAACGTTTTGCCGCCACGATTCGACTTCACGGCAATAGCAAGGTTCTGCCGTCAATCGAGGGGGCAAAACCTCCTCCTGAGATCAACCAGGAGATCGGTGTTTGTATTGACCCCCATACAACGCATCAATTAGCCTAGATGTATTGATCGAAGCCAATAGAAGGCTCACCACGGTCGACCCCACCGAACCATCCTGCCAACGAACTTCAGGCACACCCCCGCGTGGCAACAACGCCGCGCACTGTTCGTCCGTCGTCGCGCACTATTGCGCGGCAAGCAGAATCCTACCACGATCACCTTGCTATGCGGGTTAACTGCCATCTTGGTGGCTAGCCGACAAACATCGCGGCATCATTCACAACATAACTCATGCGCAACAACCGAGAGTAGCACCGATGGAAGCTGGCGACATATTGCGAAACAAGGGTTTGCTCGATGAGCGACAGCTCGCGATCCTCCGTGATGCTACGAATGATAGCTCACGAATCGATCAAGCTGCCGTGCAAATGGGGTTCGTTCGCGAAGACGAAGCCTTGGCTGCACTGGGTGAGCAGTTGGGGTTGGAGTATGTCGATCTGACCAAGACCGAAGTCGACTTATCGCTGCTGGAACAGTTTCCACTGAAATCGATCTACCGTCATAGCGTGTTTCCGCTCAAACGTCGCAACGGTACGTTGGTGGTCGCCACAAGCGATCCGTTCGAGCTTTATGCGCTAGACGAAATCAGTTCGATCACGGGGCTGATGGTCGAACCGGTGCTTGCCTCTTCAGAAGAGATCGACAAGCTTGTCAAGACGCATCTCGGCGTCGGCTCCGAAACGATCGACGACCTGCTCGCACAGCGCGAATCAGAGACCGGTATTGAATTGGTCGACGACTTGGAACTTGACGGTTCCGAGGCTTCGGAGATGGCCCAGGAGGCCTCCGTGGTCCGACTAGTGAATGAAATACTAGTCGAGGCCATCGAAGCCCGCGCGAGTGATATTCACATCGAATCGCAAGCCAAGGGGCTGCGGATTCGCTATCGTATCGATGGAATCTTGCACACGCAGCCAACTCCGCCAGAGATCAACCACTTTCAGGCGGCCATCGTCAGCCGGCTGAAAATCATGGCCCGGCTCAACATCGCCGAAAAGCGGCTCCCACAAGACGGACGCATCAAACTCAAGGTCAGCGGTCGCGAGGTCGATGTCCGCGTGTCGATGATCCCCATGCTGCACGGCGAAGGGATCGTCATGCGTGTGCTCGACAAAGACAAGATGGACTTCACACTCAGCGGCGTGGGCTTGCCCGAGGATATTTACCGTCAATTCAACTCGCTCATTAAGCTACCGCACGGCATTATTCTAGTCACCGGCCCGACCGGTTCTGGAAAGACCACCACGCTCTATAGCGCATTGGCCGAGATTCAGAACGACGAGACAAAGATCATCACAACCGAAGATCCGGTCGAGTATCAGTTGGAAGGAATCAATCAGATCCAGGTGCAGCCAAAAATTGGGCTGACGTTTGCCGCCTCGCTAAGAGCCATCTTGCGTCACGACCCCGACGTGGTGTTGGTGGGCGAAATCCGCGATTTGGAAACGGCCGAGAATGCGATTCAGGCCTCATTGACCGGCCATCTTGTCTTCAGCACGCTGCATACCAACGATGCTGCCGGCGCGTTCATGCGGATGTGCGACATGGGCGTCGAGCCGTTTCTGGCCAGTAGCACCGTGGAAGGCATCTTGGCCCAGCGCCTGGTTCGCACCTTGTGTCCCGACTGTAAGGGGCCGGTGGATCTCGATACCGCGGAACTACCTGATGACTTCCCCCGCGAGCAAATCGATCATGAACACCCGATCTTCATGCCCGTCGGTTGTCGCGAGTGTCGCGGCGCGGGCTATCGTGGCCGCGCCGGCTTGTTCGAGCTATTGACCAACAACGATGCGATTCGACAACTCGCCGTGGAGCGCGCTTCCACACAGCGAATCAAGGCCGCCGCCATCGAGGGCGGAATGCGAACCTTGCGACAAGACGGATGGCGTAACGTACTAGATGGTCGTACCAGCGTTGAAGAGGTGATGCGCGTAACGAAATTTGACTGAAGCCACAAACTAGAAAACCACGTACCGACAACCGTTGTCCCATCTACCGATGGCGACATTGATGCAAGTACCAACCTGAACCTCAGCATTGTGTGTTCAAAAGCGAGTACCCGCGGTGAACGGCCCGCGGAGACTCATGCCCGCCCCTACATCCCACCCAATACAACTGAAAACATAGACGACGCTTATTGCGTTGTTACCAGCATGCCATCGCCACCGTGTGACCGGCGATGAATGTTCACACTCCCCGTTTTTTCCCACCAAATATCATGCCTGAATTCGCTTACACAGCACGTACGTCCAGCGGTGACGAAGTTGCCGGCACGCTGACGGCTTCGACCTCGCAAGAAGCAATCGGGTTGCTCAGCGAACGTGAGCTGTTCCCGCTGAAGGTGGAAGACGGAACGCAGCGTGCCTCGCGATTTGGCCGACCGAAACGCGTCAGTCCTCAAGCGTTGGCCGCGACCATGGCCCAGTTGGGCGATTTGTTGGAGAGTGGCGTACCGCTGTTGCGAGCACTGGAGTTGCTGTCGCGACAAACGGCCCATCCGCGGTTGGCCGAGGTAATGCAAGACGTGCAAGGTCAAATCGCCGAAGGCACCACGCTCGACGAAGCGTTCGCCAAACACCCCGAAGTGTTCAATGAGCTGGCCGTTAGCATGGTGCGGGCCGGTAGCGAAGGCGGCTTCCTTGAAGACGTGCTGCAACGAACGGCTTCTTTTATCGAACATCAAGAAGACATCAAGAGCCGCGTCATTGGCGCCGCGACCTATCCGGCCCTGTTGGCCGTCGCGGGTACGATTGCCGTTACTGTATTGATCGTGTTCTTTGTGCCGAAGTTCGCGGAGATGTTCTCGCGGCTCGAAGAGCGCGG
>CAZNXE010000001.1:33838-66175 GCA_964576465.1 uncultured Planctomycetaceae bacterium
GGGTTGACCATCGCCTTGTTGGCGCTCAGCGATTTCTTGGGCCGCTACGGATTGTTCGTGCTGTTGGCGATGACCGGTGGATTGTTTTGGGTATTCCGCTATGCCAAAACCGAGCGCGGAAAGTGGAACATCGACCGCCTGAAACTGAAGGTTCCGCTGGCCGGCAAGATCTATCTCAACTTGGCCGTCTCGCGTTTTTGTCGCGTACTGGGCACGCTCTTGAAGAACGGGGTGCCGATTCTGCGCTCGCTGGAAATCAGCAGCGACTCGACCGGCAACAAGGTTTTGGCCGACACCATTCGTCAGGCTAGCGAAAACATTTCTTCCGGACAGGCCCTGGCCACGCCGTTGCGAGCATGCGGGCTGTTTCCACAAGCCGTTGTCGAGATGATCGGCGTGGCCGAAGAATCGAACACGCTGGAAAAGGTGCTCATCAACATCGCCGACGGAATGGATCGACGCACCGAACGGCAACTCGATCTGGCCGTTCGTCTACTGGAACCCATGATGCTGTTGGTCATGGCCGTGGTCATCATGCTCGTGGTGATCGCACTGCTGATACCGGTGATTCAGATGAGCACCTCGTTTGCATAGTTTCTTCCTTGTTTACAAAACCGTTGTTAGGAACCTAGTTAGGAGAATACGACAATGAAACGAAAACGCACAACTCGACAAGCCCGTGCTGGTTTCACCCTGATGGAACTGATGCTTGTGATGGCGATTCTGGTCATCTTGATCGGCTTGGTCGCGCCACGGTTCATGGGCGCCCAAGCAGGCGCGAACATTAGCGCCACCAAAAGCCAGATCGGTCTCTTCAAGAGCTCGCTCGACATGTACCAACTGCATATGAACACGTACCCTTCGACCGAACAGGGGTTGGTTGCCGTGATTGAAGAGCCTTCGGACTCCGAAATTCCCGACCGTTGGCAAGGCCCTTACCTGGACGATGGAGTGCCAATCGACCCCTGGGGACATGAATATCAGTACGAGTACCCGCCGTCTCGCAATACCCGCGACTTCCCCGACATTTGGTCGCTAGGGCCCGATGGCGAGGACAGTACCGACGATGACATCGGCAACTGGCCAGAAGAAGAAGGCAACGAAGAGTTGGCCGACCTGTAATGCGAACGTTTCGGCCGCGGCACGGTAAGCGTGAAGGGTTCACGCTGATCGAGTTGCTGTTGGTGCTTGCCCTGATTGTGGCGATGGCCGGTTTAAGCGGGCCAGCGCTCAGCAGGTCGGCGGCCAACGCGCGACTTCGAGACGCGGCGCGGCAGCTGCGCGCCCACTGGGCCCAAACCCGAATCGATGCCATGCAGTATGGGACAACCTTCGCTTGGAGGTACGCGCCCGCGGATTCGCGTTACGCCCGAATGCCATACGCCTTGCCTCCGTGGATCAACACGGGGGACCGTGAGACTGGATTGAAAAGCAATCAGTCAACGCGCGCAGATGTGAGCGCCACGGTCATGGATCGCCTCCCCGATTACGTGTCCTTCGCCGAACCCGATCGCTTCGGCAGTAACTTGAATTCCGAAGAAAGCGACCCTCCATTGATCGACGACTCCGGGTCACTCGGCGAAGGCCTCAATGATTCGAGCGAGTGGTCCGAGCCGATCTTGTTCTATCCCGACGGAACGACTTCAGACTCCGTCGTCGTCTTACGCGACGAGCGAGGCAACACGCTCAGCGTTACCCTGCGAGGCATCACGGGCACGGCATCGTTGGGCAAGGTTCAGACCGGCACCGAGGAGGTTCTTCGATGAAAGACCGTCGTCGCGAAGGTTTCTCGCTACTGGAAATTCTTCTCGCCACCACGATTTTATTGGGAGCCATCGCGGTCTTGGGGCAGCTCGCTCAGCTCGGGCTACGCAATGCTGGTGAAGCCAGCAAGCAGGCACGGGCGCAACAGTTGTGTCAGAACAAGCTCGAGGCAATCGTGTTGCGGCTCGAAGCCGCGGAGGCGATTGAAGATGTACCGCTGGACGAAGCACCCGACTGGCTTTACTCCATCGAAATCGAACTCGTCGAACGCGAGGGCATGGTGGCCGTTCGTGTGTCTGTAAAGGAAGATCTGCCCGAGCAATCGCGGCCGATCGAATTCAGCCTGATTCGCTGGCTGCCTACCGAGCGGTCGACCTTCGAGGAAACCGCTGGCTCGACAAGCGAGTCAACACTCGCACCCTAATGTCAACCATGCCGTGTTTGTTCGGCTGAACTAAAGGGTAAGGCTTTGCAAGAGAATCCACTGCGTTTCAGACAAACGGGGTTCACCCTTCTCGAAGTGTTACTCGGGATGGTGCTGTCGATCGCTTTGATGACCGGCCTATGGGCGTCGTTGAACCTGTACACGAAGATTTTCAACTCGGGCCATCTTCAGGTCGAACAGTCGCAATTGATTCGTGGCGTACTGACGAAGCTGAGCGTCGAAATTCGTGCGGCCGTTATCCCCTCAAGAAACGAAGAATCCAGCACGTCGGTTGTCGCTGAGGTCGACCCGATGGCCCTAACGGACTCATCGCAGCTTGAATCATCAGGGTGCTGTGGACTGCGCGGCGATGCACATTGGATCGAGATTGATCTTGTGGAGCCACGAGCAAGAGCCATTCTCGCGACAACCTTCGACAATCCATCGGCGAGCGAGCTAACCACGCCCACCGTGCCCGAACTAATCACCGTGCGATATTATGTGGCCGAAACCGATTTGGTCACGCCAATCACCGACGGAATCGGTCTCGCCAACGCGGCAGGTCTGGTTCGATTTGCCCGCCCCTGGCCAGGTCATCCCGGGGCAAACACAAGCGGCCAGGCATTCTCCTCGTCGTCTCAAGGGCGTTCAAATACCGCTGCTTTTCCAGATGCCGTTGACGAAGCGTCGCCCGCCGGCACACAACGCTCACCAATCAACGCAAACGAAAACACGCCACAACTACTTGCCGCCGAAGTCGTGCAATTGGAGTTTCGCTACTTCGACGGACAGTCTTGGGTGTCGCAGTGGGATAGCGGACAAACGGGTGCAATACCCCAAGCAGTCGAAGTGGCCCTCGCCACGCGGCGGCCACGAAATCCATCTCGAAGTCATCAACATCGCCAAACATCAAACGGAACGCCCACTGACAACTTGACCACCGAAGCGGACGCCAGCATGCGGGGCGTTTCGCTGTTTGAGACCTCGCCCAATTCATCATCCACCGAACAACTTCCGTGGGTCATCAGCCGTCGGTTGATCGCGCTGCCCGTCGGTGGAAATCCGCCAGACAGCCGCTCGATGAGCAATGACGATGAGCCCGAGACGAACGTCTCCCCCATGCCATCGTCTGAACCCAACGACGGTGGTGAATCGGATGCCGAGGGCGCGCCATGAATAACCTCCAACCACATACGGTCTACGCGCAAGGGTGCAAGCGAAGGCCACCGACAAGGCACGGTTTGGTGTTGGTTCTGGTGCTCGTCGTGATCGCCATGCTGAGCCTCGCAGGATACGCATTCAACGAACTCATGTTCTCGGCGAATCGTGCCAGTCGGCTCAGTGGACAACAGGCGCAGGCTGCTTATCTGGTTGAATCAGGCGTCGCGGCGCTGAAATACGATCTTGCGACTGCTGGGAACAATCACTCTGGCTCCAGTGACCCGATGCTCGCTCGCAAGCGGTATGGCGGTGTACGCGTCTTTGAAGATGATCGGTATGGTCGCACGGGTCGTTTCAGTATTGTCACGCCCATGCCCAGCGAAGAAGCCCCAGTGGTGCGGTTCGCCTTGGCCAATGAATCAGCGAAACTGAATCTTTCGGCACTCGTGGCTTGGGATAAAGAGAAGCCCGGGGTTGCGCGCGATGCGCTCATGAAGCTGCCACGGATGACCAATGAGGTGGCCGATTCATTGCTCGACTGGATTGATGCCGACAACCAACCGCGCGAGTTTGGCAGCGAGGTTGATTACTATGCGGGACTCGATCCACCCTATCAACCTCGAAACGGTCCCGTCGAGGCGATGGAAGCGTTGCTGCTGGTTCGCGGAGTAAGCCGGCGGCTGCTGTTGGGAAGCGACCACAATCGCAATGGAGTACTCGAACCAATCGAAATCGACAAAGCCGATCAGGCAGCAGGAACAGGCTCGACCTCGGTGGACCCATCGAGCGGAGCCTCCATGGCGCACCAGGGGTGGTCGGCATGGTTAACGCTGAGGAGCGCCGAGTCGAATCTCGATCCTGGCAGAGAGCCGAAGATCGATCTCAACGACGCCGATCTTCGCGGATTGCACGCTCGTTTGCTGAAGCACTTCGATCAAGGAGTAGCCGACTTCGTAATACTATATCGGCAGTTTGGCCCCTCGACGGCCACGTCAGCGGTGCTCGAAAGTACCGGGGCGATCGACTGGACGCGGCAACCGAATCATCGCTTCGTCACGGAACTCGACCTCGCTGGATCTCGTGTAAGTGCCGTCTTCGCCGGGAAGAAAGAAGCCGTCGTGTTGAAGAGCCCCCTGGGCGCCAAGACCGCCGAACTCAACCAATGGCTGCCGAAGTGGCTCGATTACGTGACGATCAACCCATCGCCGGTCATCGCCGGCCGGGTCAACATCAATCTCGCTTCACGAGAAGTCTTGGAGGCAATCCCAGGTCTCGATTTGGCCGATATCGATGCCATTCTCAGCCGACGTGACGCGAAATCTCAAAATTCCGCGGGTTCACGAAGACACGCAGCATGGCTCGCGTCAGAAGGCGTGCTTGGCCTCGATAAGATGAAGCTGCTGATGAAATTCGTGACCACCGGCGGCGACGTCCATCGCGGTCAAGTCGTCGGACATTTCGATGACGGCGGCTATCAAGCCAGAGTAGAATTGGTTCTTGACGCCTCGGTGCGACCACCTCGCATCGTACAATGGAGGGATCTGCGTCACCTGGGAAGAGCGTATCCTGACAGGCTGCTCAACGGGGCAGCGGGAACAGAGGGACTGACTGCACGGCGGTAGCGCGTCGTCACGGCATCGTCGACCAAATCGGTCGCACATCGCGAGAGGCAAACCAATGTCAAAACTGTTAGCCGTCGAATGGGAACATCGCCAAGCCCGTTATGTCGCGGCCACGGTGGTTCGTGGTCGCATCACGGTCACATCGGCGGGCATGGTAACTTTGCCGCCGCCTGACGAAGAGCAAACAGACACGCAAGAGAAACTAGCACAGCAACTTCGTGTGGCCTTGGAGGACAAACGCCCGCCGCGCGGTCGGACCATCGTGGGAGCAAGCCGCGCGGCAGTCGATCTGCGCGAACTAACGTTGCCACCATGCCCCGACGACGAACTGCCCGAACTTGTGCGACATCAGGCAACCCGTCAATTGTCAGGGATGGGCGAAGGGTCGTTGTTGGACTTTTTTCCGTTAAACGAGAACCCTAGTGAATCACGTTCAGTGTTGGCGACAGCGATCGTTCCAGATCAGGTGGAACGAATCAATCAATTCTGTTCCGAAGCAGGCATCGTCCCACAGCGGTTACTCGTCCGTTCGCTGTCCACAGGATCGCTGTTTCTTACGCGGCACGCCGATGATCGTACCAGCCTAATCATCGACGTCGAATGTGACGAAGCCGACTTGACAGTGGTTAGCAGTCAGGGTGTGCGAGTCTCGCGGTGCATGCGATTGCCGATCGACGACGATCCCGTGCCGCTGCTGGCCGAGATTCGACGGACTCTCGTCGCTGTTGCCAACCAGACGGGTGGCGGCGAGGTGCATCAGATCCGCATCTGCGGAACCGAAGGCGATCACGAAGATCTCGTCGCCCGTTTGCGCGATGTGCTCGACATCTCCGTGAAGACGTTCGACCCGTTCGAGGGTTTCACGCTTGGCGGTGACTTAACCGACGGTCCACCTGAGCACCGTGGGCAATACACGGCACTGCTGGGCATGATTGCCGACGAGGCGCATAACCGCGGTCATGCGATCGACTTTCTCCATCCGCGTCGAGCACCCCTTCCGCCCGATCGCCGCAACATGCTGATTGCCGCCGCCACGGTCTTGGTCGCGGCAGTGTTGTGGTCTGGTTGGTTCGCATGGAGTAGCTTCTCCGAGCTGAACCAGGAAATTGATCGATTGACAGCGTTGTCCAAGCAAGGCGCCAAGTTTGTCAAAGAGGCCCGCGGCACCGAAGCTGCCGTGGCAGCGATCGAACAGTGGAAACAAGGCGACGTGGCTTGGCTCGATGAGTTGCGAGAACTCTCGACTGAGTTTCCTCCGGCCCGCGATGCGTTGCTCGTCCGGCTTACACTCAGCCGCGCTCCGGCGGGTGGCGGAACCATCGAAATGCAAGGACAAGTCCGCGACCCCGCGATCATCGAACGCATGGAAACCAGTTTGCGAGATGCGAATCACGAAGTGCGCAGCCGCCGTGTTCAAGAAAGTGATCGGGACCGCACGCTGACGTGGCAGTTCGAGTCTTCGATGTCGGTCGTCCCGCGCGACAAGCATGCTTATCTCGCCATCACCCGCGCGCCGGAGACAGCTTCTTCGCCAGAGAACCAATCAACGCAACCTTCATCCGCACCGCTTGTCGATCCGGATAACACGCCCTCCGAGCGACGCATGCCGGAGGATCAACCTCGACCCTCATCGAAACTCGACTTTGGCAGTGAGGAGGCGGCCCGATGAAGAATCGAGAGAAAGTATTAGCCGCGATCGTGACCCTCATTCTTGTTGGTTGGGGAGGACAGTCGCTCTTTGAATCGATGTTACAAACACCCTTGGATGCCAAGCGGAAGAAGATCGCGCGACTGGAAAGTGACATTCGCGATAAAGACCTGGTCATCGAACGCGCGAAAGAGTGGACGACAAAACTCAACGACTGGCGTTCGCAGTCCTTGCCCACCGACGCCGCGTTGGCCCGTTCGGCCTATCAGAACTGGCTGTTGGAGTTGGTCGAATTGGCCGAGTTCGAACGCTCGAATGTCGACTCCGGCGAAGCGGTCAACAAGCCGGGTGCCTATCAGAAGCTGCCCTTCACGGTCCGTGCCCGAGTCACGCTGCCGAAGTTGACACAATTTCTGTACAATTTTTATCAGGCAGATCACCTTCATCTGATCCAAAGAATCGGAATCACGCCGGTAGCCAACTCCGATGCCTTGGATCTTTCGTTGGCCATCGAAGCGCTTGTGCTGCCCCAGGCGGAACGTCGCGAGCAACTGAGCCGGAAGCCGTCGGAACGACTGGCGGGCGGATCGCTCGAGTATTACGACGCGATTATCGAGCGCGACTTATTCAGCACGGGCGGCGCGATGTTCGACACGGCCGACTACGCCTTTCTGACCGCCATCTTGGAAGTCGGTAATATCCCGGAAGTGTGGTTCACCATTCGCACCAGTGGCGAAATCATCAAACTCCGCAACGGGCAGAATTTTGAAGTCGGAGAGTTTCACGGCGTCATCGTCGAGATCGATACCCAAGATGTCGTGATCGATTCTGGCAACGAACGCTGGTTACTCACGCTTGGGGAAAACTTGAGCCAAGCGACCTCAATTCCACCGGAGTTCTAGCCTGGATGATTCAGTACGATCTGCTCCACAACCCAACGAGTCACGTCACAGCCATGAGTATCTTCAAGCGATTGGACCACATTTCAATCGGCGTTTCAGATATCGAGCGAGCGCGAAAACTATTTGTCGACGTGCTGGGCGGTGAGCCAATGCGCGACCTGGGTTCCAACCCTGAAGAAGGCTTTTCGTGGCTAACCTTCAAACTCGGCGGCAAGAAGCTCGAACTGGTCGCGCCGACTACGCCCGGCGAAGGTGGGGTCGGACGGTACATCGAAAAACAGGGCCAAGGATTTCATCACCTGTCCATCAGCGTTGATGATTTGCAAGAGGCCATCGAGTATTTCCGATCCCACGGCATCCGCGTGTTGGCCGACAGCTTCGAGAACCCGCAGTGGAAGCATTGTTATTTGCATCCCCAGGACACCTTCGGAGCCTTGATTCAGGTGTTTGAAGAGAACCCGGACACGCTGTCGCATGGCGACTGATCTCTGTGTACTGCCACCGCATCGCGGTCGGAGTTCTCGATCACCGGCTACGCCAAAACGCCGGCACGAACAAGACCAAGATCACGTAGACCTCGAGCCGGCCAACCATCATTAGGAAGGTGAATAGCAGTTTGGTCGGCTGGCTGAAATGGGCATAGTTTTGGGTTGCCCCCACGGTCCCCAGCCCGGGCCCGATGTTGTTCAGCGTAGCGGCAACTCCCGACGCGCTATCGATCAGCTTGTTTTCGATGGGCCGGCCCTTGTCAGTCCAAGTTGCATCGGGCTCAAAGGTAACGACCGCCATCCAACTGAAGACGAAGATCACCAAGATGGCCCCGAAATACATGGGGATGTTCGTTTTAACTTCCTCTGGCACGGGATGACCACTGAGCCTCAACGGTCGCACCACGGTGGGACGAAAAGCCTGCTCAATCTGTAGCCGCAAGATCTTAAGCAACAAAATGTGGCGAATGACTTTCAGCCCACCGCCGGTGCTGCCCGCACAACCTCCGACGAACATCAACAAGAACAGCACGCCGCGGCCGAAACTATTCCAAGTGTCGAAGTCGTGCGTTCCATATCCAGTTGTCGTCATGATCGACACAACCTGAAACAAGCCGTAACGCACGGCACTGGCCGGATCGGCAAAATCTTCGTGGTACATTCCAAACGCGACCACCAGTGTGGTAACCAGCAACATGAAGCCGATATAGACGCGCCATTCAATGTCGGCCAATAGTCGGCCCGGCTGCCGCAACGCCACGAAATAGATCAACACAAAGTTGGTCCCCGCCATCACCATGAATACCAAGATGGTCATTTCGATGAGCGGGCCATTCAGCCCTGGCTGTTGGGCAAACCAGCCGGCGCTGGCGTTGTGGGTGCTGAAACCTCCCGTGGCCATGGTGCCGAACGCATGACACAGCGCATCGAACAACGAGAGCCCTTCGATCCACAGCAACAACGTCAGCACAACGTTCAGCGTTAGATAGATCACGCACAGCATCCAAGCGGTGTGCTGCACGCGGGCCTGGTGGCTCTCGAAACTGGGCCCCGGCACTTCGGCCCGCATCATCGCTTTTCCGGCTGATCCCTGACCGAGGATGGCCACAAACAGTACGACGATCCCCAGCCCGCCCAGAAAGTGGGTACTGGACCGCCAAAACAAGATACAACGCGGCACCAGATCAGGATTGTCCAAGTCAGTCAACAGCGTGGCGCCAGTTGTACTAAACCCCGACTGCGACTCGAAAAGTGCGTCGACAACCGTTATGCGGTGCTGGGCGTCGACCATCGTACCGCTGAACATGTAGGGCAAGGCCCCCAACACCGTGGCCAAAATCCAACTCAGTCCGACAATTGCCATCGCTTCTTTGCGAAACAAACGCGTTCGTGGTCCACGGCCCAAATACCGCAGTGCGCCACCGACGACAGCACAAACCACCATCGACGCGAGTAGTCCGTAGAAACCTCGCGATTCGAACGTACGGCCAGAAAGAATCGGAAAGGCCCACGGCAAACTGAAGGCCATCGACCCGCCGAGTAGAAGCGAGATTAAGCCCAAGAAGCGGGCCAGCAGGAGCTTGTTCATGGAATTCGTATTACGTCAGGAGACGATGCACACGACCTATGATTCTTGTTCGTCGGCGGTAAACAACCGGACCGTGGATTCAAAGAACGGATTTTCGATCAACGCGACCACGGTATCACCGCCGCGAAGATGGTCGTCTGCCCCGGGAACATGGACAAATCCCTCGCGAATCACGGCGGCGATCAACGCCCGCTGAGGCAACGATAGCTCGCGCAGTGCCAACTGAGTGGCCGGAGAGCCCTCGGCAACCTCGACCTCGATGATCTCAATTCCGCCTCCGAACAACGGAGACCGCGAGATGACCGGTCCGGTGTGAAGGTAGCTGAGCACTTGTTTGGCCATCACTTCGCGAGGGCTAACCGCGTGATCGATGCCGAGTTTTCCGACTACGTTGGCGTAGTCGGGCCGCCCCACGACGGCCATGATTTTCTTCGCACCCAGTTCCTTCGCCTCAACCGCGGCCATGATGTTTGCCTCGTCGTCGCCGGTGCAGGCGATGAACACGTCGGAAGAACCAACCCGTTCTTCTTCGAGATGCTCACGTGCATTGCAATCGCTATTGACGATGGTGACTTCCAAGAGGTGCTCTGCCAGATACTCGCACCGCTGGCGGTCCAGCTCCAAGATGACGACATGAAATCCGGTGCTTTGCAACAATTCGGCCAGATGATATCCCGTCTCGCCACCGCCGGCGATGACCACGTTTTGCTTCGGCGGAGTTTCATGGAGAAGCGATTTCCGGACTTCGACAATTTCTTCCGACGCGCCGATGAGCGTCACGCGGTCGCCAATTTCGAGATGATCGTCTGCTCCGGCGATGGAGAGATGACCGCTACGGAGAATCGAACCGATCCGCACGCCGCGTGGCAACCGCACTTGTTTCAAGGGCACGCCGACTGATGCCGTCTTGCTCGAAACGACCAACTCCTGAACCTCGACTCCGCCACGCGTGAGCCGCTCGATCACTGCCGATCCCGACCGCCCGATGCCCCGCACCAGTTCAATCGCCGAGAGGTGCTCGAGGCTCAATAGCCGGTCGATGTTGAAGTGCCGTTGATAGTCGAACGTGCTCAAATCCCGAAGCACGGCTGCATAGATGCGGGCCAGCGCGCGTCGAGCACCCATCGCCTTACAGAGACTGGCGGCGACCAGATTGACTTCATCGTTGCCGGTGACCGCCAACGCAAGATCGGCGTCCATGACCCCCGCCTGAAACAGAACGCTCGATTGCGACGCCATCCCGGTCACAATCCGAGCGTCGAGACGTTCGTCCAATTCCTTGGCACGGGCGGGATTGGAGTCGAGCACGGTGACATCGTGCCGTCGTTGACACAGCAACTCGGCAATCGAGCCGCCGACGGTGCCTCCCCCCAACACAACGATCTTCATGATGGCTGCCTACTGGGCCTTGTCGCGAGAAAGCGCGGATTCTAATGGTTGTTCGTCTTCGCGGCCAACCCCTTGCTGCCACAACAACCATTCGAGAATGTGTTGGGCAAGGCCACATGCCTACCTTAAGGATAGACCAAAATGTGCAGCAACGGGCAATGGTTCCCTTGATGATTGTGCCCGAACCGGTAGACCGCCCACTGCACCGGTCACTGCCAAACTTGCTTGGCAAGCAAGCGGAGCCTATAGTCTCGGGTTCTTTGACGCAAATAACGCCGGCATGAGGATGCTGATGGGCGACGTTTTCTCGACGCTCGATATCTTGGTCTTCCTGGGCACGCTGTTCCTCGTAATGGCCGTCGGGCTATGGGCCGGACGCAAAGAGGAATCGTCCGAAGACTACTTTCTCGCTGGACGCGACATCCGCTGGTGGCAGGTCGCCGGTTCGATTTTCGGCAGCAACGTCAGCGCCAATCATTTGGTCGGCATGGTCGGAATCGGCTATGCCGTGGGCTTTGCCCAAAGCCATTTCGAGCTAGGCGCCATCGCCGGTTTGATGCTGCTGTGTTATGGCTTTCTGCCCGTCTATCGCAAGCTCCGGGTCTATACGTTGTCGGAATATCTGGCCCGACGCTACGACGAACGCTCTCGGGTGCTCTACGCCGTGGCGATGCTCTTCATCATGGTCTTTGTTCAGATGGTGCCGGGGTTCTACATCGGTTCGCGGTCGATGAACCTACTGCTGGGAGGAACGTCACTCGCACTTGGTTACGAATGGGGAGTCATCACGTTGGCCATCGTGGCAGGCGTGTACACCATTCTCGGTGGCCTGAAGGCGGTGATCTGGACCGATGTCTTGCAATCGATGTTGCTGCTGGCCGCCGGAATCTTGGTGGCGATTCTAACCTTCGGACACAGCGCAATCGGCGGATGGTCGGGCATGTTGGCACTTGATGCGGCGGGTGCCGACAAGATGCACCTCTACCTGCCATCGACTCACGCTGAACTTCCCTGGACCGGGATGTTCACCGGTTTGATGTGCCTGCATTTCTTCTACTGGGGTACCAACCAGTTCATCGTCCAGCGTGCGCTGGCTGCCCGAAGCGACGGCGAAGCACGGTTGGGGATTGTGCTGGCAGGCTTTTTCAAATTGTTGATTCCGTTTTTCGCCATCGGAACAGGGATCGCGTCCTACTATCTTTTTGCAGCCGTGGGAGCGCAACCCGATCCCGACGCGGCATTTCCCGAATTGGTAAAGATCGTGGTCCCGCTGGGCTACGGCATTGTCGGCGTCATCGCCGCGGGGCTCATCGGAGCCATCCTCTCGTCGATCGATTCGATGATGAACTCAGCCGCGACCATTGTCACGATGGATCTCTACCAACGATACGTAAACCCCAAGGCCGACAGTCGGCAACTCATCCGCGTCGGGCGGCTGTCGATTGTCGCTTTTGTGGCGCTGGCCGCATGGATGGCCATCGCCATTCTCGACCCGAACTCGAAGGAAAACTTCTTTCTCGTCATCGTCAACCAGCAGAGCCACGTCATCCCCGGCTTGCTTGTTGCATTCGCCGTGGGCATGGTTTGGCGGCGGGCGACCGCAACCGGTGCGTTCGTTGTCATACTTGCCAGCCCGTTGCTGTCGCTCGCTCTGCAATGGACCTACGATCACCATTTGCACGAGATTCCATGGCTTGGTGCGAATTTTGGCGATCAACTGAACACGTTTCACCGCGTGGCCGTGATCGTTTCATTGGCCGTGCTCACGCACGTGGCCGTGAGCCTGAGTACGTACTGCGATCCAGAGCGAGCGAAGTTGGTGTGGTCAGAACTTGGAGGGCATAGTCCACGCGATGTGCGATGGTTGATCGCAACCCTAGCCATCAGCATTGCACTGTTGGGCGTCTTAGCCGGGGCAATGGTCACAGCACTGCTGTCTCCCGGCGCCTGTGCAACCATCGGAGGGCTGTGGACGTTTGGTATGTTTGGCCTGGCCGGCGCCCGAGTTGTTAAAAAACGAGTCGCTGAAGACGACGCCCTTCTCGAGAGATCCTTCGTAAGGGCATTGCTAACAGAGGACCGCTTCTATGCCGGCATCCTCTGCGGACTGGCAGTCTTCATGTTGTACTACTACTATTGAAGCGCTGACAGGATGGTCGGCTCCTAACATCGCATCATCGTGGCACAAAAAAAGCGGTGAGCCGGAATCCGAAGATCCCGACTCACCGCCAAATAGTTTATTTTTCCGATTGTGAACGCGCCGAGACTAACGACAACGGCGTCCACAGCGTCGCGGGGCACGGCAGCTACTGTAGCTGTCGCCGCAATTTGAAGCTGGCACCAAGATCGTCTTGGGCACCATCTTGCAAACCCGCACTTCGACCTCTTTTTCGACCTGATGCGGTACGCAGACAGTGTATTGCTGGGTCACATCTTCCGTAACGCATTTGTACGTGGTCACGTTGCACGTACGGGTACGCTGTTCCGGTGCACAAACCGTGTATTGAACTTCGCGCGACCTTTGCTCACGGACGAGCTTGCAGACTTTGACTTCGCGGGTCCGCTCTTCGCGGCTGTTGACCGTCACCGTGTACTCGTAGGGCACTTCCTCTCGCTGAATACGCATGACGGTACATTCGACTTCCTCTTGCACGATGTTCGGCACCCACACACGGCAGGTTCGGGTCGCCGGAGCACAGTCACCGCAACCGCCGCAGTTACTTCTACTCTGGCAGGCGATCACACGCTCTTCCCAACAGCCACGATCACGACAAATGGTACGGGTTACCGTCGTCGGCACCCGCTTGCACACGACTCGCGTGCCTTGGCGTGCTTCTTGGTGTGGCACGCACACGGTGTAGGTCTGGGTTTGGGTTTCATAAACAGGCTTGCAAACCGTGTAGTTCACGGTCCGCGTCTCTGTTCTTGGCACCAAAACGGTGTAGGTCTGTTCGACGGTCTTCGTCTCGGGAACGCGACGAGACACTTGAACGGTTCGCTCACGTGTTTCGTTGGCGTACTGGGTCACCGTGATGGTGCGAGATTGCGTTTCGTAAGATGGGACATAGATCGTCTTTTCGATCATTGCCGGTTCACAAGAGGCTGGAGCACAGCCAGACGGGGCACAATCACTTTGACACGGACCGGAACTCTTTGCTGCCGAAGCAGTTCCACTAGCAAGGATGGACACGACACAGATAGTCAGGAAACCACTCAATAGTTGGCGCACTAAAGCACCCCCCTTCCATAGACGGTGAGTTTAACGAACGCGATGCATGGGACAAATGCAAAAGATAGGGGTTATTCTGCCTTCGCCCGCAAGATTGTCAAGCAATAACCATAGGTTCGACATGGATTTTTTCCGTCACCCCATTTCTAGCGCCTACTTCGGAGCCGGTGAGTTGACTAAAAGTCGCTGCATTGCATCGATGAGAAAGCGGAGGCGATAGACTCGAAACGACTTTCCGAATCTCAAGAGAATCGCCCGCGGAAGATGATGCACCGCGCTACGATGAAGCGCATCGACATACGAAAAGGCACAAGAGAGATACGAAAAGGCACAAGAGAGGACAGGAATTCACCCGGCAGGCGGCCCTGCTTGGCTGCGGTTATAACAACAGGTCTTCACAGTTAACCAATCGTCCCAATGTGAAAAAATAGTTTCCCCGCATGCCTCCTGCCATCGTCTGCAACGATCTCCACAAACAATATCCGGGCCGACCTCCCGTTGATGCGGTCAATGGAATCGATTTGGTTGTTCATCGCGGCGAGTGTTTCGGCCTGCTGGGACCCAACGGCGCCGGGAAAACGACAACGATCGAGATCCTTGAAGGCTTACTCAAGCCCACCAGTGGCCAAGTCAAGGTACTGGGACATGAGTGGGGCAGCGGTGACGATAAGATCAAACAACGCATCGGCATTTCGTTACAAGAAACGCGGCTGCCGGAGAAGCTGTCCGTCATCGAGACGATTCGTCTGTTCCGCAGCTTCTATCATCGCGGCTATCCCATCGACGACGTGATGCGGCAAGTGGGGCTTGAAGAGAAGGCCCGATCGTGGGTCCGCAACCTTTCCGGTGGCCAAAAGCAGCGTCTCGCCGTGGCATGCGCGCTGGTTGGGGCACCCGACTTGTTGTTCCTAGACGAACCGACGACCGGTCTCGATCCACAATCCAGGCGACAACTGTGGTCAATCATCCGGCACCTGCGCGACGATGGCCGAAGCGTGTTGCTAACAACGCATTACATGGACGAGGCACAACGTCTGTGCGATCGCGTGGCGATCATCGACCATGGCCGCGTGATTGCCGAAGGACCGCCGCATGAGTTAATCGCGAGGCTAGGCGGCGAACATATTATCGAACTGTCTTGGGAAGGATCGATCGACACCGGCCCGATGGACGACCCCTTCAATCAACTGCCAACCGTGAAACACGTACGGCGCGAAGCTAGCCGAGTCGAGTTAACGGTTGGCCAGCCGCATATCGTCCTGCCCCTGCTGCTCGAACGGCTTTCACAATCACAATGCCAGCTCACCAACCTAACCACGCGACATGCCAGCCTGGAAGATGTCTTCGTTTCGCTCACGGGAAGGCATTTGGATGAAGCCGAAACGTCGCAGCCCGAATCTGCGAGCGGAGGTGATTTAGTCAATGGATAGCTCCGCTTCCAAGATTCCCGAACCGACGTTCGACGCGGCACGAGAGACGACACCGACAGTGCAGTCGCTCGTGGTTGACAACCACGGACCGAGCCCACTTTTGGAACTCGTGCTCTCTCGAATTCGCGAGTTCTATCGTGAACCGGAGGCCATCTTTTGGGTCTATGGTTTTCCGTTGCTCATGGCGTTGGCCCTCGGCATCGCCTTTCGCAATCAGCCCGTCGAGACGGTACTTGTCGACATTGTCGCGTCACCCGTTGCGAAAACACTTGCCGCGGCCCTTGCCGCACCGATATCCCCGGCTACGGATTCGACATCGACCTCAACGGCGCCCCACTATAAGGTCCGCATATCCACCATCGACGAAGCGCGACTTCGCTTACGAACGGGCAAGACAAGTCTGGTGATCTCAACTCCCGCCGGCGTGACAAGCGACACTCCGCTGGAGCAACTGGCGCTCGACTACTGGCTCGACCCGACACGGCCCGAGGGACGTAGTGCCCAGGCAGCAGTGAATGACAAACTGCAACGCGCCGCCGGGCGCAGCGACCCCATGACGATAAGCAACACCGAGATGATCGAACCGGGAGGCCGGTATATCGACTTTCTCATTCCCGGTCTCATCGGCTTAAGCCTGCTCAGCGGTGGGCTCTTCGGCATCGGGTTCGTCACTGTCGATATGCGGGTGCGGCACCTACTCAAGCGGTTCATCACCACCCCCATGAAAAAAGCACACTTCCTAGCGGCGCTCATGCTCAGCCGGTTTGTGTTCAACGTCACGGAGGTCATTCTGCTGCTTGTCTTCGCGAATTACGTGTTCGATGTACGGATCGAAGGCAGCATTATCTCGGTGGTCACCATCATCGCGCTGGGGGCCTTGATGTTCGCGGGTCTCGGGCTGCTGGTTGCCAGCCGTGCCCGAACGTTGGAAACCGTCTCTGGGCTGATGAACCTAATCATGATGCCGATGTGGGTTCTCTCCGGGGCGTTCTTCTCGTACGAGCGTTTTCCAGAGGCCGCCCATCCCTATATCAAGCTACTGCCACTCACCCCGCTGAACGACGCGCTGCGTGCCGTGATGAACGAAGGGGCCTCGATCGCGATTCTCGGACCCGAACTTGCCGTGATGTCCGGCTGGGTCGTCCTCAGCTTTCTGCTGGCGCTACGATTGTTCCGCTGGTACTAACCTGGGATAATGAACTGCTTAGGCGAGCGGCAGATAGAAAACTACCGTAGCATGGGACCCCGTCCCGTGTACTCCGTGGGTTCTACACGGGACGAGGTCCCATGCTACGGCAAAAACATTTCTGCCACTCGCCTTAACGACCGAACACATTGAGGAGTTCTGCACAACATGAGATGTTCCACGATTGCTCTTGGGTTTCTTCTCGGCGCTCTGTTGCCCTCAACTGCTTGTGCCGACGCGGTCGATCGCATCGTGCTCGAACGATTAAAAGCCACGCACGAGCAGGTCGAAGAGAACCAAGCAAACTTGAGCCCCGTCGAACTCGAAAGTGGATACGACGACGTTCGGGCAATCTTGCACGCTCATTCCTACCTGTCGCACGACAGTGTTGGCACCATCGAAGAGATTATCGAAGCGGCCCACGCGACGAACGTACGGGTCATCATGTTCTCGAACCATCCGGCGGATACCTACGACTATTTCGAGGACACCGAGCAAGGCATGCACGACGGGGTGTTGCTGGTGCCAGGCGCTGAGACCGGCGGGATGTTGGTTTATCCGACCCGCAGCATGAAAGGCCACCGCGCGACCCCGCCGCAACCGTTTGTCGATCTGCTGCATGAAGATGGCGGGTTAACGTTCGTTTCGCATCTAGAAACGAAGCTTGATTGGGAATTGGATCGACTAACGGGTTCCGAAATCTATAATACGCATGCCGACTTGATGGAAGAGCGACGGTTTCTAACCATGTTCAGGAACCCGATCGCGCTGTTCAAGCTGATGCCGGCACTGAAGCAGTATCCACAAGAGACGTTCGCGGCAATCCAAGATTACCCTGCCGACTATCTCAAGGCTTGGGATCGTTGGTGTCAGCGTGCGCCGCACACTGGCGTGGCAGCTAACGATTCCCATCACAATCAGGCATACCGCGGCATCGTCACCGAAGACGGTATGCTGCGAATCGAAGACGCGCTGGGTGAAGAGGTGACAACGCTCGATCCCGAAAAGATTTCGCTCGTGAAATTGCTCATGGGTAATCGCGAGCCAGGCACGAAGATCCTGGAAATTGATCTCGATCCCTACGACCGCAGTTTCCGCCATGTCAGCACGCATCTACTGATGAACGAGATCACGCGTGAAGCAGTGTGGGATGCGCTACATTCGGGCCGAGCTTACGTCGCCTTCGACTGGATGGCCGATCCAACAGGGTTCGTCTACTTGGCCGAACAACAGGCAAGCGAAACCGGCGACGCCACGCCCAAGCGGTGGCCCATGGGAAGTGAGTTATCACTGGTCGAGGGCCTCAAATTACGAGCGGAAGCCGCGCTGCCGGTCGATTGGAAGCTGCTGCGCAACGGTGAAGTCGTCACCAAATTGAGTGGCAAGACATTCGAGTTCGATGTCGAACAGCCCGGCGTCTATCGCACGGAGGCATGGCTGCGATTCGTCGGCGAGCCACGACTCTGGGTATTGTCAAACCCCATCTATGTCCGTCCCGCCACAGAAACAGGTTCTTAGGCGAGCGGCAGAGATGTTTTTTACCGTAGCATGGGACCTCGTCCCGTGTAGAACCCACGGAGTACACGGGACGGGGTCCCATGCTACGGTAGTTTTCTATTTGCCGCACGCCTCAGGACGCCGTCCCACTTGAAGTATTCGTTGCTAGCCCACGACGGGCCAACGCGTCCATATCGACTAGTTGTGCCGCATCGCCGGCATCTGCAACCTTTCGACAGATGAGTTCGATGGCCTTCATTTGCGGGTCGACCACGTACAAGCACGACGGATGACAAAGGAAATCGAACACCGCCCTTTGTTCGATCACCCAGTCGAGCGCAAGATCGAGCGCGTGAAGAAATTCGTCCAGCTTCCAGCGACCGCCGCGAAAGGCCGTAATGTCACTCGGTGGGCTCATCGGAACCTCAACCAGCCCGCTTGGGTAGACGATGGGTTGAGCCAGCGCTTGCGCCGCGACGATGCTGTCCATCACATCCTTGCCAGGCCGTGCATCGGGAGGCTGGAGCTTGTGTGCCGGGTAGATGCTGCTAACCCAGGGAAAGCCCAACTCGAGCAGCATCGCCTGCACGTCCGCCCGCGCATGCAAACCGTCGTTGAATCCCCCCGGGGTACGAAATCCCGCTGCGGTGACCTCCAACCGTTCTTGCATGGCAACGTTCGCCAAACGAATGTTCTCGCGAATCACTTCTTCGGACGTGCGTCCCGCGATGAGCCACGGCGAGCGGCGAAAGCGAAATTGAATGTCTTCCTTCGTTCCGGCACGCACATTCACATGATCGTACGTATGATTTCCCAACGCATGTCCGGCCTCGGCAAGGGCCTTCAGCCAATCGACATTTTCCTGCTCCAGCACCCGACCAACAACGAAACAATGCAGCCGACCACCATGACGGGTCACCATCGCGGCAGCCCCAGTGGTATAGCGTTTGGTTGGCTCGTTAAGATTCCCCTTTTCGTAATCCCAATGCGTGTCGTCCCAGCGGGGGAAGTTGCGGCTCATCTCCAGATCGAGTGTGATCGCCACCAACGCCTTGCCAACATGCGCAGGGTGCTCAGGCCCAAGCGTCGTGCGCGCGGTCGAGGTTCCAGGTGTCTCGTCCGGTTCACCTCCCCGGGCGCGATGCCAATTGAGCCATGGCGCAATCGCCGCGGCAGTCGTGGCGGTCAGCGCGCGTCGGCGTGTGATGCATCGATCGTCGGGTGAATGCGGCGTCATGAAAATCCTATTGGCGGTGCTATTGGGAGTTGCGGTTCGCCATGTCGTCGCCAATCGTGCGGATCCAAGAACCCTGCGTGATGAGATGCTTCAGCGAGGCAAACGATAGTGAGGCGTTCGTTGCATAACGTGGCGTGTTGTTCGCGGGAAACGTCGCCACGGTTGCGTCGCCTACCAAAAACACATTGAAGTCGGGGTCGAGATTTTCATAGCCGGCGGTCGTCTTGCAGTAGCACATGTCGGTCGCATAACCGGTCAACAACACATGCCGAATTCCCTGACGACGCAGAAAGTCTCGCAGTGGCGGGTAACCCTCCGCATCGTAAATCACGACATCGTTGGGGGCGACATCAATGGCGTTGACGACCGGAATCGGCAAATCCCAAAACCCCTCGCCGTTGAATTTGACCGAAGCATCGAGCCCGGGGAATTTCCGAAAGTAGTCGGCAACCGTTTTGTTGCCGTCGACCATCAACTGCATGTCGAGCGGATTCCCGTGATACTCGAAGTTGCTGAGTTTCTGATCCAATGCGCGTTGTCCCTCGCGTCGTTCTTCCTTGGTCGGCTTGCTTCGGAACGAGCGGTACAACTTGCGGCGAATCGGATCCTCGTTGCCGGGCAAACTGTAGGCCACCACGCGCACGTGCGGACGGAGCCTCTGCAACAGTGGATTGAGCACTTGCCGGACATGTTCGTGATACATGCGGTTCTTCTCGGGTGTGCAGTTGAACGCAACCCCGGCCGGTTTCGGGGAGTTCCACCCCTGGCCGTCGTCGATTCCCCAAGGATGAACGACTATCACCGCCGTGGCATCGCCATCGATTTGGTTCGCCAACTCGATGATTCCCCGGGCGTTGTACGAAAACCGCCAGGCGTGGACCTCGAGATCAGCCTCTTCGTCAACAACCAAGGGCGGCGCGGCAAAACGTCTCGTCTCATGTACCGGTTCGCAGAATTCCGGAAAGTCCGCCAAGATCGGACGGGGGTTCTCGATTGGAGTCAGTCGGTTCTCGTAGAGCAGCGTCTCTTGCTTTTCTTCAGCACCGACGCGAGTGGCGACCACCAACAGCACGGCGGCAGCCACATACCACGCAACGACATACCTGAGCATCGCAATCTCCTCCATACCAATACGACCCGCCATTAGGCTTGCACACGCGTGGTAAACCGCGGGGCCGAAATAAGATCCAAACGCCTACACCCGGTGTCGATCGTACCTTTGCCCAGGCCGTTCGTCCAATTTTTCCATCGGTTGCGGCCCGTACGATTCTCAGCCGATTAAGGCGTGCGGCGGATAAGAACGTACCAATCACAACCCGACGCGTAAGCGAGGGAACGCAGTGTATTACCGGTTAGTCCCTCGCTCACGCGTCCCCTTGCTATATTCTCATTCGCCGCCCGCCTAAGCACATGCCCGGGGGGTCGGTGGATGGCTCAAAACAAGCACGGTAATATAGAGGCGAAGCGAACAAGCAATTTCCGTTGCCGTCAGACCTATCCAAAGCGATTGTTGCCATGCTGCGTCTTCTATGTTGTGGAATGTTCCTGCTGTCTGCCCAGCCACTGTGCGGGCAATTGATCATTTCGGGCAACGAAAACAAGCTCGACTTGTCTTCCGGGGAACAAACGGTGGTGCCCGATGCGCCAGGCGATACGATCTCGATTCTCGATTTTTCGCAATTTCCCCCGCAGGTGCGGCATCTGGAGAATATCCCCAACACCGTCATCGGACCGCCGTCGAATATCGCCATCACGCCCGACGGATCCCTGGCGCTGATTGCCAGTTCGCTGAAGCTCGACCCCCGGCAGCCTAAAGAGCTGGTTCCCGACAACATGATCCGTGTGTTGGATCTGACGGAATCTCCACCGCGGGTCATCCAAACCGTTACCGGTGGTCTGCAACCCTCGGGAATGTCGATCACCCCCGACGGAAAACTGGCGCTGGTGGCCAATCGCGCGGCCGGAACAATCTCCGTCCTGAGAATCAACGACCGCAAGGTATCGCACCTTCGCGAGATCGAAGTTAGCGAACCCGACGATCAGGTGTCGGATGTCGCGATCAGCCCCGACGGTCGCATGGCACTCACCAGCATCAACGCGGCAGGGCATCTGCGGGTGTTGCGAATCGATGGTGAGTCGATCGTGGCCACCGAGCGAAAGTTGTCGGTATTCGGCAATCCTTATCGTTGCGTCATTACGCCCGACGGTGAACTGGGCCTGACCGCCGGATCGGGACAAGGCGGTGCACCCGATGCCGATGCGTTGACGATCATTGACTTGACGGTCGATCCGATTCGGACCGTTGGTTACCTTACCATCGACTCCGGCCCGGAGTCGTTCGAGATTAGCCCCGATGGTCGACTTGTGGCCGTGGTGCTAATGAACGGCTCGAATCTCGCCGCCGACGATCCGAACCGCACGGAAGGTGGAATCGTTACGTTGCTCGCCCGTCGCGGGAAAACGTTCGAGACCGTGCAGCATCTCGTCATCGGTCGCATTCCCGAGGGCGTTGCGTTTACCGCCGACGGCCAGCACTTGGTGGTTCAATGTCACAGCTCGCGGCAGCTCTGGATCTTTCGCGTGGCTGGTGAGAAGATCATCGATACCAAACATCGTGTGAACGTTCCTGGCATGCCTTCGTCGATCCGTGCGGTGAACCTGCCCTGACCAGTTTTCATGATGTGACGTTCAATCAGGTTGCAGTAAGTGACCGACAGGCAAACTCCCATGGACGCCGCGAAGCATATTCTGGTGGTCGAAGACGAAACTCACTTGGCCATCGGCATCAAGTACAACCTTGAAGCCGAAGGCTATCGTGTCAGTGCCGTCGGCGATGGTCGCGCGGCACTCAAGATCATCGAGGGAGACCCAGACGACATCGACTTGGTGGTCCTCGACCTCATGCTGCCTGGAATGAGCGGGTATGCCGTCTGCGAATCACTTCGCGATCAGGGCAACATGGTCCCGGTGTTGATCCTCAGCGCGCGAACCTTGTCCGAGGATCGCATCCGCGGTTTTGAAGTGGGAGCCGATCAGTATTTGCAGAAGCCGTTCGACCTAGATGAATTATTGAGTCGGGCACGGAGCTTGCTCGATCGGCACGCGCAGCGAGAGGAACTGCCGCGCGGACGACAAGATGTGACGAAATTTGAATTCAGCAACATCAAGATCGACTTCGACACACACCAAGTTACCGTGGGTGACGATTCGTTGCGGCTAACGTTCATGGAGTTGAAGCTAATGCGGTGCTTCGCGGAGAACGAAGGCATCGTGCTCAGCCGCAACAAGCTACTAGAGAACGTGTGGGGCATATCGACCAGCCCTACAACCCGGACTGTCGACAACTTCGTGATGCGTCTGCGGAAGTATTTTGAACGCGACCCCTCGAATCCCAGGCACTTTCTCAGCGTGCGCGGTGCCGGCTATCGCTTCGTCGCCAATAGTGAAAATGCTTGACTGCCGCGTCGAAAACGCAACACGAGGCATCTGCAAGCATTCAGCGGTGTCATGAGCGCGACGCTCTCACTAGCCCACCTGCTTGGCCGCGACATTCGGCCCCACAACGTCTTTCATCAGCAGGATTCCGTGGAATTTATCGGCAATGCGTTCTATGATGGGTGAACCTGCCGAGAGCCTCACGCGAGGGTCTCATGCCTCATACTAGTGAAGTGCTTTCCATCCACGACCATCCTGCGGAATGTCGCATGTACGGTTTGCTTCGCGATCACATCGTACCAATTTGCTGGGGCATCGCGCTGCTGGTGTCTTGTGCGCCAGCTCCGGCAATCGCGGATGAAGAAGGTACGTTCGTCGACGACCCGTTGCGACCATTCTTGTCGACCTACTGCCTGAAGTGTCACAGCGGCGATGAACCGCAGGGCGAATTCTCGCTGGAAGATCCCAAGCTACTAGCCGAAGGACCAACGCATCGCGAGCAGTGGGAAACAGTTATTGAGTACCTCCGCGCCGAAATGATGCCGCCGGAAGATGAGAATCAACCGAAGCCTGCGAGAATCAAGGAAATCGTCGCCTTCATCAACGAGCACTTTCTAGGGATTGATTGCGAACATATCTCAAGCACCGGACCGGCAACCATTCGTCGCTTGAACATTGCCGAGTACGCCAACACTATTCGCGATCTGCTGGACATCGACTATCAGGGTGCCGCCGATTTTCCATCCGATGACGTCGGATACGGGTTCGATAACATGGGCGAAGTTCTGTCGCTGTCGCCCATCCTAATGGAACGTTATTTGGCAGCCGCCGAGGAAATTGCGCAACAGGCAATCGTCGCCGACGATCCGCGTCGCTCGCATATTGTGCGATTCGAGGCCGAAGACCTGCCGTACGATGTGGCGGCCGGTGCGGTGCTCGATAGCTTGAGATATTTCTATAGCGAGGGCGAAGTCTATACCGAAATCGAAATCGGTCATGCTGGCAAATACCACCTGCGCGGGAGAGCCTTCGGAGAACAGGCGGGCACGGAACCCGCCAACATGGCGTTTCGCATTGATGGAAAACAAATTCACGTGGCCAAAGTAACCGCCACATCGGCGAAGCCCGAGATCTACGAAACCGTCGTCGAGTTACCCGCGGGCAAGGTGCGATTGGCCGCGGCGTTCGTCAACGACTACTACCAAGCAGATGCCCCCGAGGAAGAAGGCCGCGACCGCAATCTGGCGATCGACTACATCGAGCTGGAAGGCCCGTTGAATGTCGAGCCTATGCCGCTGCCCGAGTCGCACCGGCGGATTATGATCTGCGAGCCGACCCCCGAGACGCGCAATCAGTGCATTCGCGAAATCATTCGTAACTTCGCGGAACGAGCCTACCGCCGTCCGCTCTCGGGAATCGAAGTCTCGCGGCTCGCCAACCTGGCCAGTTTCGCGGAACAGGAAGGGGCAAGTTTCGATCGGGGTGTCCAACTGATGGTGCAAGCCGTATTGGCCTCACCGCATTTCCTGTTTCGCACCGAACTGCCGGACAAGAAACTGATCGACGGCCGCCTGACGAACGACTATCAACTCGCCACGCGATTGTCTTATTTCCTGTGGAGCAGCATGCCCGATGAGACGCTCTTTGAACTTGCCGAAGAGGATGCCTTGCACCACGATGGCGTACTCGAGGCCCAGGTGCTTCGCATGTTGGCTGACCCCAAATCGGTGGCCTTGGTCGACAATTTCGCGTCGCAGTGGCTGCAACTCCGCAATCTAGATTTGGTGGATCCCGATCGTGATCGATTCCCCGCATTCGACGACGAACTCCGCAGTGCCATGCGTCGCGAGACGGAACTGTTCTTCGAGACGCTAATCCGCGAAGACCGTAGCCTGCTGGAATTGATCGACGCGGACTTTACGTTTCTCAACCAGCGGCTTGCCCAGCACTATGGAATCGAAGGCGTCCAAGGCCATCATTTCCGCCGCGTGCAACTCGATGATCCCGTTCGCGGCGGAGTGCTCACACAAGCCAGTGTCCTTACCGTTACCTCGAACCCAACTCGCACCTCGCCCGTGAAGCGTGGCAAATGGGTCATGGAACAACTGTTGGCCATTTCGCCGCCTGCCCCTCCCGGCAATGTTCCGCAACTAGAAGATGAAGGCCGCAAGTTAGTCGGGACACTACGACAAAAGATGGAACAGCATCGTTCCGACCCTGCCTGCGCGATCTGCCACACACTGATGGACCCTTTAGGTTTCGGTCTGGAGAACTTCGACGCCGTGGGAGCCTGGCGAACGCAAGACGAGGGACTACCCATCGATGCCTCGGGCGAGTTACCCGACGGGGCAACATTCGCCGGGCCGGCTGAATTGAAGCAGGTCCTGCTGCGACGATCCGACGATATACGTCGTTGCATCTCGGAAAAACTACTTGTTTATGCGTTAGGTCGAGGGTTGCGTCCGGCAGATCAATGCGTTGTCGACGAGATTGTCGAAATAGTTCGTGCTGGTGACGATCGATTCTCGCAACTCGTGATCGCCATCGTTCGCAGCGATGCATTCGCGCCCCGACAAGCCGAAGGAGTTGAACAATGACCCGTCGCATTACGATCGACCGCAGCACCATGCTACGAGGAGTGGGAACCGCAATCGCGCTTCCGATGCTCGAAACGATGATGCCGCTTCGTGCCGCCGCCGCGGAGGACTCGGAGGAAGCACCGCGTCGGTTGGCGTTCTTCTTCGTGCCCAACGGCGTACACATGCCGCACTGGACCCCCGAGCAGGAAGGTGCTGATTTCACACTACCGCCGACGCTCGAACCGCTGGCCGACTTTCAAGAAGACCTGTTGCTCTTCACGGGCCTCGCGCAAGACAAAGCACGGGCAAACGGCGACGGACCTGGCGACCATGCCCGCGCGGGTTCGGTCTTTTTGACGGGCTGCCAACCGAACAAGACCGATGGGGCGGACATCCGCATCGGGGTTTCCGTCGATCAGATTGCCGCGCAGCAGATTGGGCAGCAGACCAAGTTCGCCTCGTTGGAACTTGGCTGCGACCGTGGGGCCCAATCGGGCAACTGCGACTCGGGTTACAGTTGCGCCTACTCCTCGAACATTTCCTGGCGAACGCCAAACACTCCGATGGCGAAAGAGGTTGACCCACGATTGGTGTTCGAGCGCCTCTTCGGCGTCAGCCACAAGACAGAAGTTGCCGGATCCCTTGACCAAAGACGCCGTTTTCAGAAGAGCGTTCTTGATTTCGTGCTCGACGATGCCAGCCGACTTCGCAAGAAGCTCCCCAAGGGTGACCAACGAAAAATGGACGAGTATCTCACCTCGGTCCGCGAGATCGAAATGCGGATTTCACGTGTCGAACTTGGCCTCGGCGACGACCAGCCCAACATTGCGGCGCCGGTTGGAATCCCCAAGAACTATGGGGCCCATATCCGGCTGTTGCTCGATCTCCTGGTGCTGTCGTTTCAATCCGATAGGACTCGTGTTTCGACGTTCATGTTCGCCAACGCCGGCAGCAACCGCAGCTACAAGTTTATCGATGTCCCCGAGGGCCATCACGACTTGTCACACCATGGCAACGACGAAGCAAAGCAGGCGAAGATCAGCCTCATCAATCGCTTTCACATGGAGCAGTTCTCCTACTTCCTCGGTCGAATGCAATCCGCTGTTGAAGGTGAGGGCACATTGCTGGACAACTCGATACTGCTCTACGGCAGCGGCATCGGGGACGGTAATCGCCATAACCATCACGACCTGCCTATTCTGGTCGCGGGCAGCGGAGGTGGTCGTCTCAGCACCGGTCGGCACATTCGCTACCCCACCAACACGCCGCTCAACAATCTCTATCTCTCGCTGCTAGACCGCATGGACGTGAAGATTGAGTCGCTAGGCGACAGCACGGCTCGTCTTCCAGGGCTCGAAGTCTAGTCCTCCCAAGCGGAACTCAATCCATCCGGCACTCCGGCGACCTATATTTTTCGTAGGAGCGAGAGTTCTTCGCCGCGAGGATTCGTTGCCAGTGCGTTTTCAGGTTTAAGAGCCTATCCCAGAACGTCTGTAGGGAACGCCCTCCGTGGCATTCCGTGCGTAACGGTGGGTACTGAACGTGATCTTTCTAATCCTCACCATTGCCATCGTGAATCTTGCCATGGGCATCGCGCTGGCGCTGTACTTCAATCCGGCACGCGGGTCGGAAATGGAACTCGTCTCGACAGAAGTGTTGACACCCACAACGGTCGTCGAGGATCCCACATCCACAGAGGCGAACCCTCCCGAAGAACTCGCATCCCAGGCTGAGCCGGTTGATGAGAACGAGTCGCCGTCTGAATCCGTAGCAGATGAGGATATCGAACAAGTCGATCCAATCGAACGACAGCCTCAGCGAGACAAGAACCCCAGCGAAACATCAATCGATCAGATGCGCGATCACATCACGACCTACTGGGGCCTGCTCTGCGATCTTGAGGGGCGCATTCGGGCGGCCGGCGATTCGATCGAAGCTGAAGACATCTCGAAGCTCGCCGCGGAACTGATCACGTACAATACCGAAATCGATGAGCACCTTGATCGAACGCTCGACGATCTTGAGTCACAGCGTGACGATTGGGATGACGCGACCCACACGATCGAACAACTTCTCAATGATCTTCGTTCCGATGGGCAACGCACCGAAGCCATCGACAATGATCTTGGCAAGCTCGATCCGGCCGACGATGCGCAGGTCGCCGGAGAACACTTGCGAACGTTGCTGACGAGATGCCTCGACCGCAGCTACGAACTTCGCGATCGTGTCGAGAGTGCCCGTCCCGAGATATTGTTCGACCTTGGCCTGCTCGACGACTTATCACCCGACGAACTTCTCTCCCCGCACACCGGCGTGCTCAATCGGCTCGGGATCGAGTCGACCATTCGCACGTGGCGACAGAACGAGTCCCACAGCACGCGACCGTATAGCTTGGCGGTGGTCTGCGTTGATGGCCTGTCCGAACTCAACAAGACGCTTGGTACACGAACCGTTGACATCGTGATGGGGCACGTCGCCGAGATAACGATCGATGCAATCCGCCCCAGCGACTGCCTTGGCCAGTACGAAGGATCGAAGTTTCTGCTGTTCTTTCCAGAAACCGGTCCTTCAAGCGCGACGAGCTACCTTGAACAGATGCGGCAATCGTTGGAAGTGATTTGCTTTGAACACGAGGGTACTTCGCTAAACGTGACCGTGAGTTGTGGCGTGGTCGAAGGCGACGCAGACGATGCGATCGATGCGTTGGCCCTTAGCGCCATCGAAACGATGGAGGCAGCCCGCAGCGAAGGGGGCAATCGCACGCTGCTGCTCGAACGGGGCGAGCCGACGCAAATCACGCCGCCAGACTACGGAGCGGAACCGCGAACGATCGCACTCTAGCCTGGATTCCCTCAGCGTTGACAGGCGTGGCCAATGCGATTGTAATCAGCCGCTGTGGAGCAGTCGTCTTTGCAGCCTGTGTTGTCACGACCACTGACCATTCCGTCTCAGAATCTGCTTCTTGAAGACGACTCTGCAAGACCGATGCGCCCGTCGACCGTGCGTGGTCCGGTCATTGAGAATCGATCAATTGAGAGAAACCATGTACCTATACTGCGTGCGTCACGGAGAGAGCGTCTTTAATGCCGAAGGGCGAATTCAGGGCCAGCAGGATCCTCCCCTTTCTGATTTAGGCCGGCGTCAGGCCCAAGCCGTCGCGGCGCGGCTTGAAAAGTTGCCCATCAAGGCTGTTTTCTCCAGTCCGCTCGACCGCGCCCGGTCGACCGCGGAACCGATTGCCGAAGCGCTAGGTGTCGAAATCGAAACCGACGATCGGCTCAAAGAGATCCATGTCGGAGTGTTCCAAGGCATGTTGTGGGCCGACGTGCAAAACAAACACCCCGAGTTTGCCGAAAAATGGAGATCCCAAGATCCCGATTACGTCATTCCCGAGGGGGAATCACGCAGGCAACTCATGCAACGGGGAGCCGCGGCGCTGCATCAGGTTCAGCAAGCCGGGTATGAACACGTCGTGGGCGTCGCGCACGGAGCCCTGCTGGCGGCGGCGTTTAAGACACTGTTCGAGATTCCGGCCAGACTCAACCCGTTCACGCTGCACAACGCCTCGATCACCAAGATCAAGTGGGATGGGCAGTTTCGATTGAAGGTGTTCAACCACATCCAGCATTTAGTCGACGCCGACGTGGCACCCGACGGCGCTGCCGACCTGTAGCGGCATCACTCGGCCAGTTCAAAGATCGCCTCGATTTCAACGCTGATGTTGCCGGGCAACGATCCCATGCCAACCGCGCTGCGTGCCGCCACGCCCCCCTCTGGGCCAAACACATCGGCCATCAATTCGCTGTAACCGTTGATCACCGCCGGGTGTTGGTCAAAATCGGGCGCGGCATTCACCATGCCAAAACTCTTCACCACTCGGGCGATGCGGTCCAGCGATCCAAACTCTGCCCGTAAGGTGGCAAGGATGGCTAAACCGGTCTGTCGTGCCGCGTCATAGCCGTGCTGTTGATCGACCGTGTCGCCCACACGACCGGTAAGCATCGTGCCGTCGGGCAATAGCGGACCATGCCCCGAGACATACACCAGCCGCTCTACAATCACCAGCGGTTTGTACACGCCGGCAGGTGCCGGGGCGGGAGGCAATTCCAATCCAAGTTCGATCAACCGGGCGTCGGCGCTCATATTCGATTCGCTCCTAAGTTTCTTTCTCGAAGGTTCTTAAAGTGGCCCGCGATTGGCCGGGGGATTCACTCGACCACAAGCCCTTGAATCCGCAGATTATCCCATTGGCCTGTGTCGTCAAACGATCCCAATCCGATGTGTCCGCTGGTGAATACCGTATTTTCGGCCGTCATGACGGGTGACTCCATATCGTCGAAAAAGATTTCGATCGTTCCAGCGCCAGCCCGACGTACGATGCGCACGTGGTGCCAGCGGTCATCCCAGGGCGTGCCGGAAGAGGTCTTTGTCGAGATCTTTGTCCGCGGCGCCTCATTCACAATGAAGATCTGATTGGCGTGATCATCTGCTTTTTGCCCAAGATGAACGTAATAGAATTTCCCCGGATCTTGGTAGCCAAAGAACAGGCACATGTCGCGATGACCGTAATCTCGCGTGGTCGTCCGCACGTCGACATCAAGGATGAAGTCGGAGACCACCAGATCCCCAATCAAGGCAATGTTCACGGGGCTGCGATGTGGCGGCTTGTACTTGCTTTGACGATGAAGCGTCAGCACGTGACCATCATCAGTGGCATCAATGCGCCACGCATCGGCATCCGTCGGCACCCAGCGATCAAGACTGGCCTCGAAATCGTCTTCAAACACCACCGGAAATTCGTCCGCGGTGACCGTCGACGTGAGGAGCACTGCACAGAAGATCCCTATAAAGAATGCGACCGTGAACAATAGCGGGTTGTCGAATCGATGGTTCATCAAGAACTCCTCAAGCAGATGGTTCGTTGTGGTCGACGCTGGATGAGCCATCGTGCGACGAATCGGTTCCGTAAACCTGCCCCGGGTCGAACACCCGCTCGGCGATGATTTCGGTTCCTTCTGCGGTAATTTCACGGAAGAAGCAACTGCGGTAGCCTTGATGGCAAGCCGCGCCGCCAAGTTGATCGACCTGTAACAAGATGGTGTCGGCGTCGCAGTCGATAAACACCCGATGGACATGTTGGATATGGCCACTCTCCTCGCCCTTGCGCCACAATCGCTTTCGGCTGCGGCTGAAATAGACCGCCCGGCCCGTCGCCAGCGTCTCAGCGAAGCTCTCGGCGTTCATATAGGCGACCATCAGCACCTCACCGGTCTTCGCGTCTTGTGCGACAGCCGGCAAAATCCCATCGCCACGCGAGAAGTCGGGCTCTTGAGGCTCTGACATCATGAGCAGTCATTTTCAGGGTCAGGTGAAATAGCAAATTCCGCCGGAAAGTGCCGTTGGCCTGACACATCCAACCGAAACGATCAGCATAACCGGCCCGACTAAGCGTGGCCAGCAACACCATCGCCGGCTGCGAACCGCTCATAATCGGGATGAATGCCGGCGGTTCTGCCAGCACGACGGGTACAACGTACTGCTCGGCAAAGGTGTTTTAGCCGAAGTTGATGCGTGTCCGATTATAAGCTGCGCATCGACAGGGTCGCTTGATTGTATAAGGAGTTCGTCTTGGCACCATCGCTTGCCATTTGCCTACCGGTTCACAATGCCCAGGCCTCGCTCGACCGCTTGGTACGCGATGCCCTGGAAATCGCCGGCGACCTCACCCCTCGCGTAAGCATCCTCGTGATCGACGATGGCTCGCAAGATGCGACGAGCGAAATTGCCGATGAGCTTGCGATGCGGTATCCACAGGTCAGTCTGCTGCGACAGCCGGTTCGACTGGGCCGCGCCATGAACATGCGATTGGCCGTGAGCGAAGCGACCGCCGACGTGGTTGTCGTTCGCGACGAAGCCTGCAGGTTGTCTCTAAGCGAGATTCACAAGCTGTGGCGCAACCTGACGGACAACGAAGTCGTGTTCGCACTGGCCGATCAGGAACCCGTCCGCGGGTGGACAAAATGGGTGCAACGCTTCAAGCCGACGCTTGGGCTAGATGGCATGCACATCGAAGAGGCAGACGCACGCGTTGATTTGCAAATGATTCGCCGACGAGCCATCGAGACCGTACGGTGGACGATCGGGAATCGAGCCATGCAGATCGCGGAACTCGAACGACACGGATTTCGTTGGTCGGCCCTCTGCTCGGTGCGCCACGAACTTGGGACCATTCCCAGTTCTCCGGCTCCGGTCACTTCTCAATTCTTGTCGCAACCAGGTTCGACCGCTTCGGAGCCCGAAGAAAGCCGTGATGAAACCTCTCGGGTGGACGGTCAAGCGATGCGCAAGCCGAACTATCTTAAGCATCTTCGCGATTTTGCCTTAGGCGAATAATGCGATGCGTGTTCCGGCTGAATGATGCCACTTCGTGCAAGCCGCACCAGCGGTGTTTGTAGGGATCGACTTCGGTTCGACGCACGGAATGATGTCGCTTGCTAGCGAGTTTCACATGAAGTGTTGTGCGCGAATCGTTTGCCACCAACACATTCTTGCACGGATCGCGAATCGATCTCCTTTCCACGGAAGACTAAGTGTCCACTCTGAATTATTCTTGATATTTTTTGTGATTCACCCGGCTCGCATGCATGGACTAGACGCAAAAAGCCCCATATTATCGGATGTTTGTGACGTTTGTCACAAAGTAGATCGACACCCTGAAGCGATGTTGGCTGACGGCGATATTGTCCACTGCGAGCAAC
>CAZNXE010000002.1:0-8052 GCA_964576465.1 uncultured Planctomycetaceae bacterium
CCTGTTGGACAACTTCTTCTTGGTCCATCACGAGCAGATGATTCGTCCCTTTCCGCGGTATCAAGAGCTTTACATGCAGCGGGGGCTGGGGGTCGATTCCGCCAAAGCAGCCAGCCGGCGTTTCAAGAAACGGGACATCGTCGATCTACAATGCTGGTCGAACTTGGCGTGGATGCACCCGATTGCATTCGAGGTCGATTCGGATCTGGCTGAGTTCTTACGCAAAGGGCGGAACTATACCGAAGGAGACAAAGCCTGGTTGCTGGACAAGCAGATGGAGATCCTCGGCGAGGTCATTCCGCTGCATCGAACGCTGGCCGAATCGGGGCAAATCGAATTGACGACGTCGCCCTATTTTCACCCAATTCTGCCGTTGCTGCTTGATAAGCGATTGGCGCGGCAAGCCATGCCTGACGTGATGCTGCCGGCGCACTTGGAATCGTATGCCGCCGACGCGCGACGGCAACTTGAAGCAGGCGTGGCGATGCACGAGAAGGTGTTCGGCATGAAGCCCCTGGGGATGTGGCCATCAGAAGGCTCCGTTTGCCAGGAAATCATTGCCGCCATCGCCGATGTGGGCATCCAGTGGATTGCCACCGATGAAGAGATTCTCGCCCGTTCAACCGATGGATGGGTCGCACGCGACGGCGAGGGATTCCTGCGCAATCCAGAAATGCTCTACCGACCTTGGCGCGTTGCAGAAAATGGTAAGCAACTGCAAATCATCTTCCGCGATCATGCGATGAGCGACCAGATTGGGTTCCACTACCAGCGCTACGATGCGGAGCATGCCGCCGACGATTTTATCGGCAAGATTCAGGCCATTGGCAACGCCACGGGCAACAACGCCGGTCACCGTCCCTCGCTTGTGAATATCACGCTCGATGGCGAGAACTGCTGGGAATATTATCCCGGTGGCGGCGTCGACTTCCTGCGAGCGCTATACCATCGCATCGCGAAGCACCCCCAAATCCAACCACAGCGGGTTTGCGATTATCTAGAGAAATATCCAGCCACCGACAAGCTATCGCACCTGTTCGCGGGCAGTTGGATTCAGCACAACTTCGCGATCTGGATCGGACATCCCGAGTGCAACCGTGCCTGGGATCTGTTGCATGAAGCTCGGGCGCACTTTCTCCTTGCGTCGGATTCGGGAAAGAAAACCAAGAAACAAATTGCTCAAGCACAGCGAGAGTTGGACATTGCCGAGGGGAGTGATTGGTTCTGGTGGTTCGGCGACGATCACAGCAGCAGCCAAGATGCGACGTTCGATCGCTTGTTCCGACAGCACCTGCAGAACATCTACCAATGTTTGGGAGACGAGATTCCCAATGAATTGACGCGGCCCATCAGCCACGGACATGCGCACCGTCAACTTCACACCGACCCCACCGGGCTGTTGCAAGTGAAGATCGACGGACGCCACACCTATTTTGAATGGATCAATGCAGGACACTACGCGTGTGGCAAATCGACCGGTGCCATGGCAATGGCGGCCGACAGTTTGCTCTCGGACCTCTATTTCGGCTTCGACACCGAGACGCTGTTCGTCCGGCTCGATGCCCGTGACGGTTCGATTGTCCAACGCCTCGAATCCATTGACACCTTGCGGCTTCGTTTCGCGGAGCCCTCGGGCTTCGAGCTGCTTGTTAGCCATCCGAGTTGGCAAGAACCGATTATTCAGCTTTATCACAACGACGTCCCGGTCACGGAATCCCACGTGTCGGCGGCTGCCGATACGATCCTTGAATTGGCGATTCCGTTTGAGACCCTCGGCGCGACACCGGAAGATCCGCTGCGCTTTTTTGTCGAGCTAATCGCGGGCGACCAGCCTGTTGAACGGGCCCCCGGCGAGGGGATGATCGAGACAGACGTTCCTTCACCCGATTACGAGTTGATTATGTGGCAAGCATAGTGGTTTGACAGTTCCTGTTTTCTCGAAACGTTTCTGAGACGAATCGACTTACCCTGTTTAGCGCATCAGGATAACAACCATATGAACAGGCCTACGACTGACACAACACCTGATCTACGTAAGGATCCCATCGTTGGGCGTTGGGTGATTATCGCCAAGAGTAGGGCCAAACGTCCTCACGATTTTGAAAGTACCCCGCGTCTACACTCGGGCAAGTTCTGCCCGTTTTGCGAGGGAAACGAGGACAAAACCCCTAGCGAGATCGTCGCCTATCGAAACAAGGGCTCGGAGCCCAATCGCGAGGGCTGGCGAGTTCGCGTGGTGCCAAACAAGTTCCCGGCGCTGGAGATCGAAGGTGATCTCAACAGCCGCGGAGATGGTATCTACGACATGATGCGAGGCGTGGGAGCGCACGAAGTCATCATCGAGTCACCCGAGCACGTTGTCAGTACATCGGAATTGGGCGAGCAAAATATGCAAGAGGTGCTGTGGATCTATCGCGATCGGCTCGTCGATTTGAAGAAAGACCCACGGCTTGTGTACGGCATGGTTTTCAAGAATGTGGGAGCTGCCGCCGGGGCTTCGTTGGAACACTCGCACAGCCAGTTGATCGTGACTCCGGTCGTACCGATTGCCGTTTGGGAAGAGATGACCGGCTCGTTGGAGTTCTACAACTACCGCGGTCGCTGCATCTATTGCGACATGACGCAACAAGAGCTGGCATCCGAAAAGCGGATCGTGATGGATAGCCCTGGCTTCGTGGCCTTCTGCCCGTTTGCAAGTCGGTTTCCCTTCGAAACTTGGATCCTACCCAAGGTGCACTCGAGTCATTTCGAGAACATTGGCAAGAACGGCGTCGAAGAACTCGCCACGATGATGCGCCAGGTGATCGGCAAGATCGAAACCGCACTCGATCGCCCTGCCTACAACTACATTATTCATACGGCACCTTTTGACAGCCAAGAGTTGGGCCACTATCACTGGCATATAGAGATCATGCCGCGACTAACGAAGACGGCGGGTTTCGAGTGGGGAACCGGGTTTTACATCAATCCGGTTCCTCCCGAAGAGGCGGCTGCTTTCTTGCGCGATGTCGAGGCCGATCCGTATTCGGCGCAAACTTTGCCGACCAGCGAAGCTAGCGAAGGTGCGTAGCTTTTCGATAACGACTACCGCCAACCCCCCCCAAACACGACTTGATGAACCGGAACCATCGCCTCGAATCTTCCTGAAGAAACATATGTCTGCCCCCATTCGCTTAATACTCGCGCTGCATAACCACCAACCGGTTGGCAACTTCGATGGCGTCTTTGAACAGGCCTATCAAGACAGCTACCGACCATTTCTCGATGTGTTCGAGCGGTTCGAGTCGCTGCGATGCGCCTTGCACACCAGCGGGTCGCTCATCGAATGGCTCGACGTCCACCATCCCGAGTATCTCGACCGCCTAGCCGAGTTGGCTGCCGCGGGCCGCATCGAGATCATCGGCGGGGCATTCTACGAGCCAATTCTCACGATGCTCCCCCGTCGCGATCGACAGGGGCAGATTCGCACCTACACGCAGTGGCTTGAAAGTCGGTTGGGAGCAAGAATCCGCGGAATGTGGATTCCTGAACGTGTGTGGGAGCAGTCGCTTGTGGCTGATGTGGCGGCTGCGGGAATCGAATACACGGCGCTGGACGACTTCCACTTTAAGAATGCAGGGCTCGTCGACGAACAACTGCACAGCTACTTTTTGACCGAAGACGAAGGCCACCTACTGAAGGTCTTTCCCGGCAGCGAGCAGCTTCGCTATCTAATCCCCTTCGCGGAGCCCCAGCAGTCGATCGATTACCTCCGCGAAGTTTCCGACCAACATCCACACGCGGTGGTCATGTTCGCCGACGACGGCGAGAAATTCGGCACGTGGCCGGGAACCCACGAGCATGTCTACAGCAACGGTTGGCTGGAACAGTTTTTTGGGGCTTTGGTCGAAAATCAGGATTGGATCCAAACCTGCACCCCGGCAGAGGTCATCGACAGTGTCCCTCCGGCAGGCAAGATCTACCTGCCCGACAGTAGTTATCGTGAGATGACCGAATGGGCGCTGCCGGTCAAGCGGCAGGTCGAGCTAGACCGACTGACGCACCGTTTCGAGGATCAGCCCGACTGGTCGGCACTACGCGGGTTCATTCGTGGTGGCTTGTGGCGCAACTTCAAAGTGAAGTACCCCGAAACCGACGAGATGTACACGCGGATGCTGATGACCAGCCGCCGGCTTCATGCGGTTGAGCAGGAGCATGCCGGTGAAACGCTCGAAGCCGCGCGACGCGAGCTGTACCGTGGTCAGTGCAACTGTTGCTACTGGCACGGGGCTTTCGGCGGCGTCTATCTCCCACATTTACGAAACGCCATCTACAACCATCTCATCGCAGCCGATAATCTGCTCGATCAGGTTGAGGGCCGCACGGGGACTTGGATCGAAGGCGCGTCCGGCGACTACAACCTCGACGCCCGGCAAGAAATCTGCCTTTCGAACGATCGCCTCATCACGTTGATCGCGCCGACCCGAGGAGGCCAAATCTACGAGCTCGACGTGCGATCGATCTGCCACAATCTCTTGGCCACTTTGGCACGTCGCCCGGAAGCCTATCACTCCAAAGTTCTGGCTGGCCCGGCTTCGGCCAATGGTAATGTAGAGAGCATCCACGATCGCGTGGTATTTAAGCAGGAGGGGCTCAACGAACGTATTCAGTATGACACACATCTACGCAAGAGCCTGCTGGACCATTTCCTCGAAAACGAAGCCGATCTCGCGTCTGTCGTTCGTGGGGATGCGAGGCAGTGTGGCGATTTTCTGCAAGGCGTGTTTGAATCGCGGCTCCGCCGTAGCCCGGGCCGAATTCAAGCCCTGCTTTCACGCGATGGAAACGTGAATGGTCATTCGATGCGATTGACCAAGAAGGTCACGCTTGAAGCGGGCAGTTCGGAACTCGAAATCCGATACCAGCTCGAAGGGTTGCCGCCGGGGCAAACGTTGCACTTGGCGGTCGAGTTCAACTTCGCCGGCCTGCCCTCGGGCGCCGACGATCGCTTCTTTCATGCGGCCAACTCCGAGCGGCTAGGGCATCTGGGCACGCAATTAGACCTGACCGAAGCCCAGACGCTGGCCATGACCGACGAGTGGCTGGGCATCACCGTGCAGTTGGACATCTCACGTCCGTCGGGGATCTGGACTTATCCCGTCGAAACCGTGAGCCAATCGGAAGGCGGTTTCGAACTCGTGCACCAGTCGATCGCCGTGCTGCCTCACTGGTACGTCCAAGGCGACGACTCAGGGCAATGGAACGTGACGATGAAACTAGCCATCGACACCAGCGTCGCTGAACAGCGGTCTGAGCAATCGGCCACGGCACACGCTCGCTAATGCGTGGAGCCTTCTCAAAACTGTTCGCGCGGCGGGCCTGCTAGTTTCAACCAGTCGATCTCCGGGTTGAAACGCTCGTCGCCATATGCAACCTCGGCCAAAATGGGCGACGTGGCACATCGCTCAATTTCTTTGCGGTTTTCCGACCGGCTCAAGTCTTCTTCTGAACCCAAGAGGTTGTTGAGCACGATGCCCGCGACGTCGAGCCCCGGGCCAACACAGGCAGCGGCGATTAGCGTTTGCAGCGTTAGGTTGATTGTTCCCAAGACGTTTGCGGCCACCACCACTAGCGGAAAACCCAATTCGTCGGCTAGCGTTGCCACGTAGTCGTCCTCGCCCAGAGGTGACATCAACCCACCGGAGCCCTCGACCAGCAGTAAGTCGCACTCGCCGAACCAGGCTCGGGCTCCCTCGCGCAGCAGTGCGGCGTCCACTTGTCGCCCCTCGCGGCGGGCGGCCAGATGAGGGGCCAGCGGCGCCTCGAACACTTGGGGACAAACGCGGTCGATTGGTCCCGGGCGCCCGGCAGCTTCCCACAACGCCAAGGCATCGTCGCACACCAGCTTCGCTCCTTCGCGACGGCAACCGCTGGCAGCCGGTTTGTACACGCCCACGCGACAGCCCGAGCGTACACATGCCCTGGCAATCATCGCTGCCACGTAGGTCTTGCCAACCTCAGTGTCGTTGCCCGTGATGAATAGTCCGTTCGGAGGTTGTGGCATGTTGGGGCTCGCTCAGTTTAGGTACGTGGCAATTCTACCTGGGGACGGATCGAATGCCACTGCAAGCTGGAGATGGCTGGGGTACGATTATGGGATGACAAACTCCGACGAAGGCAAAACGAACTCAGACCATGGTTCTTTGGAAGGCAAGGGCAGCCGGGTTACGGTTGGCTTGATCCAAATGCGTTGCGGACCGGCGAAGGCCGAAAACCTAGCTCGCACGGTCCAGCGAATTGGTGAGGCAGCCAAAGCGGGGGCTCAGGTGATCTGCTTACAAGAACTGTTCGCCACGGCGTACCCGTGCCAAGAGGAGGATCATACTCGGTTCGATGACGCTGAACCGATTCCCGGCCCCACGAGCCAGCGACTGTGTGAAGCGGCGAAGCAACATGGCGTTGTGATCGTCGGATCGATCTTTGAACAACGTGCCCCGGGGCTGTATCACAATACGGCCATTGTGTGCGATGCCGACGGGCAACTCGTTGGGCGATATCGCAAGATGCACATCCCCGACGACCCGCTGTACTACGAGAAATTCTATTTCACTCCCGGCGACCTTGGATTCACCAGCTTCGCAACGGCAATGGGAAAGCTGGGGATTTGCATTTGCTGGGATCAGTGGTTCCCGGAAGCCGCGCGTTTAACCGCACTCACCGGTGCCCAAATTATTTTCTATCCCACGGCCATCGGATGGCACGCCAGCGAAAAGGACCAATTCGGCAAGAGCCAGCACGACGCTTGGGAGACCATGATGCGGAGCCACGCGATTGCCAACGGGGTGTTCGTCGCGGCGACAAATCGCACGGGCACCGAAGACGGCATCGAATTCTGGGGATCTTCGTTCCTCTGCGATCCCAATGGCAATGTGCTTTCCCGCGCATCGCACGATGAAGAAGCCATCGTGCTGGCCGAATGTGACTTCGATCAAATCGACGTCGTACGAACGCATTGGCCGTTTCTTCGTGATCGACGCACGGACGCCTATGCCGACATCTCAAAGCGATTCATCGACTCGTGACCGTGACGCCCGATCAACTGCACTACCGCATGCCTGCCGAGTGGGAGCCCCACACCGCCACTTGGCTCTCATGGCCCCACAATCGGGATACATGGCCCGGCACGTTTGCACCGATCCCAGAGGTTTGGACCGAACTGGTCCGTACACTTGCGGCCTATGAGCCAGTCCGTATTCTCGCGGGCGGCGAAGGGGTGATGTCCGAAGCCCGGCGGTACGTCGGCAACATTCCAGGGGTCGAACTGTACGACATTCCAACCAATGACGCCTGGATGCGGGATCACGGTCCCACGTTCTTGGTCAATGCAACTGGCGCGCCGCCCGCGCTGGTCGACTGGCAATACAACGCTTGGGGCGGCAAGTACCCTCCCTTCGATCAAGACGATCTTGTCGGAAAACGGATTGCAAAAAAGACTGGTTACCAACGGTTTGCCCCAGGAGTGGTTCTCGAGGGTGGCGCGATTGACGTGAACGGCCGTGGGACCGTGCTGACCACTGCGAGTTGCCTACTCAACGAGAATCGCAACCCGGGCATGAGCAAGCCAGCGATGGAACAGATACTTCGAGACAATTTGGGCGTGAAGCACGTGATCTGGCTCAGCGGCGGCATTGCGGGCGACGACACCGACGGGCACATCGACCAACTCGCCCGCTTTGTCGCTCCCGGGGTTGTGTTGGCCATGACGGAAGACGACCCGAGTGATGCGAATCACGATCCGCTGGCTGAAAATGTGAGCCAGTTGCGAGAGGCAACCGATCAAGATGGCAACCCGCTGGAGATCGTCACATTGCCGATGCCAAGAGCTATCTATCACGACGAGTATCGGCTGCCGGCAAGCTACGCCAACTTCTACATTGCCAACGGCGTGGTGATTGTACCGACGTTCGATGACCCACATGACGAGACGGCGCTAAGAACGTTGGGCGAGCTGTTTCCGAGCCGCCGCGTGTGTGGTCTCCCGGCGATTGATCTAATCTGGGGGCTTGGCGCGTC
>CAZNXE010000002.1:8113-42612 GCA_964576465.1 uncultured Planctomycetaceae bacterium
GATTCAGGGACGACTTCTCAGTCGGAACTCTTGATGAACGCCTCGATACGATCGAAGCCGGCTTTGATGTCGTCCATGGCCGCGGCGAATGACATTCGGGCGTAGCCGTCGGTGCCAAACGCCGATCCCATTACGGTCGCCACGTTCTGCTGTTCGAGCAATTCAAGGCACCAAGATGTGTCGTCGTTGACTTGCTTGCCATTGTAAGAACGCCCGAGGTGTTCCTTGACGTTGATAAAGGCGTAAAACGCTCCGGCCATCTCAGGGCAACTCAGCCCCGGGATTTCTTCGATCCGCTGCTGAACGAACTCACGTCGCTTGGCGAATTCATCTCGCATGCGATCGACACATTCTTGTGGACCCCTCAAGGCAGCCACCGCAGCATACTGACTGATGCTCGAGGCGTTGGAAGTCTCCTGGCTTTGCAACTTCGACATTGCCTTGGCCAACTCCGGCGAACTAAGGGTCCAGCCGATGCGCCAGCCGGTCATCGCGTATGCCTTGCTCACGCCGTTGACAATCACGGTTCGATCTTGCAGCCCGGGGCGCACGGTGGCGAAACAGGTAAAGCGGTGATCTCCGTAGACGAGTCGTTCGTAAATCTCGTCGGCAATCGCCAGCAGGTCGTGCTCCAAGACAATGTCGGCCAGCAACCCCAACTCCTCAGCCGAATACATGCTGCCAGTCGGATTTGAAGGAGAACAGATGAGCAGGATTTTTGTCTTGTCGGTTACGGCCGCGCGAAGCTGCTCGGGCAAGAGCTTGAAGTCGTTCGACTGTTCGGTCTGCAAGATCACCGGCACGCCGCCGGCAATGCGTACCAACTCCGCATAGCTCACCCAATAGGGGGCGGGAACAATCACTTCATCGCCCGCGTTCAGCGTGGCCGTGAACACGTTATGCAACGCATGCTTCGCGCCACAAGAGATCACCACCTGCGCGGGACCGTACTCCAGCCCATGTCGCTGATGGCACTGATCGGCGACCGCTTGTCTCAATTCTGGGATTCCGGGGGCAGCCGTGTAGTGTGTGTGTCCGGCGCTGATCGCCGCGATGCCCGCGGTGCGGATGTGGTCGGGCGTGTCGAAGTCTGGCTCGCCCAGGGCGAAGTCGTAGACTTTCTTGCCAGCGGCCTTCAACTCTTTGGCCTTGGCACCCATGGCCATGGTGGCCGATGGTTCTAACGCGGCAACACGGTCTGAAATGAATGAAGTCACGGAAATCTCCCTCGAAATCATCGAAGAAACTTAACGCCGCCGGTCCTCCGGCCTTCGCTCCGATCACAAGCATGGAGCACCGCAGGCCAATCCGCGACACAGAAGCAGACAATCATAAAGTGATGAGGGTTCGCTTCCAAGGACCAGCAGCGCCACGGCAAGCCCCGAGGCCACGAAAAAGTGTCGTGGCGTCTGCTTCGCTGACATTCGACTCTACCTGAGACAGATCTGTCAGCCCGACGATGACTCGCCGGCTTCCTCGTCGCCGGAGTTGAAAGAGGCCAGCAGCCGGCGGCCTTTGTGGATCCAATACGCCTCGGTTGGGCCAAGCGGGCGGCTTGTGGTTCCAGCCCCATACCACGACATGGTCTCTCCGTCGACAACCAAGAACCCCGGCTGCCGCGATCGCGTGGCTCGGTAGACTGGAATGCTTTGACCGAAGAACCGGCCGACCATTGCCAACTCGATGTCGTCGGCGACGAGTTCTTCGCCCGCCATTTCGAGGGTCTCTCGCTCGGTGTCGGAGAGTTGCGACACCTCGTCTTCAGCCAGTTCAGGGTGTTCGGAATGCCAACCGGCGTAAATCGCATAAATGTCCGACGGCGCCAGATCTTGCAAGTCGACGGCCAGGCAGTAGGTCGTCGGGCCGACCAGCCCGATTCCAATGAGGGCTCCTTGGGGAAACGGATACTCGTACCGTATCAAGAAGCAATCGCGCGGCTGGTCAAAGCCTGGCCAATATTGGTGACAATGATCGATGACTTCGGTGCTCTGCGGTGCAAGGCCGATCTGCCGTGGTTCGGCCAGCCAACTTGAAAGCTGGGCCTCGGCGCGGGCCATCGGCGTGCGGAATTCCTCTGGCACGTCGTCGAGTTGGTCGAGTTCTTCCAGGTAAGCCAGTGCCCTCGTACGCGCCGCCGGATCGGCGGCCAGCTCAACTAAGATATCGATACCGCTTTTCTCTCCTAGTCGAGCTAGCGCCGTGGCGGCTTCTGCTCGCAGGCGGCGATGTGTTAGCTCCAACACGGTGTTCAGCGCGGGGATCGACGACGCATCGCCGATCGAACCGAACGCATCGCACAATGCAACGATGACCGACGCGCTCTCGCCAATCAGACGCTGTAGCTCTTCCTGCGTACTGGCGTACTTGCCCGGCTGTTCCTCGACGAGCCGCAATCGATGAGCCATCGCCTTCAAGAGGCCCGTCAAGTGTTCCAATCGCGCGGCCGCCGGGTGAACATCGACCATTTGACGATGCCACAGGTGGTTTGCTAGATCGAGGACGATGGCCGCCAATACCGGCCGATCCAGCGCGTCGAACAACCTCGGGTACAGCGTGTCGACATCAAGTCGCGTGGCTTGAAATAAAGGTGCACAAACAGCGTCAAGCTGCCGGGCTTCCACGGGTGGATCGACAACAAGCCTCTCGGCAAGCAGGCCGAGCGAAGTGGAATCGGCGGCTGACGCTAGCAATCGCAAGACCTGATATCGGGCGGCAGTTTCCGGCCCCAGTCGATCATAAAGTTCTGCTAGAAACTCGATCGTTCGACGCGAAAGCGGCTCGACACTTGGTTCGCTGGACGGACGAGCCTTGCCGTAGCGATGCCCGAGACTCCCGAACAGGGCCTCAAGCAATTGGGAATCTAGTTCGACATCGTCGCTCATCTCGGGCGCGGGCAACCGGTTCAAGATCGCATGGATCAGGTCGCGAACTTCTTCGTCCGTCGCGTATTTCCAGAGGTCGACCGTGTCATCGGCTACCTCGGCGACGTTCGCCGGGTCTCTTTTTTCTCGCACTAAACTGTTCAGAAACCGCTCGATCGATGGGGACATGACTTGAATTATAACTCCGCGCACGGTGGTCGTCGCCCAAGGTACTCAACTCGACGAAGAGGTTGCCATGCGCGATTCGTGGGATGTCGTTGATCCAATGGTAGCGCCTTCAGTGGAGGTCTGCGTGGCTTCGATCGGCGACGGCGACGAGAGGATATCTGGCACTCAGGAAACTAGGGTAAGAATTCGCCTTGACGTAAGACGAGCGAAGATGCTTCAATGCGCGCACAGGATGCATCCAAGTTGGTTGTCTCCTACGGTTCTCGGTCGCCTTCACCTAGTCGGTGACAGAGGGAGCATCTGAAAAACAAGGAGTTCGTTAAGCATTAGCGTGGGCCGCGCAAGCTTGATCGCGCGGCACCGACATTCGATGGCGTCTGCCCGCGACGGGTACCAGCGGGACTGATCCATCAGCAATAACAGGTACCCAGCTTTCAGGAGCCACGGAAATGGCAACGAAGAAACAAACGACGAAGAAGAAGACTGCCAAGCGGTCGACCAAGAAGAAAGCCACGAAGAAGAAGGCCGCCAAGCGGTCGACCAAGAAGAAAGCCACAAAGAAGAAGGCCGCCAAGCGGTCGACCAAGAAGAAGACCACCAAGAAGAAGGCTGCCAAGAAAAAGACCGCCAAACGGTCTACAAAGAAGAAGGCCGCCAAGAAAAAGACCGCCAAGCGTAAGACGAAGAAGTAGTCGCACGCCTGGCGAGCGATTCTCAACGGACCGGTCGCTGGTCGATCTTCAGGACCAGCGCCGGTCTTTTTCGTGTACGCTACCATGGGCCCCCGGCTGCCCCCGTTGACGAAACCTCTCGCTGCTGATAGAGTTGCGCCCGGCTGAGTACCCTGCCTTATGTGTCAGCCTTCCGCTGGCGGCCATGGTCGCAACGCGGTCGTTGGGGGTCTGAGCAGCGACCGTCTTGGCTCGCATTTCAACATTCTTTGCAATTGCCACGCGTCCGTGAATTCATCAAATCGCGAATCCGCTTCCTCACAAGAAGCCGACGAAATCGGTTTCGCCGATCTAGCGCTCTCTGAAATGATGATGGAATCGTTGGCCAAGGTCGACTATCTCCAGCCCACTCCCATCCAGAGCGGTCTGATTCCCCTCGCGTTGACGGGCGTCGACGTCATCGGGCAGGCTCAAACGGGAACCGGGAAGACGGCTGCGTTCGTGATTCCGATTCTGGAACGTATCGAAATCCACCGAGGCCCCTCGAAACCCCAAGCGCTGGTCTTGGTACCCACTCGAGAGTTGGCCGTGCAGGTACGAGACGAGACCGCCAAGCTCTCCCACGCTCATCGGGCGCGCAGTGTCGCGCTGTATGGTGGCAAGCCAGTGCGAGGGCAGAGCGACAAACTGCAGCGCGGCACGGAAATCGTCGTTGGTACTCCAGGACGCGTGCTCGACCATATCGGACGCGGAACGCTGGTGCTTGACGAACTGCGAGTGGTCGTGCTCGACGAGGCCGATCGCATGCTCGATATCGGCTTTCGTCCCGACATCGAACGCATTTTGAAGAAATGTCCAACGAAACGTCAGACGTTGTTGCTCAGCGCGACTGTGCCGCCTCCGGTCCGAAGGCTAGCCAATCGCTACATGCACAATCCCGAGTCGCTCGATTTTTCGCCGAAGGATATTAGTGTCGATACGATCGAGCAGTTCTACTTTACGGTCGACAACGAAAGAAAATTCGATCTACTCGTACGTCTGCTTGAGCGCGAGTCACCGACCCAGGCGATCATTTTTTGTCGCACGAAACGTGGTACCGACCGGATTCACAACCAGCTCAAGAAGAAGTTCAAGAGTGTCGATTGCATGCATGGCGATCTGAACCAGAGCGTCCGCGACCGTACCATGAAGAAATTTCGCGAGGGAGGCGTACGCTATCTCGTGGCGACCGATGTGGTCGGACGCGGCATCGACGTCTCCGGGATTTCGCACATTATCAACTTCAATGTGCCAGAGTTTTGCGACGATTACGTCCACCGTGTCGGACGGACCGGACGCATGGGACGCGAGGGTGTCGCCTACACATTCGTCACCCCCGATGAGGGCGGTCAACTGACAAGCATCGAAATTCGCATCAACAAACTGTTGAAGCGTGCCCATCTCGAGGGATTCGATCCCGTTCCGATGCGCCCCCAAGCAGAAGAAGGCGAAAAGCCTCCCGAGGAAGAAAAACCCAAACCCAGCAGCCTCGGCGGACGCCGCACCAGACGACATCGTCGGGCACTTTAGAAGCGGGCTTTATCTACACGTGGTGCCGTTTCATTCCGGCCCATCTTCTTGTCTCGCCGCGATCGCCCGTTGCAACAGGTTGTGCGTGATTTGCTGCACACGCGCGTCGGGCCCGTGGGGGCGGCTCCAGTGCGACCACGGCAGCGTGTGGCCCGGAGGTGAGCTAAGCCCTTGAGCCCAAAAGATCGTCGAGGCGTTGAAGACGAAGTTCCCTTTGGGCCCGGGATAGATTGTTGCGGCCCATTGTTGAGGATTCTCACCGCCTTGCCACGCGGTGCCCGCGGCAACAACTTCCAAACCGGGAAGATCGGCCGGCGCCCCGTGGTATTCCCAACCGATTAGCCCCGGAATCCGCGCGCCCTTTTTCATGCCGGTGCCTGCGAACATCCAATGATTCGGCTTCTCGATCACCCAGTCGCCGCCACCATTGACGGGCTCCACGTTGCGGACCCCCATGAGCAGGCCCTCGTCGGGACCATGTTCTGGAAACGGTCCATGTTCGCGTTCGCGCAGCAGCGCGTAGTCGTTGTCCGCTCCATACGGACCCCCGCGAAAAATGATGCGATTGGGTCGGCCATCGGAACTGGCACGAAAAGGAGTCACCCAGCAGACGGAATTGCCGGAGAGAAACAACAGGCTCGTTCCCGCATCTCGCATTTGTTCGACGCTGCGAAACTGTCGAATGTCCCAATACTCATCATGCCCCACGCTGATAAACGCACGGCATTTCATGCCGCGTTCGGGCGTGAGCAGATCGCAATTGCAACAATAGCTAACATCGTACCCATGCTGTTCGAGCCAATACGAAAGCGGGAACTCCAGTGGCAGAAACTCCCCCGACCCGAACGTCAGCGGATCGTTCACGACACCCGTGTATTGCGCTTCACGGCCATAAGGTCGATCGAAGCTCACATCGGCCCACGGTCCCTGGTTCCCCTTCGGGTGTGTGTAGACCGAGTAGTTGTTAGGCCAGCGGTTGTATGCTTGCCAGGTGTTGTCTGAACACTGAAACAAGATATCCGCCGGACGGTCATCGCGAACGACAAAGACCACATAGCTTTGCCAATAGGGGCCCTCATCTTTCGCGGGGAGCGTCGTCAGCCGGCCAAGATAAACGCCGCTCAACCAATCCCCGGGGATGCGCAGACTTGTGGCGGGTTCCCAGCGACATTCGTGCAGGTTCTTCTCTCCGCGTGCGGGAACCGGTTGCGTCTTGCCCTGAAATGGCCCCAGAGTCGTCATCCGCCGAGCGCCTCTCCCGCCGTAATACCCCATCCGGAAGACGTCGATCTCGAATCGCCGAGGTGGATCGGTAGAGACCATGATGTCGAGCGACTCTCCTGCCTTCACGCTTTGTTTTGAGCAGTATCCTTCGATCCACGGTGAGCGGAAGCCGTCGGCATCGGCCCGGACGCGGGTCAATTGCCAATCGGTTGCTCCCGGTAGAAGATTCTCTTCAACGATTCGCTGGGAACGCTGCGCCGTCGGATCCTGCTCGTCCGCGCCAACAAGTTCTGTCGAAAATGCGAAACACAACAGCCATGCGACTAGCCAAATCCGTGAAACATCTCGGTGCATGGTTACATTCCGCCTGTTCAAGGAAAGGATACTTCTGGCTTCAGGGTTCACATTAGTCGACACCACCCGGCGTATCTACGCGGAGACTTCGACAATCATGCATGCGACAGCGAATGTTGCCGCGGCGATTGCCTCGATCCATCGAGCCACGCGGTGGCCATGTCCCGGAGAGATGGAGTGTGGTTCTTGCTCACGATCAAGGTTCACGATGCTTCGAAGATCGATGACATGCAACAACAGCGAGACGGCGGAAGACGTGACAATGGCCGCCAACAGATCATCGTAGCCGGCGATCAAAAACCCGGATTGCGGTCCGCGACTCAACCCGAGTGCCCCGAACAACACAATCAGTCCATAGGCCAAGACACTCAAACGCTCGGGTGCGCCGACGGTCGAGTCGTCCGCGCGGCGAATTGCCCGCGCCTTCAGGCCTTGTGTAACGGCGACGACGACTAGCTGAGCGACTGCCAACCACGGCAGCAACCATCCCCCCGGAACGGCGCCGGCAAACAGGGTGGTAGCAACCGGCGCGATCTCCGTGAGGAGAACGTAGGTGCAACAGGCCAACGCGATCAGTGAACCGCACATCCACCGAATGGCACGCCGTGAGTCAGAACGAATCACGCACTCCGCCCTTTCAATTTGCGTTGCGGCCATGTTGCCATGCCTACAGACTTGTTGAAGAATCGAGTCGGCTCCAAGAGGATCTCAAAGCAACTCTTCTCGCGGGCTGCTAGTCTACACTAGGAAGGGGTGATTGGGAGTTGCACGAGAGAAACGTCGTTGGCGGGTTGCCAGCCCTTGGGCAACGTTCCACGGTTTACGAGAAATGAGGCAATCGTGGTGTCCGGCAAATTGTTATTGCCAGCGCTAGGGATATTCGTCTTGTACGCGCACGTCGCGGCGGCTCAAGGTGTGGATGTTCACAGCGACCGCTTGACGCTACCCAAGCAATCATCTCGAACACCTCGGGCAACCCAGCAACATCGCTTGGCCTTTCAACCGCTTGCCCTTCCCAATATCGACGCGAACCGGCTTGTTGCCGTGGGGATTCGCCGCATCGCGGGTCGCCACTTGGTGCTCTACACCGACATTGCGATTGACGACGAAGTGCGGAGCCTTCCCGTCGTGTTCGATCAGGCGTATGACCTGTGGCGCGATTACTTCAAGATCGATCAGCTTCCGCGGCAACCGTGGAAAGTCACTGGTTGTTTGATGCGAAATCGGAAAACATTCGTCGACGCGGGACTGTTGCCAGACGACTTGCCGCGATTTCTACACGGCTACGCACTGGGCAAGGCCCTGTGGCTCGACGAGCAACCGACGCCCTATTATCGTCGACACCTGTTATTGCACGAAGGAACGCATGCCTTCGTGAACACGCACCTCGGGGGCGATGGACCACCTTGGTACAATGAAGGGCTTGCCGAATTGCTCGCCACGCACCGTTGGCACGACGACCAACTTACATTGGGTTACTTCCCGGCAAATGCCGACGAGGTGCCAATGCTGGGTCGAATTCGGCTCGTGAAAAAAGCGGTTGCCAACGGCCGCGCCCTGGCTCTCGAAGAAGTCTTGAACTTTGGCAACACGGCACACGTTCGCAACGAGCCCTATGCTTGGTGCTGGGCGCTTGCCACACTGCTCGACGGTCATCCCCGCTATCAGCGGAAATTCAGAAGTCTGCACGACACCCGAGCCAAGGACGACTTAACCGAGCGATTCCGAGCGAGTATTGGCGAGGTTAGCTGGTCGTTGCTCACCCAAGAATGGGCCGTGTTCACGCATGACCTTGAACATGGCTACGATATCTCGCGAACGACAATCGATCCAACGCCCGGCGAGCCGCTCGATGCCGCACAGCCAACTGCCACCGTAAAAGTCTCCGCCAACCGGGGCTGGCAGAACTCAGGCGTGTGGATCGAGGAAGGCCACACATATCAATTACGCGCCCGTGGTCGTTATCAAGTCGCAAAGACCACGAAACCATGGCTGAGCGAGCCCGGCGGCGTTTCCATTCGCTACTACCACGGACGTCCGCTCGGCGTGCTGCTGGCCGCCGTTGTTCCTGAAAACGCGACGATGAACACGCCGTCAGGTTTCCTTAATCCGCATGTCGTTGGTCTGGATTCTGAAATCAAACCGCAACACACCGGCACCCTGTATTTTCGTGTGAACGATTCGGTGGGCGAACTATCCGACAACGTCGGCACGCTTACGGTCGTTGTGTCCCGCGACTAATCGCCACACGCTCTCAATGGCGATGCTAGCATCGGAGTCCATCGCCGTATTTACCCAACCGCTGGTTTGTGTCATATTTTGCCCAACACCCCTTTGGGCAATGCCCATAAGTCGACAAGCAAGGATGCGGGAAGATGTGGGACGATCTGATCTGTCCATTCGATTATGGAACTCTCGATGGCTGGGGATCTTGGCTGTCGTGTCGCCGGTGTGGTCGTGGATATCCGGTGGTGGATAGCATTCCCACGTTCTTGCCGACCGACGAATCGGCACCATGGCACCAGCGGCAAAGTATGCTCGCGTCGTCGATGGTTGAATCGCCTGGCAATACAGAACACCCTTGGTCGCGGTCGTTGCGCCAACGTGGACGCGCCGTGGAATCGCGATTGAACGAACACATCGAGATCGGTCCCCGCACAAAAATGTTGCAAGTCGGGCTTCGCGGGCAGGGTGAAATTCACCACTTCCAGTGCGGCATTCGGTATGGAATTGATCCTTTGGCAGGCGTGATGGCCGCGCGAGGATTGCTCAAATGGGGCCAAGTCCGTTGGGCATCGGCGCGTGGCGAGGAGTTGCCTTTCCCGGCGGAAAACTTCCAAGTCATTCTGTTGTGCGATATCCTCGCTTGCGTCGAGTCTCCCGAGCGAGTTTTGCACGAAGCACGGCGTTGTTTGGCCGATGATGGTCTGCTGGTCCTTACGCTCCCGACGCGCATCTCGAGAGGACGCGAAAGCCGAGCTTTGCGGAAGCGATCTTCGAGCATCAGGCCATTGCATCGAGTGAACCGCCATCGCGCCGCAAAGTGGTGCGGACAAGCCGGCTTCAAGCAGATCTGGAGCGGGGATGCTGCAGTGGCAAGCAGCGAAGAGAACCGCATGGCAACTTCCCTAGGCGAGCGGTCCCCCGCGCCGCATCACTGTCTCATCATGCGGCCCACGCACAAGGCCGTTCGTGCCAATCGCGAAGCATCGCATGTTTCCGGTCCCCAACTGCTGACCACCAAAGAGCTTGCGGACAAGTAACCGTAAGCATGAGAGCACTTGGCCGAAGTACATTACAAAGCTTCCTCCTTCTCCGGCAATGAATACCCTTCGGATGCGTCATTCTGTCGTCTGTTGTTGATGTGGGCCTGCCGTGGCGAACGGCTGGCGGAGGAACTTGCCAGATGTAGGGGCCTTTCTTGCTTTGATTCGCCGCTGCCGTAGTGCATAATCTGCCTGTCGGTGGGCAACGATGCTGGAATCGTTTTTTCAGCTCGCTATCGAGTGACACAATTATACGCAATCGATTACGCGCTAAATCGAGGTTTGAGTCCTATGACCAGTAGCCAAAAGCGACGTTGGTATCCCACCTTCAATCGGCGTCGCCGCTCGTCAGCACCCTCGACGCGAACCATCGCAAGTTGCAACAACCGGTCGCTCAGGGTCGACGCCTTAGAAGACCGTCGCATGTTGGCCGGTAGCGCCGGCGACATCGTCACGATTGGCGATAGTTGGGCATGGTTGATTGCGGCGAACGCCCCTGGTTCGGCACCGCCGGTGCCCGGGTTTAACAACAGCCTTCAACAAATGCTCGATGTGTTCCATCCGGGCGCCACGGTCTACAACGAATCGTTCGGCGGCGGCTTGGCCGCGCAACATGTGCTCGATCTCGCTGGCATCACCAACCGCATCAATGCGAATCCCGACGCCGACGTTGTATGGCTGAGTTCCGGCGGCAACGACATTGTCGGCGGGGCGTTTGTCGGTGGGTATAACATTTTGAACGGCGTTGACTTGAATGCCCTCAAGACCCGTATCGTCAACGATGTCATGACCATTGCCAACCACATTCTGAGCATTCGCCCCGATATTCAAGTCGTCATCGAGGGCTACGACTACATCAATATTTGGGACACTTACTCACCGGTTTCAGCGGGCGATGTTGATCGGCTCGCGCTCTATGGCATCGTGCGCGCCGACACAGGATTTCCCTTGTTCGACGATGCGTTTAACCTTGCTTCAAACGCTGACTTCAACAGCTACATGAAAGATGTTGGGACGGGGGCGAACAGCAAGAAAACGATCGGTGACAACAGCAGCCGCATTCACTACATCGACAACTTTGGCCTTAACAGTTCGGTATTTGGCTACAACGGCTTTCTCGGCAATGTGCCGGCGACAGGAGTCTTTCCTCCAGATCAATATCCCGCCCTGCCCACCGACATAAGTCTTATGAATGATCCAATTCATCTAAACTCGGCCGGTTACTTAAATCTATCGCTCAGGGCGGAACAAGAATTCTTCAGCACGGCGTTTCAAGATGCTGTGTTGGCGACAAGTACATCGACGCTGAACTTCGGCAATGTGCGCGTGGGCGACACGAGTGGTTCGCAAACCGTCACCGCGTCGAACGCTGGCCCGAACTTCACAAAGGTGAAGGACGTGATCTTCCCGGGGGGTTCGGGAGATTTTTCGGGAAGCGGTTCGGCTAGTAATCCGCTGTTCATGGACCCCAGCCTGGGGAGCGATACGGCAGTGAGCGCGCCGTACAACTTCTCGCCGGGCACGCGGGGCAACAGTTCCGCGAATCTCACGGTGACCAGCGACAGTGGCAACCAACCGTTGACGCTTTCAGGCACCGGTGTCGGGCCGGTGTACGACAGCGTGTCGACACTCGATTTAGGAACGATCGTTCAGGGTGGAAGCACGTCGCAAACCATCGACATCAACAACATTACGACCGACGGCGATCTGGGATCTTGACCGATTTGACGCTGCTCACGACCACCCTCACAGGGCCCGATGCCGCGGCATTTTCGCTCGATACGTTCGTACCGCTGACTGTCATTGGAGCCAGTGGTATCGAAGTCCTTTCGGTTGAGTTCGATGCGACCGGCCTCTCGCCGGGGGCGAAGACCGCGACGCTGACGTTCACGACCGACGAAGGATCATCCGTCGGAACGCTCGGTGCCCAGTTTCAAGTCACCCTAACCGTGATCGTCGATCCTGCCGCCACCGCTGACATCGGTGGACCCTACACCGGCGACGAAGGAACGCTGATTGCACTGAGCGGGGCGGCGAGCACCGGCGCGGTGCTGTACGAGTGGGATTTGGACAACGACGGGCAGTATGACGATGCGACTGGCGAGAACGTCAACTTCAACGCCGCCGACAACGGCGTGTTCACCATCGGGCTGCGGATCAACGGTGACAATTCTCTTACCGACGCGACGACCGTCACGGTGAACAACGTCGCGCCCGCGGCTGCGATTAGCGGCACGACCGACATCTATCGTGGTGAGACAGTTATCTACACGCTCACCGCAACCGATCCTTCGCCGGTCGATCAGGCCGGCTTGTTCACCTTCGAGATTGATTGGGACGGCAACGGCACCGTCGACGAAACGGTTGCCAATGTGATCAGCGGCACCACCGTGCAGCGCACGTTCCCGACGTTGGCGGCCAACGACATTCAAGTTCGCGCCACCGACAAAGACGCCGCCACCGGCAGCTTCGCTCAAACGCCAATCACGGTCAGCCCTCATGTGCTGCGCGACGATGGGTTCGGCAACATCGATCTCATCTACGGTGGCACACCGGGGTTCGATGCGGTGTTCGTGCTTGGCTCAGGCCCCGGACTGTCGCTCTTCGTGCAGTTTGAAAATCTAGTTGCGGTCAACCGGCTCGACTTCATCGGTTCGGGCGTCACTGGCAAGATCATCCTGCACGGCTACGATTTCATCGATGTATTGGTTGGCCAATTTGCCAACGGCAACGTGGTTGAAATTCACGGCGGCGATGGCGACGACGTGGTCGTCGGTGGCCCCTTGAGTGATATTTTGTTTGGCGATGGCGGCAACGATCTCATCTTGGGCGGAACCCAAGCCACCGATGGCGACGATCAACTTTTCGGCGGTTCAGGCCGCGACGTTCTGTTCGGCAACATCGGTGCCGACACCTTGGACGGTGGCACTGGCGAAGATCTGCTGGTCAGCGATCGACTCAACTTCACCGGCAGCACGGCACAGGCAGTGATCGCAATTAGCGACGAATGGAAGTCAGCCCGACCCTTTGCCGAACGGGTAACCAACATCCTGGGCACCACCTTCACCGGCTCCAACGGCAGCACAATCCTGGATCCAGGCGTGAACATCCTCGACGACGTCGCACAAGACACGCTCATCGGCGGTCTCGGCGACCTGGACTGGTTCTTCTACGACTTCGACCAAGACCTCCTCGGCGACGCGATCGAAGTCGACGAAGAAGAAACCGATAGCGACCCGTAAGGGCTTGGCTACCATCGCAATCTGCTTGCCGATCGGTCTATTCTTTCTCGGGAGCGACCAGCTTGGCCAACGGTCGCAGCACTTCGACGGCTGCCGGCGGGAACGCCGCTGCCTCCTTGCTCCAAAAGCTGACGACCGCCGCCTGGCCATCAATGGTGATCGGCACATGCAGGCTACTGCTTACAGCCGTCGACATCGTCTTCAGATCTCCACCGCCGGCAGTTGAAAGGGTGTCGTACACGGTTTCGTTGCCACCGGTGGCAATCTTGGCCAGCGTCGATTTTTTGGTCGCATATTCGAGGTCCGTCCGACCCAACGGATAGTCGAGCACGATCGGTTGTGCAACCTGAAGGAAACGCAGCGTGGGGCCGTCGACGACGCTGACGCCGATGCGGTCTACCTGCGGTACAATGCGTGCAACGCGCTGCAAGAACTTGTCGGCGTCCTCTTGCGATTCAAGAAATCTACCGGCGGCGCGCCGGGCCAGCCCCGTGATTCGCGGCGGCTTTTGCTTCGCTTTCTCAAGGAATCGGGCCGTACGTGTCTTGGCGTTCTTATCGAATTCGGTCGAATCGATATCGTCACTCTCGGAGTACCAGCCGATCATCATCTCTTCCCACGTTTGATCGCCCCAATAGACATCCGATGTTGGGTCGGGGTTTGCCAGGTTGTCTTCCGAATTGTCGAAGTGTGCCAGGCAATAGAGTTGCGAGCCCGCGGGCGCCAATTTTGGCTCGGCCAACATGTAGATCGTTTGCCAGTTGAAGTCGTATTGCGGTACGTCGAGCAGGGTTTCAACGCGGCCATCGGGATAACGAAGGTCGTAGCGGAACGCCTTGCCACGCAGATGCATGTGCGGGGCAAACGTCAATAGCAACGTGTCTTTGTGGAATGTCTTGGTCGCCTCGACCGGATGATTGTTCTCGCCAGCGGGAATCTTGAACCCAAAGTTGATCGCCATGTTCATGCGCACATCGTGCTTCACTTCCGAGGCATCGCGGAACTTAAAGCCAACTGCCGTGCGATCGGTTGTCTCGTGGCCGTTTGCCGTGTAGTGCATCTGGAAAATGAGCTTGGTGCCAGCCTTAAGATGTGTGGCCATGCCGTCGGCAAATGTCCAGGGTGGCGTTCCCGGTGCGGCACCCGCGATCAACTCGATGCCACCTTTCCCAGGATTAAACTCGCCATCGCCACGGCCCTCTTCCGCACTCCGGAAGTCGGGTTCGGGGGTGCCCGGCGGGAGCGAGAACACGAAGATGTGATGCACCACAGAGCGGTTCCCCAGCAAACACTCCGAACCGCACATCCAACGGTCTTCTTTCCAGCCGGGATCCACGGTGAAGTATTGATAGTCGATCGCCCCGTCGGCGGGCACGGTGTAGGGTTCGTCGCTCATGTAATAGACCGCATCGGGCTCGCCCATTTGCCAACCCTCGGGATACTCGATCGGCTCGGGAAGTTCCGCCGGGTCGCCTTGGGGGGCGCCGTTGCGAACCCAGGCGTAGATCGTCTCCTTGTCTTCGTTGGGCATGCTGCGGTCGTTGAGAAAGTGGCCGTACTTCGGATCCGCGTGCCATGGAGGCATCCGCTGCAAGCGTACGACTTCCTCGATCATTTCGGCCCAACCTACAATTTCGTCATACTCGGTTAGCGAGAAGGGAGCGATTTGCCCTGGGCGGTGGCACTCGACGCAGTGAGTTTGCAGAATACGTGCGATCTGGTTCGTGTAGGTGATCTCGCTGTTGAGGTTCGGCTCGCGAATTCGCCCAATCAGGCAGCCCGGGGCGTCGGTCGTCGACGGTTCCATGGTCTCGCCCGCAAGGACCGCCTCGATCGATTCGGCCAAATAGCGGCGGCGGACATCGGTCTTGGCATAGCCGGTGCTTGGCCCGAGGCCATACTGATCGTCGACGCGACCTCGATAGCGGATGACGCGCTGCGCGTCGAGCACGAACACTTCTGGTGTTCGCAGGGCGGCAAACTGGTCGGCCACTACGTTGCCGGTGTCTTTTAGAAGCGGAAACTTCACGCCATGGATCCGCGCGAAGTGGGCCAGCTCGGTAACCGAATCTTGACGATTCGAATACACGCCCAGGAACGTTACATCCCGAGCAGCGAATTCGTCAGCGAGTTTTTGCAATCGTGGGCCATAAAGTTTGGCCAACGGGCATTCGGTGCCCAGAAAGGCCACGACCACGCATGGGCTAGAAGCGTATTCCTCCAGCGTGTGTTCGCGTCCGCGGAAGTCCTGCATCGCAAATCCATCGATCTGTTGCCCGATGGAACTCGCCGGATCGATCTCAGCCGCAACCGTGGGCATCGCTATGGCCATGACAACTAGGATGGGTGTTACGTATCGCATCGCATTTCCTCGCAGGTTTGGGCCCCGCAACAGTGGCAATCCCAGGTTGCCCTGGTAGTTGGTTCGGTTGTTTTGAAGGGATCGTTTCAATGCACTCTCAGCATGCTTGTGGTGAGATGCCCAAGTAACTCAAAAAACAGCGCACGAGTTCGCCCGGCAGTCGGGCATCGTGCAGTTCGATGATTTCGACCTCGCTCACGCGAAACAGGGTGAGGCGATCTAGCGTGCTGAGGATCATCTGCAATCCGATTTGGATGGCCAACGTGGGGTCGGGATGTTCGATCGTCTCGGCACGCGCCAAGATCAGATCACGTAGGCGACCGACCAGATGTGCATTCAACGGAAGCCACCGTTTGCAGAACTCATCATCGACACAGCCTCGCACGATGAACGCGCGAATCAGGCCGGTCTTCTGGCGGTAGACTTCGACCAGAAAGGGAATCGTCTCGCTAAGAATCTCGGCGATCGAACTCGCTTCCCATCGCACGGGATCGAGCACGGCGTCGGTCGTTGCCATGGCCTCATCGGTAAAGCGATCGTGGAGGCAACCCAGCAGGGCTTCTTTTTCCTTGAAGCGACCATAGAAGGCACCGACGGAGGTTTCCGAACGGCGAACAATCTCGGCAACGGTCGCGCCCTCGAAACCCTTCTCGGCAATGACTTCCTCAGCCGCATCGAGCATTCGCTCAAGGCTCATCTGGCTACGCGATTGAAGCGGCGGCTTGACCCAACCGACGCGCCCGACAACTTGGCTCATCCCACACTCCCGATCTTCAATCAATGCCCGCCGGCGAGCAGATTCCCCCGGCAGAGATTCAAGCTGATAGCAGAATAAGAATTCTTATTCTATTTTTATCGGTATGCAGAAGTGCTGTCAAGAAAGAAAGTTGCGTCAAGAGAGCGGATTCTTGGCGCACGAACGGAAGAGTGTGCGGCTTTAGCTGTAAGTCTATTATTGACTTGGTCTTACGCTAAGTAACCGAGTCGCATTTGTAATCCAGCGCTATGACGATCGCATGCGTCGAGAACGCCACAAGGCCAAAGGCAAGAAGGCTAGCGCGAAGCTGGCGAGGGTCAGCGTTCCGGGTTCAGGTACGGGTATGGTTGTTCTGGCGACTAACACACCGGTAAAGCCGATACTCACGGGACGGATGAGCCCGGGGCTGGGGAACCCATCATCCGAACCATATAGAGCCTCCACACTTACCGGTATGACTATCTCAAAATCGCCGCCGCCGAGGGAAATTAGGGTTCCGTCAATATCAGAGTCGGATGTGTTATCCTCACCGCTCAAATCAAGGAAGCTAAAATCTCCGAATATATTGGATTCGAACGTAGCTCCAGTAACCACGGTCCCCCCCGTGGCTCGAATTGGGAAACGACTCGAAAATGTCATCGTTTCGCCAACTGGAAGGTTTGGCGAAATCGGCAGCGAGATTCCTTGCAGGTTTGTTTCAAATATACGAAACAGGAAGGAAAAATCGAAAATGGCCGTCGTGACTGTGACTGGTGGTCCTCCCAGGATGTCAGGTCCGATAGCGATTTCGTGACCATAGTTGGCTGGACCAGAAACAATAGACGTTGGATCCGTGCCCTCTGCCCTCCAAGTACCGCTGTTCGCGGCGACGATGTCGCTGCTAATTCCAGAGGAGATCATTCCGCTGGCGAGGTCTAAGTCGGCGTCAAACGTCCCACTGTAACTGGTCACCAACGAGCCAGGCCCCTGTCCAAAGGAGAGGATGTCAAAAAATGGAATACTACCGGGAATAGCGACATCTCCGATGGGAGAGAGATCTATTGTCGATAAAGTCAGTTGGCTGCGAGATGGGTCGAGCGTGAAGGTCAAGGGCACAGCCTGGGCTGATGTGGCTGCTGCAATCAATCCAAAAGCGAGTGTGTAGCCAAAGCATTTGTATCGCGTCATGTTTGCCACCCTCTGGGCTTGTCCTGTTGCCATGATTCTGGAACTAAGATTGTCTTCGAGGCCAAGGAAAAGACCTTCTCAAGGTACTGCTCCTGGGCTGTTCCATATTGCTCATCAAAAAAAACGACCTCTCAATTGTTTCTACTACTGGCCAGCACATGGGCGGCGGTAGAAGAAATTGAGAGGTCGTTATTGAATTAGCGTTACTGCCGAGTTTGTCGTGTTAGGTAAGAGTCGCTCGAACACTGAATGGTGGTGCGGGTTCAACAATCAGCAACACAATTCTCATTGAATTTCCCTCAGATGTCAAGGATTTTGAAAACGGAATTTCCAGAGAAACCGCATGTTTTTCTGCCTAGCAAATGGTTGAGCTACCCGAAAACGGATTCTAATCAGCAACTGTCCTGAGCTCAAACGCCGGCTTCTGGGACATTTCGATCGCTGCGTGTCGATAGAACGGGTAGACGCTCCACTCGACGCAGGTCAGTAGATCGGGGCGCCCGTCGTCGTCCATGTCGGCGACCCAGGGATGAGGGCCGTGTGCGGTGACTTTGATGGGTTCGCCATAACAGCAAAGCGTGCGAGGATTGGCAAACACCGGCTCGCTGCGCGTACCCACATTCCTCAACAGGTAGATACTGCCGTCGGCAGCGCGGGTACCGGCGCAACTGTAGATCAGGTCGATTCGCCCGTCACCGTCCCAATCGGTGGACCGAAATGATTCAGTCCAATGGCTCGTTCGGCCGACGATCGAATCGTCGATCTCGCGCCCGTCGGCCAATCGTAGCGGAGGCCCTTTGCGGAGCCGCAACTGTTGCTGATCGTCACGATATCGCACGAAGAGCGTTGCTTTTCGCGTATGCCCGTCGTGCGTGACCAAATCGATGAGACCGTCGTCGGTAAAGTCGGCGAAGCAGGCGCCCGTACGCCAAAAGAAAGGGCGTTCCGCTTCGTAGGGATAAGGTTGGTTCGGTTCGTCGGGATCACTTGAGCGGCGTGCCGAGAGTGCTCGCATTTCATCGGAGTCGGGATACCCGTCGCAAATGACTTGGCGTCGTCGACCGAAGCGCGGCCGCTGGTGGCTTCCCTCGTTCTTGTACCAAAAGATGCGATTGGTCTCGTTGGGCAACATCAAATCGGCAAGGCCGTCGCTGTCCCAGTCGACGAACACCGGCAGTGGGTAGCCCATATTGTGCCAGTGCTTGCCACCGAGAACCTCGTCACGAAGTATGCGGATCGGCCCCTGTTCATCTTCGATTCGCTGCGCGAGCGAGAACTGAGGTCGACGGTTGGTGCCACGATTGAGCACGATGCGCGGCCAACCGTACCCGCCACCAACGAGGAGATCCCAAACATGGTCTCCATTCCAATCGCAAACACATGGCCACGCCTGATCGCTCAATGCCAACACGGCGGATTTAGATCTGGGCGTTCCGACTCGGCGAAAACGAGGTTGATCGGTCGTGAGTGGCTCTTGTTGGTAATACTCGACATGCTGCCCCATTCCGTACCCCACGAGCAAGCCGACGTGGTGATCATCACGAACGGCAGCCAGTGAAGTACACCAGGTGCGGTCGATGCCTTGTAGTGGTTGCTTGGGGCCGAAACGGGGAGGATCACCCCCAAGATTGCGTTGCCATGCGACGCTCGCGGCGCGGGTATCTGTTGCGGGTCCGTCGACAAGGCAAATGGCATCGAGTTGGCCGTCGCCGTCGAGATCGGCGAAGCATGCTTCACGCCCGACGTCCAAGTCGACAGGTGGAGCTAAGCGGATGGGCCAACCGTCTGCGTTTGTATTGCGGGCGTAGGCTCCTGATACCACCAGATCGACCGCACCGTCCCGGTTGAGATCGACAGCGCGACAGGGATTCCAACCGCTGGAAGGTCGCTCCACACTGCCGGCAGCTTCAAAAATCGGGAAGCCTGTCGGCTCACGTCGGCCACGGTTGAGATAGAACTGCAATGTCTTGGATCCACTCGGAGAAAAAACCAAATCGGGCAGGTCGTCGCCGTTGAGGTCTCCTACGGCGGCGTGCATGTACGTGCCGGTGAAATGATTCGGCGGGCCGTCGTTTTCCGCCGCCGCGGCCCAACGCAAACGGCTCAGATCGCCGAACTCCAGTGGGCCCGCGTTCGCCAGACCTGGAAAAGCTATGACTCCGTCCCATGGCCAGCCGGGGCGATAAGCATAGTTCCAGCACCCGATCAGGTCTCGCAAGCCGTCGCCGTTCAAATCGAGTAACCCGCTGAGGTAGATGGGGGCAATCGGTCGCGGTTCACCGGCGTTGTATCGCAGCAGGTCGCCCACGCCGATCAACGGCGTGTGTTCTTGCGGTAGCAGCGGCGGGCGCTCGCGAACCGTATTGAAGCGAATCTCGTAATCGCGTCGCTCAGGATTCTCGATGACCCACTGCAAGTGACCGCGATCGGAATAGGCAAAATCCTCGGTTCTCGCCGAAGCCACTGGCGCATGCGATGTGGTATCGAAGACTTCGATCGAATTCGGGTCGACGACGCCCTTCCAATTCTCCGCGGCAACGATCTTTGCGAAGTCGATCTCAACGTCCAACGGAACATTTGCCATCGGGAGATCGGAAGTGATCGTTAAGTGCAGTCGATGAGGATCGCCTCCGGATGATGGAGCAACCCTGCCACACAACACGACCGCCAACAATCCAACAACGGCGTAGGGTAACGAAGGGCATCGCGCGAGGAAGGGATACATGAATTGGTCGCCAGGGGGTGAGATAGATAATCTTCCCCAGCGTACAAGCAGCTCAACTGCATTGCGAATCGAAGGGCGACGAGCATGGCCGCGGATCGCCTATGAAATATTCAGCCTAGAGTTTGCCGAGTTCCGAGATGATTTTCTTGGGCGATGGCCGATCGGCGTAGTTGCGCCCGCGCTTGACATAGCGGAGGATGCCTTCGCGATCGATGATGAACGTGCCGGGGCGGTTGCTGACTTCGGTGTGAATCCGCATCTGGAAGGCGACCCCGTAGGCAGCGCTCACGGTGTATGTAGGATCGGTCAGCAAGGGATAGTGGACATCGTCTTCATCGAAGCCGACCTCCTTGAGCAAGAACTTGGCCGACCACGACTCGTGTGGGTCGACGGCTAAAAGCACGGCATCAAGTTTCACGATCGCCTCGAGCTGCTCGCGCAACTGCGCGAGTTGTCGGTGACAGACGGGTCATGTATCGCCATAGATAAAGACCAGCACCACGGCCTGCTGACCGCGAAAATCACTCAGCGAGATCTCTTGTCCGTCGATGGTCTTCAAGGTGAAATCGGGGGCAGGTTCACCAACTTGTGCCGTAGCGATGTTCGCCGGATCCCAATGGGCGAACCGCTCGACAACCGCCTGATCGATGGGATGGTCTTGGCGGTCGATCGCGTACGCAATGTGTTTCTTTACATCGCCGTTCGACTCCGTGGCGGCCAGCGAACTCAACTGCTCGGCGATGGAAGGGTCGCCGCGCATGCCCAACGCATCGACAGCGTAAAGCCGAACGGCCGCGTCAGGGTCATCGGTGGCTGCCGCCCACAGTGGTTCCGTGGGAACCAGCGGGGCCAAGTAACTGAGCGCCTGCGCCGCCAGCACGCGCTCGTGCGATTGGCCCGACTGAAGTGTCTCGACTAGCGGGGCAACAGAAGTCTGGCCCGCGGCAACAAGTCCATGCAACACCCGCATCCGCAATTGCCAGTCACGGTCGTCGAGGGGCCGCATGAATTTTCGTTTTCCTGGAACTCCCCCGCCATCCCACTCGGCTTCATTCCAGCCTTCCGTGAAGCGACCGAGCAGCCCCTCGGGCGAGGTTGTTGGTTCGGCTGCCCCGAGGGTGGCGATGCCGACGAATGATCCAAGAAATGCCGCAAGAGCGACATGCAACCCACGGATGATTGAGCATCGAGAAAGCATAAGGCTCCCTACTCCAAGTGGCTTGCCGATGGCAGCGTGCCGAGCACGGCCAACAGTTGTGGGGTCTCTACTTGACGGATGAGGCCACGTGCGATGAGTTGGTCCTGCTGTTGGCATTCGGGGCATGTTGCGTCGTTGCATGCAACCGCGTTGGATAGGACAGGATCTCGCTGTGCTACCCAACCCATCATTTCTGCTTTAGGACGGCACATGTCGCATTGGGCCAAATGTAGCCGAACTTTTTCCGACGTTTCTTCGTCAAGTTGGTCGTCAAGGAAATGTGGCAGTGCTGCCTGCACTTCGGTACAAGAAATACCGCCGTAGTTGTGTTGAGTCTCGCCGGTGAGGCTTGGCAAGGCTTGCCAAATGGTGACTGCCAGCACGAGCGTGAGCGCCGACACTATTCCACCTCGAACGACGGACTGTTTACGTCTGCTCGCCTGAATGCGACCGACCATCCGGCTCAACTCACCGGGTGGACATGCGTCCCAGTCGTCATTTTTTGAAGCTTTCGCGTTCATTCCGCAGATCTCATCGTCGTAAACAGCACCAGGAAGGGGAGGTATTTCATGGTCAAGGCATCCAAGGTCGAGAACAGGAACCTTGCCTACTCAATCATTGTCAGGTTTTTGGGCGAATAAGTCTGTGATCCCGATTACAAATAGGAGCTTGCGGCCCAGTTTTTTGCTATGTGGATCGTTGCCCCCCCAGGCTGGGTATTTTGGCGGGTGGGGGTGGTTCGGCGGGGAGTTCCGCTTGCACACTCTTGGCCATTCGGTCGATGTCGGAGAGCACGATTTTCCGACGCGCAAGCTGGACCATGCCTTCGTTCTGAAGTTCACCGAGAGCGACCGTCACCGATTCTCGCGTACTTCCAATCAGGTTGGCCAGGTCTTGATGCGAGAGTTTGATGGCTAGTTGGATTCCTTGGGGGACCGGTTGACCATATTTCTCCGACAATTCAAGCAATGCATGCACGAGCCGCTCGCGGTTCGAGCGAAACATGAGGTTCTTTAGCCGTCGTTCGATCCGCCGCCGACGCAATCCAAGCAGTTGTGTCACCTCCATGGCGACATGCGAATGACGCTGCATCAGTCGTTGAACCGCATTGTGAGAGATCAAGACGACGTCCGAGGTTTCAATCGCCGTGGCGAATTCTTCCCGGTCTCCGTTGGCATCGAGCAGGGCTAATTCACCAAAAATCTCCCCTGGCTCAATGAACGCGATGATCGATTCCTTGCCATCGGACGAAATATTGCAAATCTTGATTCGACCGGAAACCAACAGCAGCACCGCGTTTGCTTGGTCGGCTGGCAAATAGACGAGCGATTTGCGCGGAAAGCTGCGCATACGAGCCGACGACTCGAGTTCGGTCAATTCGTCGGGGGTGAGCTGCTCGAACAGGCTGCACCGCTTCAGATGCCAAGTCTTCTCAGACATACCTCTACCGAGGGCCTTTGAAAGAATCAGGCGTGAGAATGGGCAAGATGGCGTATTCTCCGGGCTAGCGTGACGCCAGGGAGAACCTACCAATCTTACGCGACGATTCGGCTACCGCATACCCATTTCACAGCTTACCCCTCCGGCAGCGGGGAGATAGCTCGATTTCACATAGTCCATCACCATGCGATGGGCACTAAATCGCCACGCCAGCGAACCGATGGAACTTTTCATGCAGTTGATCCATCCTCGTGGCAGGCCATCGACGTCGCGATCGTAGTACAGGGGGATCACCTCCTCCTCGAGCACGCGATAAAAATCTTCCGCATCGCGACGGTCGTTGATCTCGTCTGAAACGTGACAGGTGCCGCCTCCGATGCCGAAGCCGTTGGTGCCGTCGAAAGCCTCGGCCCACCATCCATCGAGCACCGACATGTTTAGCCCGCCGTTGAGCACTACCTTTTGGCCACTCGTCCCGGAGGCCTCCAGCGGCCGTCGCGGGTTGTTGAGCCACACATCGACGCCCTGAATCATGTGGCGACAAACATTGATGTCGTAGTCCTCGACAAACACAATCCGGCTATTGCAGTTCTCGTCGAAACGCAGGTTCGCAATGCGTTTGATCAACTGCTTGCCTGGTTCATCGGCCGGATGGGCCTTTCCGGCAAAGATGATCTGGATCGGTCGCTTCGAGTCGTTCAGCAACGCATACAGCCGATCGATGTTGGTCATCAGCAGGTCAGCACGTTTGTACGTTGCGAAGCGGCGCGCAAAACCGATCGTCAACACGTTGGGGTCGAGCATGTTCCGCGCGGCTTCGACCGCGTCGTCACTCTCGCCGCGTCGTCGGCTTTGCCGGCTCAATCGTCTTCGGACGAAAGTAAGCATCAGGCTCTTTAGCGCGTGATGGGTTTCCCAGAGCTCGCCCGAGTCAACATTGTGGATCCCTTGCCACACTTCGGGTTCGCCCATTCTTTGGAACCAATCGGCCGCAAAGTGGCGGTCGTAAAGTTGACGCATTTGATGGGCCAACCAACTGGGGACATGAACACCATTGGTAATATGACCGATTGGGATTTCTTCCTCGACGCGCCAGGGCCACAGCAGCCCCCACATGCGACGCGAGACATGGCCGTGCAACGCGCTCACGGCGTTGGCACGTCGCGATAGCTTCAAGGCCACGACTGTCATGCAGAACGACTCATCGTGGTTTTGCGGTTCGACGCGCCCCAAGCCCATCAGTTGCTCGAAGGAGATGCCAAGTTGCTCGCGGGTTGGCCCCAGATGCTCTTCGACCAAACCGCCGTCAAAGCGATCGTGCCCCGCCGGAACGGGGGTGTGGGTGGTGAAGACCGTCCGCTGGGCAACCTCACGCAAGGCGTCGTCAAACGTAAGGCCATCGGTCTGCATGCGGTCACGAATCACTTCCAACGGTGCGAACGCGCTGTGCCCTTCATTCAAATGGTACACGCCGGGGTTGATCCCCAATGCCCGAAGTGCCTTGACACCTCCGACTCCCAACACAAGTTCCTGGCGAATGCGCGTCCGCGTGTCGCCGCCATACAATCGGCTCGTCAATTGCCGATCCTCGGGCCGGTTTCCCTCGACGTCGCAGTCGAGCAGGTACAGCGAGACGCGGCCAACCTGCATGAGCCAAACCTTGGCCAGCAAACGTCCGGTCCGTGTGTCGATGCTTACGCTGATCGGTTCGTCGTTGGCATCCAGCGCCGGCACCATTGGCAGGTTTTCGACTTGCGTGTCGATGTACTCCTCGACTTGATAGCCTTCGATGTCGAGGCGTTGTCGGAAATACCCTTGATCGTAGAACAGCCCGATGGCCACCAGCGGAGCGCCTAAATCGCTGGCCGCCTTGATATGATCGCCCGACAGAACCCCTAGGCCGCCAGAGTAAATCGGGGCCGATTCGTGCATCCCGAACTCGGCCGAAAAATATGCGACCGGCATCGACCCCAGCACGCCCGCATGTGTCGCGCCCCAAGTTCGCGTCGCGCTCATATAATCCTTGAGCCGGCGATGCGCGTAGTTGATGCGGCTATACAGCACAAGCTCCGAAGCCCGCATGTCTAGCCGTTCGGGCGTAAACTCCGACAACAGAGCGATCGCGTTGTGGTCGAGTTGTCGCCAGCGAATGGGGTCCAAGTCTCGGAACAGATCGACAACCTCGGGTTGCCAACTCCACCACAGATTTCGGGCGAGCGTGATACATTTGTCGTACAGCGTTTGCGGAGAAAGTTCCGCAAACGGTGATGGCAGTTGTGGAGAATTCGGATCGATTTTGGTTTGGCTCATGATGGTATGGGGTGTCGAATCGAGTTCGTGGTTGGTTCAAGGAACTAGGGTTGCGAGCCTTGAAATATACCAACTTGCCGCGAGTACGTACTAGCCGAACAACGTTCACCCGACAAAGTGAGCTGGTTTCAGCGACATTGATCTGGTCCACCAACCCCCCAGAGATTACTGGTTGTCTCACTCGGCGAGCGACCTCGCCCGGATCAAGCCCGCCTTCGTGGTTTGCGACACTCAATTGATCCACCGTTTGCTGGCGGTTTGCGAGTGGCCTTGGCAGCGGCTAAGCTTCGCGGACATCAGCGTTAATCCCATATGAAACCACCCATCCGATGAATTCCCACTCAGCACGAAAAACTGAAGCAATGGCCGATGCGGTGTTGCTTCATCCGAACGACAACGTCGCCGTGGCGGCCCGTGGCTTGACAGCGGGCGAAACGATCTGCCTGGGCGAATTGCGCCTCGCGGTCGCCGAATCGGTTGGCATGGGGCACAAGATTGCCACCTGCCGCGTCGCCAAGGGTGAGCGGATCTACAAGTATGGTCAAACCATCGGTTTTGCAACCCAGGACATCGAGCCGGGCACATTGGTACACGTTCACAATGTGGCGGCGGGCGAGTTCACGCGCGAGTATGCTCCCGCGACGGAGATTCCGCCCGATCCCACGCCGCTGGAGGGCTACACCTTCGAGGGGTTTCGTCGCCCCGATGGGCGCGTTGGTACGCGGAATTACATTGCAGTCATCTCGACGGTCAACTGCTCTGCATCGGTCAGTAAGTACATTGCCCGGCGGTTCGACCAATCGTTACTCGATCGCTATCCCCAGGTCGACGGGATCTTGCCGCTGGTTCACGGCAGCGGTTGCGGCATTCAGTACGATGGTGAAGATCATCACCAGTTGAATCGGGTTCTGGCCGGCTTCGCGCGGCATCCGAATGTTGGTGCCTATCTACTGGTTGGCCTTGGCTGCGAGTCGGGCCCGGCCTCGCACTTGATCGAGAATGAAGGGCTCGTGCAGATTGGTCTCCCGGGCCAAGACCAGCGGCCAACCGTCTTGACGATGCAGGAATGCGGCGGCACGGCGAAGACCGTTGAGGCGGGCATACGAAAACTGGCTGAGATGTTGCCGGCTCTCAACGATGTTCGCCGTGAAACCGTGCCGGCCAGCGAGTTGATGCTCGCCACCGAGTGCGGTGGGTCCGACGGAAACTCTGGCATAACCGCGAACCCGGCATTGGGCGTGGCCAGCGACATGATCGTGGCTTCCGGCGGAACGGCCATCTTGGCAGAGACCCCAGAGATTTATGGTGCCGAACATCTGTTGGTCCGTCGCGCGAAGACGCCGGAAATCGGAGAGAAGCTCATCGAACGCATCCGCTGGTGGGAGAAATACACCGCCGCGTTCGGAGTGGAAATCGACAATAACCCCTCGCCAGGGAACAAGGCCGGTGGACTGACAACCATCTACGAAAAATCTTTGGGCGCCGTGGCCAAGGGGGGCTCCACCGCTTTGGCGGGTGTGTATCGCTATGCCGAACGTGTTACCGCCAAGGGCTTCGTCATCGTCGACACCCCCGGCTACGACCCGGCAAGCATCACGGGGATGGTCGCCAGCGGGGCCAACATCGCCTGCTTCACCACGGGACGGGGAAGCTGCTTTGGCTGCAAACCGGTGCCCTCGATCAAGATCGCCACCAACACACCGATGTACGAGCACATGATCGACGATATGGACATCGACGCCGGAGTGATCCTCTCCGGCACACCCGTCGAAGAAGTCGGCCGCCAGATTTTCATGAGCATTCTAGAAGTTGCCAGCGGACGAAAAACCAAGAGCGAACTCCACGGAGTAGGAGAAGAAGAGTTCGTCCCCTGGAGCATCGGGCCAACGCTGTAGAGAAGGTAGAGAAGCAGGTCCGGATCAACTGGAATCACCTTACCGCCATGCCCACGGGCGATTTGCGAGAATTGACGACATTCCTGGCATGTGTTACGTTCGCACGCAACTTACATCCCAAACGGGCGAAACGAGTTCGGTCGATTGAGACAGGTCTGTTTTGCCGGCTTGCGCGGCGGTCGATATCGCGGCGATAACCAATTTTTGAAGCAGAGAAGGTGAGAGAACCATGGCGCATGAAGTAACCCTAATCAATGGCGATGGCACCGGCCCTGATCTGGCGGCCGCCACTCGCAAGTGTGTTGATGCCACGGGCGTGAAGATCAATTGGGACGAACAAGAAGCCGGCGTTGACATTATGGAGAAGACCGGCAATCCGCTTCCCGACAGCGTGTTGGAAAGTGTCCGCCGCACCCGCTGTGCCCTGAAGGCCCCCATCACGACTCCGGTCGGCACCGGCTTTCGCAGCATCAATGTTCATCTGCGTCAGGAACTGGGGCTGTTCGCCTGCATCCGCCCTTGCAAGCAATATCCTGGGGTTCGCAGCTACTTCGACAAGGTATCCGTCGATCTGGTGATCTTTCGCGAGAATACTGAAGACCTGTACGCCGGCGTCGAATTCGAGAAGGGCAAACCCGAGACTGCCGAGTTGATTGAGACGATCAACCGACTGCCCAGTGACAAGAAAATCAAGACCGGTGCCGACGAGACGGGCATCTCCATTAAGTCGATCAGTGTTTCGGCCACCGAACGCATCTTACGCAGTGCGTTCGAGTACGCCCGAGCGAACAATCGCAAGAAGATCACCTCGGTCCATAAAGCCAATATTCTGAAGCACACCGACGGGCTGTGGCTGGCCATCTCACGAAAAGTTGCCGAAGAGTACCCCGACATCGAGTTCGAGGATCGCATCGTCGATAACATGTGCATGCAATTGGTGCAGAAGCCAGAGCTGTACGATATTCTCGTGCTGTCGAACCTGTATGGCGATATCCTCAGCGACTTGGCAGCCGGTTTGGTGGGCGGTTTGGGCGTTGCGCCGGGTGCGAATATCGGTGACGACAGCGCGGTGTTCGAGGCCACCCACGGAAGTGCTCCCAAGTACAAAGGCCAGAACAAGGTCAATCCCACGGCCCTGATCCTCTCCGGCGTGCTCATGCTGCACCATTTGAAAGAGACCGACGCCGCCAATCGTTTGGAGAATGCCGTTGCCGCGGTCATTGCCGAGGGCAAACACGTGACCTACGACCTCAAGGCAGACCGAAACGACCCCTCGGCCGTCGGAACCAGAGAGATGGCCGAGGCAATCTGCAATAAACTCTAGTGCCTCGCCACGTTTGAGAATCTGTAGGATGGGTGCTCGCACCCATCTTTTCGCCAGTTTCGGATTGGGTGCCACTGCTGGCTTGTCCAGCAGTGCCGGTGTTAGATCTTGCTGAGCCCGTCGGACTTTCATGATCTGGTGAGTGGCCGTCGACGAGGATCCGTCTCCTCGACGCTCCGTGCCGTGCTTCGAGTTGCCGAGGTGCCCTACACAGCAGCCGTCGTATGGCGAAACCGTCGCTACGACCGTGGGCGCGCCAAGAGCTTCGCGGTCGAGGTGCCCGTGATCAGCGTCGGCAACCTCTCGCTCGGCGGCACGGGCAAGACACCGCTGGTCGAATGGATCGCCCAAAGGTTGCGCGAGCAACAAGTTCGCGTGGCGATCATCAGTCGAGGATATGGGGCCGAGGACGGCAAGCGGAATGACGAAGCGTTGCAGCTCGAGCAGTCGCTCCCCGAGGTGCCCCATTTGCAGAATCGCGATCGTGTGGCAGCCGCTCGCGTGGCGATTGATGAGCTGGAGATGCAGTGCCTTGTGCTGGACGACGGCTTTCAACATCGGCGGTTGCGGCGCGACTTGGACATCGTACTGTTGGACGCCTGTGAGCCGTTTGGGCACGACCATGTCTTCCCCCGTGGAACGCTCCGCGAACCGCCCGGTGGTCTCCGCAGGGCCGACGTGGTCATGCTCTCGCGAGCCGACCTGATTGACTCGCAGCAGCGCGAAGCAATTCGTCATCGCGTGCGCCAACTGAATCCCCAAGCCGACTGGCTCGAAGCCTGCCACGAGCCCCGCTGCCTGTTAGCATCCAGCGGTGCCCAACAACCGATCGACACACTAACCGGGCAACGCATCGCCGCCTTCTGCGGCATCGGCAACCCCCAAGGCTTCCGCCACACGCTGACCGCAACCGGAGTGCATACCAAAGCATTCCGCGAGTTCCCCGACCATCACCAATACACCCGCGACGATATAGCAGACCTAACCCGCTGGGCAGAAGACGCAAACGTCGCTGCCGTGCTCTGCACCCACAAAGACCTCGTGAAAATCGGCATCGATCAGCTAGGGAGTCGACCACTATGGGCGTTGACCGTCGGATTGAAGATCACGGTTGGCGAGGAGTTGTTGGAGGAACGATTGCAGCAGATTGTGGCGTCGATCACTGCGGTTTGAGCAGATCGTGCAACAACGTGGGGATCGTCTGTCGATGATCGCCGAAACAAATTCCCGTAGGGTGTCGTCAAGTGGAGCGCGGACGCACCACGATTGGCCAGCCAAGCAAAGCGGTGCGTCCGCGCTCCGCTTGACGGCACCCTACTTGCTGTTGGCTGACCGCTTGCGGAGGCAAGTGTCATCAATCGCACGCCCTAACCAAATCGCTCCATAGCGTGGGGATCGTCTTTCGATGATCGCCGCTGAAGAAGTAGCTTCTTCCTCCGTCGGCTACGGTGCGTACGAGGATGGTTTTCCAGGGGCGGTAGTAATATTGGGCGTGATCTTTCGAGGGAGGGCCTTCGCGGTAGTCTGGCGGTAGTGAGACGAGATCGAACACGGCGGTTGTGAAGTTGCAGATCTGCTCGTTGTTTTGCCGTGCGACGTTGCGGACCATGGAGAGCGATTTTAGATAGACCTCGGGTCCGGTGACTGCCGAGCCGATGTTGAGAAACACGCCACCTTCTAGCTGTGAGACGGCTTGCGTAAAGATTAAGAAGTCGGTCATGCTTGCCGCGCCCAACGCAGCGCCATCGCAGTTGGCATGGGCGTGGATGATGTCGCTGCCGATGCTCACGTGGCAGGTGACTGGCACGCCGCAACGCCAACCGGCGGCGGCGATACTGATGGCGTGATGGTCGAACGGTTCCTCTTCAATGGTGCGGCCAACCGCTTCGCCCAACCCTTCGCCGCGCCGGGCTGCGTCAGAAATGATTTCGTTCAAGCGACCGCTTTCTTTCCACAGCCCAAACTGACCGACCTTGATCCATTTGGGCACGTTTTCGCTGGTGCCTCCGAGCAGCGCCAATTCAAAATCGTGAATGATGCCCGCACCGTTGGTCGCCACATGGGTGATTAAGCCTCGCTCGATGAGGTCGATTAGATATCGTGAAAGGCCAAGCTTGATCGGGTGACCGCCGATCATCACAATCACTGGCCGGTCGTTTCGCCGGGCAGTGGCGATTTGCTGAACTAGCTCCGCGAACTCAGGGTTCTCGTAACGATCGAACTGCGCATCGAGCGAGTCGAGCGCTGGGACGACCATGTCGTGTCCCCGGGCATCAATGTCGGCCAATTGAATCTGTTTTCGATCGAAACGTTGATAGCGACTCACGCGAATCGGGCTCCTTGCGTAACTTGGCAGATCGTTAGCGGCAGCCTAGCAACCGTTCAGGAGACTGACGAGACGTCTGATGTGCTTAAATCTGACGGCATCTAAACCTGCGGATGGGCCGAATGCGCGGGGGGTAATCGTTCTTCGCTTGTGACAAGGCACGGGATGTGGAACGTTTTTCGCCGATTAGCGTCTATAATGCTTGTGGAGTAGGATTCTCTTAGCTAGCTCCCATGAATCCGACGTGCATGGAGCGTTCGTCACAAGTCGTTTTATATAAACGACTTGTGTGGAAATCGTCTGGGTCGGCTGGAACCGTAAGAGGTCTGTTCGATGGCAAGAGGTCTGACCGCTTCGGGTGGGGATGTAGCTGGTGGCAAGCTGTCGACATCCGCAGGGGACCGTGCCCGGCTGATCGAGCGGCGCCTTCGTCGCACGCGGGGGCACGTGAAGTGGACCGAATTGGTCACGGCGCTGCTGTTGTTTGCCGCCGGAGCGCTCGCCTATCTGTTTGCGTTCGCCGTGGTCGACCATTGGTTTGTCCGCGGCGGAGTTAGCTTTTGGGGCCGGCTGTTTTTTCTAGCCGCCTTTCTCACCGCCGGGACAGTTTTTCTGATTCGCGCGGTCGGGCCGCTGCTGACACGTCGCATCAACACCTTGTATGCCGCGGCAACCATCGAGCGCGATCAACCCGCGCTGAAAAACAGCTTGGTGAATTTCCTTCTGTTGCGTTCGCGGCCCCAAGATGTCAATCCCGCGGTGTTCAAAGCCATCGAACGTCAGGCGGCTCGCGATCTCAAGAGCATCAACCCTGAAGCCGTGATTGATCGCACGCACTTGATTCATGCAGGCTACGTGTTGATGGCGGTCGTGGCGGTTTGCTGCGTTTATACGTTGTTGTCGTCGAAAAGCCCGTTTCGTTCGGTTGGTCGCATGTTTGTGCCTTGGGCCAACGTCGAGGCACCGACGCGCGTCGGCTTCTCCGATGTTCGTCCCGGTTCGCGACAGGCGTTTCACGATGAGTTCATCGACGTTTCAGCATTGGTGCAAGGCATCGACGATGACGAGCCGGTCACGCTGTACTATTCGACTGCCGATGGGCAGAGCGTTGACATGCCGCTGGACATGACTCGCCCGGAAGGCAGCTTCCGCTATCAAGTAACGCTTCCTGAAGGCAGCTCTGGCATTCAGCAAGATGTCGAGTATTACCTTGTCGCCGGCGACGCTCGCACGCACACCTATTCAATCCGCGTTGAGTCGGCCCCGGCGATCATCGTCGATCGTGTTGACTTCGATTATCCCGACTACACCGCGCTGGCCAATCGCGGACAACGGGGGCAAGGCGACATCGTGGCCTTGGAAGGGACGCGGATCACGCTTTCCGCCCGCGCGAATCAAACGATTAAAGAGGCGTTCATCGATTTCGATTGCAATGGCAGCCGTGATTTGGACATGGACGTTGACGGAAAGCTGGCGAGCGTCTCGTTCACCCTGCGCCTCAACGAGAATCGTTCGGCAGGCGAGTTCGAGAGCTACGAGATTCGCTTTATGAACGAGCAGGGGCACGAGAACCCGCGTCCCGCGAGACATCGCATCGAAGTCACGCCCGACGCCGCGCCGGAAATCGAGATCACGCAACCGGCTGTTGACGAGATTGAAGTGCCTGTCAACGCGGCAGTCGAGATTGAGTTAAAGGCTCGCGATCGCGACTTTCAGTTGAGCAACGTTACGATCCACGCCCGCCGCGATGGTCAGGTGTTGCTGCGACGTGCGTTGCTGGAAGACCTGCACGACGGCGAGTTTAGCGGTGCGTATCGTCTCCGACCGTCGGATTTGGGGCTCAAGGTCGGCGACGAAATCGTTTATTGGGGCGATGCCCGAGACAACAAGCATCCCACCGCGAACCGCACGCAGACCATTGAATATCGGCTCCGCATCGTTGAGCCCGCCGAACAACCGCCGCAGGATGAACAGCAAGAGGATGGACAGGAAGAAAGGCCAGACGAGCAGCCCGGCGGCGAGGCGGAAGCAGAACAGACACCCATGCCAGAGCCCGACGACCAGGGTGCCGAAGAGGGTGCTGAGGAAGAAGCCTCGGAGGAAATCGCCCAAGACGACTCGTCGGAAGCGACGGAACGGATTGATCCCGAAGCTCAACCAGGTGAGGCCTTCGAGGAAATCCTAAAGCGTCTGGAAGAACAAAAGCCTCAGCAGAACGGCGACCAAGAGAACCCCGACGAACAAGCTCAAGACCAAGATCAACCGCCGTCGCCCGAGGAGGAACAACCGCAAGAAGACGGCATGGGCGAGCAGCCGCAAGATGCGGGCGATCAGGGTGCGGAAGAACAATCGCCCAGCCAACCCTCTACCGAGAAGAGTCCCTCGGGAGAACAACAAGGCGAGGGAGGCGATCAGCAAGCCGGCGAAGCTCCGGAGTCTTCCGAAGGTGGAGAGCAGGGTGATTCCAGCTCTGGCGGACAACAAGACTCCGGGGGTGGTGAATCGTCAGATTCGCCCGGCGGTCAACAGCCATCTCCCGATTCCTCCGGAGGAAGCAGCAAGCAGCAGTCGCCCGGCGGTGACGAATCGCAATCTGGCGGCGACGGCGAAATGAAAGCCAACGACTCAAGCGGATCGACCGAAGGATCGCAGAGCGGTGGCGGTCAAGAAGGTGCGGATCAAGGACAACAATCACCAGCGGCAAAAGATGGTACGCCGCAACGCGACCGACCGGGCTCATCCGGTGACAGCGAACGTAGCGATTCAGGCCGTGCCGACAGTGAAACATCGGGCGACGGAGGTCAGTCTGCCGGATCGGGCAACGAAGGATCGCAGGAGAAACCCAACGATTCAGACAAGCAGAGCGACCCTCGCGGCGGAAACCCCGAGCAACAGCAGGGCACGGACGGGGCCGGCGAAAAGGGTGACCAGGATGCCGGAACGGGTTCAAAAGAGGGCCACCAGAAGCCAAAGGACAAACAACAACAGACGGCCCCCAGCGACGAAGATGCAGCCAAGGACGAGGCCAGCCCCCCGTCGGAGAGCACGCGTGAATCAGACTCGCAAGGGGGCAACAGCGGCGAACGTTCCGGCGGTGGAGACGAAGGTGCCGGGCAATCGGCCGACGCCGAAGGCACCGGAAGCGCCGGTAGCAACTCGGCCTCCGAAGAAGGTGCCGGGCAGAGCGAAGGCACTGGCAAGGGGCCAACTTCCGATCAACCGGGTGACAAGTCGGCATCCGATTCCGCTTCAGACCGACCGGGCGAAAAGACCTCTGGCGAAGGTGGCGCGGGCAAGGGCGGACCCTCTGCTGAAGGAACACCACAAGGTTCATCGGGCGACAGTGGGTCGAACGATCCGATGGGTGGAGATTCTCCCCCCGGCGAAGGTTCTCCCCAGCAGTCAGGCGATTCTCAATCCAGCGGCACCGGTGCGGGGGGAACGCCCGGCGGATCCAAGGGCGATACTCCGGGACAGGCCGCCGGCAAACTACCGGGAGACAAGGACAGCGGTTCGGCGCCCAGCGAAGACGAACAAGGGGCCGACGACCCGAATCTCGAATATGCTCGCGAAGCAACCGACTTGGCGCTGGAGTATTTGCGCGATCAGTTGCAGCAGG
>CAZNXE010000002.1:42625-58065 GCA_964576465.1 uncultured Planctomycetaceae bacterium
ATCAGCCCGACCAAGAGTTGCTCGATCGTCTCCAGTGGACTCGCGAAGACATGCAGCGGTTTGTAAAGTATTGGGATCAACTCAAGCGCGAAGCCACGCCGAGCGGGGACGAAGCGTCTGGTGACGATCTTCGTGAAGCATTGCAAGGTCTCGGCTTGCGACGCAAAGGCACGCAAATCAAAGGTGGACAATCGGCCAAGGACCAGTTTCGCCAGTTACGTGAATCACGAAGAACAAGCCCACCGCCGGAGTATGCAGACCAGTTTCGGTACTTCACCGAGGGCACATCCCGCCGCGCGACCGCGAACGGATCGAACGACTGATCTGAACTCGCCGATGTTTTCCAAGAAAGCTTCAGAGGAATGACCTCGCGAGCCACACCTCGATATCTGGTTCCGTTTCATCCGAAACGCGTGCCCCATCACTTTACCGACGTGCTGATTATCGGCGGCGGTTTGGCTGGGTTTCGGGCTGCGATCGAGGTCAATCCAGACCTCTCGACGCTGGTCGTAACGAAGCAAGGCGTGGAGCAGTCCAACAGCAGCTACGCGCAGGGAGGAATCGCCAGCGTTCTCCATCCCAGCGATCGAGTGGAGAATCACATCGCCGATACGCTCCGCGCCGGCGGCGCGTTGTGCGACCGCGATGTTGTGGAAATGGTGATTCGCGAAGGCCCCCAGCGGATTCGCGAACTGATTGGGTGGGGAACACAGTTCGATCAGCATGCTGGCGAATTGGATCTTGGGCGTGAAGGAGGGCACAGCCACGATCGGATCGTTCACGCGTTGGGCGATGCGACCGGCAAAGAAGTCATGCGGTCTGTAATCCGGAAAGCATTCGCAAGCTCCAGTCTGGAGACCTGGACCGAAACGTTCACCCTCGATCTATTAACGTTCGAGGGTGTTTGTCGCGGCGCGCTGGTTTGGAACCCCGCACACGGGAAGACGTTAATCTGGGCCAAGCAGACCATTCTCTGCACCGGCGGGGCCGGGCAACTCTATCGCGAGACAACCAACCCGGCGGTTGCCACGGGCGACGGGATCGCGATCGCCTATCGCGCGGGCGCTCAGCTCTCCGATCTGGAATTCGTCCAATTTCATCCCACCATGCTCTACATTGCCGGCAGTAGTCGAACGCTCATCACCGAGGCCATGCGAGGTGAGGGAGCCTATCTCGTCGACCGCGACGGGTATCGGTTCATGCCCGGCTACGACGAACGGGCCGAGCTTGCCCCGCGTGACGTGGTCAGTCAGTCGATTGTCGAGCAGATGGACAAGACCCGACACCCGAATGTCTATCTCGATCTGCGGCATCTCGACGCCGATCACGTGCGCAAGCGTTTCCCTGGCATTGCCGAAGTGTGCGCCGCATTCGATCTCGATATCACGGCTGATCTCATCCCTGTTCGCCCCGGCGCGCACTACATGGTGGGTGGCGTCACCATCGACGAGCAGGGCAAGACAACCGTGCCAGGGCTTTGGGCCGCGGGTGAAGTATCGGCCAGCGGGCTGCATGGAGCGAATCGCTTGGCGTCCAACAGCCTGCTTGAAGGTCTGGTGTATGGTGCGCTGGCCGGCAAAGGAGCATCGGAGGCCTCGACGTTGATCCCTGACGACTATCAGGCCTTGCCCCTTGAGAATCTTGCCGCTGAGCAGTCCGAAGAGCCGCTCGACGTCACCGATATTAGTAACTCACTCAAAAGCCTCATGTGGCGCAATATGGGTATCCGTCGCGAGCGGGCCGGGCTGGAAGACGCGCAGCAGTCGGTCGAGCAATGGTGCCGCTATGCGTTGCCGCGCCAATTCAGCGAGCAAGCCGGCTGGGAATTACAGAATATGCTGCTCCTAGCCCGGCTGATGATCGAAGCGGCGCTCACCCGAGAGGAAACCCGAGGTGTTCACCTCCGTAGTGACTTCCCGCATACCGACGACGAGCACTGGCTACGCCATTTGACCTATCAGCGCGTCTAGCGGCACACTTTCCCCCTGATTCTCTTCAGATTGCCGGCAGAGAGACCCCTCGGCTATCTGGGCAGTCGATTGTCATCCCCACGCTTCTCGGCTGACGGGTGCCGTGTTTCCCATGGCACTGGGTCGGCGTTGGGGCCAAGGGCGTCTGGACAAGGGAATTTGTTTCAATATGCTTATTCGGATAGTCCGTGCGTGGTGGAATGACGCCTCATCTCGATAAATCGAGGCGGGGCTTGGCTTTTCGGCTGCGAAGGTGCGTGACTGCGGCCGAACCAGAATCCTTCCCCGCTGCGGCCTGCCTCACCGTGATGCGAACATCGGAGCAACAGAGACGATGAGCGATGCACAAGAAGCCGTCATGATCGAGGCCGACGGGCTGTCGAAGTATTACGGCAATTTCGCCGCGACCGAGAACGTCTCCTTCAAAATTAAGCAGGGCGAAGTCGTTGCCTTCCTGGGGCCCAATGGGGCCGGCAAGAGCACGACGATGAAGCTGCTAACAGGCTATTTGTCGCCGTCGACGGGGGTCGCCCGAATCGCTGGGCATAACATGGCGAACGATCGCTTGGCCGGCGCCGTTCGGCTTGGCTATCTGCCCGAAAACGGGCCGCTTTATCCAGACATGACCCCCAGGAGCTTACTGGAGTTTTTCGCCGATGCTCGGGGCATGAGCGCGGCTCAGAAGAACAAACGCATCGAGGAAGTCGTAGAACTGTGTGCCTTGGGCAGTGTGATCGGCAAGGCGATTGGCAAGTTGTCCAAGGGGTTTCGTCAGCGTGTCGGCATGGCACAAGTGCTGCTGCACGAACCAGACGTGTTAATCCTTGACGAACCGACCGCAGGGCTCGATCCCAATCAGATTGCCGAAGTTCGTGACACGATTAAGCACCTGGGCGAGAGCAAGACGATCTTGCTGTCGACCCATATTCTCCGAGAAGTTGAGGTCATGGCCAGCCGCGTGTTGTTCATTGACGAAGGACGTCTGGTCTTCGACGGACCGACCAGCGAACTCACTTCGGGAGACAAACCACTTGAAGAACGTTACTACGAGTTGACCGCGGCGAAGAGTTCGCCTGCGGATGCACCATAACAATCGGCAAACTGCCACCGACGATCTTTACATCATCCGGCAAGGCGGTCAGCCGCGGCCACATGGCCTAAGGCCTCACGAGAAAAGCTGAGACGAATCCATGAATCCGACGGTCGTTCGCGCGATTTTCAAGCGTAATTTTCTCAATTACTTTAGTAGCCCCACCGGCTACGTTTTCATCTGTGTGTTCGTGCTGATGTGCGGGATCGCGGCCACCTGGCCGAATGAGTTTTTTAACCGCAACTTGGCGAATCTCGACCAACTCAATACTTGGTTGCCCTACATTTTGCTGGTCTTTATTCCAGCCATCACGATGAGTATTTGGGCACAAGAGCGACAGCAAGGCACCGACGAATTGCTGTTGACCCTCCCGGCCAGCGATTTCGATGTGGTGTTAGGAAAATATCTGGCTGCCGCCGGTATCTATACCGTGGCCATGTTGTTCTCCAGCACCATTATCCTCGTCCTGTTCCTGCTGGGGCACCCCGATGTGGGGCTGCTGTTTTCAAACTACGTAGGCTACTGGCTCGTGGGCCTGGCCATGCTTTCGGTTGGCATGGTGGCATCGTTCTTAACCGACAACTTAACGGTTGGCTTTATACTGGGGGCGATGTTCAATGCCCCCCTGGTTTTTGCCAACTGGGCCAGTGACATATCCGGGCTATTAAGTGATGTGGCCTCGACGCTTTCGGTTGTTATTCCGAGTTTGGCCATCTCCGAAACCGAAGTTGCTCAGCACATCGTCGCGTGGAGCATCGCGCAGCAACTATCGGAGTTCGGCCGCGGTGTGATTAGCTTCGCTTCGGTGGTCTTCTTCGTGTTGGTCGTCGTGTGGAGCCTGTATTTGTGCATGGTGCTCATCGGGCGTCGTCACTGGAGCGGCGGCGCGAACAGCCGGCAAATGGCCACGCACTATGTCGTTCGTACCGTGGCGCTGGGGCTTGTGTTGGTGGCCTGCTACGCAATTTTCTCACGCACAACGCTCCGGGCCGATGTGACCTCCGAGCGATTGAGTTCGTTGTCTCCACAGACCGTCAAGGTGCTGAATAATTTGGAGAACGAACGGGGTGTCCAGATCGACGCCTACATTAGCCCGGTCGTTCCAGAATCGTATGTGCAGACGCGGGCCAACTTGATCAATATGCTTGATGAGATCGATGCCCAAGGTGGCGACAAGGTCCGTGTGCGTATCTTTCCGACCGTGCCTTACAGCGAGGAATCGTCGTTGGCCGAAGAGCAGTACGGGATCGAAGGCCGCGAAGTGGCCACGCGTGCTCGCGGCGCGATGAATATCGAAGAGATCTACATGGGCGCCGCGATCACCTCCGGGTTGGATCGCGTGGTGGTACCGTTCTTCGATCGCGGAATTCCCCCGGAGTATGAGCTGGTTCGCTCGATAGCCACGGTGAGCCAAGAACAACGCAAACGGGTTGGCGTTCTCGAGACCGACGCGAAGCTCTACGGCGGCTTCAACATGCAGACGATGGGAAGTCGCCCGAACGAACAGATCATCGACGAGCTGGAGAAGCAATACGAAGTGGTTCAGGTCAATGCGGACGGACCCATTGGCGACGACTACGACGTGTTGCTGGCGGTGCAGCCCTCGTCTCTTACGCCCGATCAAATGACCAATTTCATTGCAGCCGTGCAACGCGGTGTACCGACGGCGATCTTTGAAGATCCATTCCCCTTCGTCGACTCAAGCGTGCCGGGCACCACCCAGCCACGACGACCGCAGGGTGGGTCGCCGTTCATGCAACAGCAACAGCCGCCGAAACCCAAGGGCGATATCTCACCGTTGTGGCAAATGCTGGGCGTGCGATTCGTCGGCAATCAGGTGGTTCGCCAAAACTACAACCCGTACCCGAAGGTTGGCCAGTTTCCCGAGGAATTCGTATTCGTTGACGAAGGTCAGGGAGCCAGCGACGGGGTGAAGCCGCCGTTCAATGCCGAAGCTTCGATCAGTGCCAAACTGCAACAAGTCTTGTTCCTGTTTCCAGGATCGATGCAAGAACTAAACGCGGCGACCGGGTTGGATTTCGAGTCGCTGGTGATCACCGGCGCCAACACCGGCTTGGTTCGCGCCGACGAAATCTTGGAACAATCGTTCATGGGGCCTGGCCGGCTCAACCCACGCCGCCGCTTCAGTCTGACCGGAACGCAATACGTGTTGGCCGCCCGCATCAAAGGCAAGCTCACCAATGAGCAGTCCCCGGGCGACAAGAATCTGTCGATGTCCGACGAGGGTCTTGAGTTGGCGCAGCAAGAGGAATCGACCGCTGAACCACCCGCGGAAGAGACGGCTGAAGAACCGACCTCGGAGGGGGAATCGGAGGACGAAGCTAGCGAGAACGAAGCTAGCGAGAACGAAGCGGTGCCGCCGGCGCCGAAGGATATTGACGTCGTGATCGTGAGTGATATCGATGTCTTATATTCAGCATTTTTTGCATTGCGGTCTCGAGGTAATGAGCCCGACGCTGAGGTGAATCTCCAGTTGGACAACGTTAGCTTCGTGCTCAACGTGCTGGATGTTCTGGCCGGAGATCAGCGGTTCGTCGAGATTCGCGGCCGTCGTCCGGAGTATCGCACACTGAGTCGTTTCGAGGCGCTCACCTCGCAATTGAAGGATTCGACGGACGAGGCACGCACGAAGTTCGTGGGTGAATTCGACCAAGGCCAGAAGGAAGAGCAGGAAGCCTTCGAACGCCGCATTTCTGAAATCGAGAAGGATGCCCAAGAGCAGAATCTCAATCCCAACGAAATCCTGCGCATGGTGGCGTTGGCCCGCAACGTTGGACAGCGACGTTTGGACGCGACCATCACGCGACTCGAACAGAAACGCGATCAACAGATTCGTCAGGCGGAAACAGAATTTTCCACCCAGCTGCACGTGTGGCAAGACTTGTACAAATTGCTGGCCGTGCTGATCCCACCCATTCCGCCGCTGCTAGTCGGAGCCGCCGTGTTCTTCAACCGTCGCGTTCGCGAACGCGAAGGGGTGGTTCAAAGCAGGCTCCGCTGATGCCGCGAAGATGATTGAGAGTTCAATACGGTACGACCGCGCCTGCGGTATTCGCGGGCGTGTGCTCAATAAGGATGATTGCGATGAATGATTTTACCAAAACGATGACCTTTGTCGGAGTCGCCGTGGTGGCTCTAGCGCTGGCGTGGTTGAGCCGTCCGGCTCCGTTGAGCGGTCCCGAAGACGACACGGGGCAGCACTTCTTCGCGGAGTTCAAGGATCCGTTGGCGGCCACGTCGTTGGAAATCGCGGAGTTCGACGAGGAGTCGGCATCGGCCACGGTTTTCCGTGTGGCAAAGAGCTCCAAGGGAGTTTGGTCGATTCCCTCGAAACTCGATTATCCCGCCGATGCGGGAGATCATTTGGCTGACGCAGCGGCTGCCGTGATGGACTTGGAAAAGCTAGGCAGCGTTAGCGATCGCCCGGCCGACCATGAAATCTTCGGCGTCGTCGATCCCTCAACCGCCGATGTCGGAGTCGAGGGCATTGGGAAGAAGGTCACGCTCGAAGACGGCAGCGGAGCGAAGCTGGCCGAATTGATCATCGGAAAAGAAGTCAAAGATCAAACCGGGATGCGCTATGTGCGGCTTCCCACGCAGGACCGCGTGTATCGCACCAAAATCGATACCAGCAAACTCACGACGCGATTTCAAGATTGGATCGAGGAAGATCTACTCAAGCTAAACGCATTCGATATCACCGATATCGATTACAACAACTACTCGATTCAAGAGTCGCAGCGGGGCTATGCCTTGGTGCCCGGCGACAAGCTCAACTTGTCCTACGATGACGAAGAATCGAAATGGACGTTGGCCGATCTGGGCGAAAATGAGGAATTGAATACCGAACGAATCAACGAAGTAAAACAGGCCCTGGATGACCTGAAAATCGTCGACGTGCGGCGCAAGCCCGTGGGTCTTAGCCGCGAGCTGCGTGATGAGGAAGGCAACTTGGACGCGGAGGCCCAACGATCGCTGATCAGCCGCGGTTTTCTGTTGAGCGAAGGCCGGCTGTTTTCCAACGACGGCGAAGTGATGGTCAACTTGAAAGACGGCGTGCAATACATTCTCCGCTTTGGCGACATTGCCGTGGGTACCGAAACCGACGAGGGGCCAGATGACGGTGAAGCGGAAGAGGAAGAGGCGGGAGACGATGGCCCGAAGGGATCGAATCGCTACGTCTTTATCATGGCCTATTTCGATAAAGAACAGATCGCCCCTCCCGAATTAGAGCCGGAACCCGAGGACGCAACAGAAGAAGCAGGCCCCGCGCCAGCCGAGGGTGAGGAGTCGGGCGACGAAAGCAGCGAACCAGCGACCGAAGACGCAAACGAAGCGGATGCGTCGGAGGGCGAAGAAAGCGAAGAAGAGGTTGATCCCGAGCTAAAGCGGATTCGCCAAGAGAACGACCGCAAGCAAACGGAATACGACGAAAAACTCGAAGCCGGCAAAGAAAAAGTCAGCGAGTTGAACGACAGATTCGCCGATTGGTACTATGTGATCTCCGACGAGGTCTACCGAAAAATCAAGGTCGGTCGAGCCGACGTCGTGAAGCAGCAAGAAGAAACCGGTGAGTCGACCGAGGGACCTTCGGGCGACGGGACCATGGACGAAAATCCCTTGAGCGAGGGATCAAACGGCTTGGACGACTTCGAGCGGATCAAGGAAGAGTTCGAAATCCAGCAGCAGTTGCCGTAGCCATCGGGGCTTAGGCGAGCGGCGAATGAGAATATCCCAACCCGACGCGTCAGCGAGGGACCACCGGTAATACACTGCGTTCCCTCGCTGACGCGTCGGGTTGTGTTTGGTACGTTCTTATTGCCGCATACCTCATTGCGGTTGCGAGCCAAGTTCGCGGAGAAAAGCGAACGTGTAGATGCCCGTATCGTGTCCGTCGCTGAAGCGAATCGTGTAGGCATAGTTCCCGACCGGCTTCATTTCCAAGACCTTCAGCGGCTGGGCTTCCTCCCTCGAGATGACCGCCAGCGGATCGGAATTGGCCGCTTCGGACTTTTGCCGCTCTTCGCGGCACGTGGCACAGGGGCAAACGTCGCGTAGCTGGCGGAACGCGTACACCTGTCGCCGCCCGTCGCTCCACTCAAACATCACGGCATCATCGCCAGTCAGTTCAATCTTTGTCGGATGCGGTTCCATGTCGTTTCGATTGCTAGAATGCGTGTTGTCGTAAGGTTTGCGATGACCTTCGCCGCATTGAATACGGTTCAAAGTTCACGTAGCGCGTCGAGTAATCGCTGCACTTCATTCATGTCGTTGTAGTGCAACAGGCCGATGCGGACCATCCCCTGTGGTTCCAGGTCCAATGTCTCGGTCAGTGGCAGTGCGTAAAAATTGCCGTGCCACACGAAGATCCCGCGAGCGGCAAGATGTTGCGCCATGGGTTCAGGGCTGATCCGGCTGTGGGTGATGCCGAACGTTGGGACACGTTGGTCGAAGCGTGCCGCCTCGCGAATGCCCCATACGGTGATCTCCGGCAGCGTGCTGAAGCCTTCGAGCAGGGCGGTCATCAACCGGCGTTCATGTGCTTCGATTGCCTCGAACGCGGCGACCAGCGCCTCGCGTCGTGAAGACGCTGCCCCCACGGTCCGTAGCCCGATGTCGGCCAGATATTCAATCGCGGCTTTCACGCCGGCGATCCCTTCGTGGTTTTGCGTCCCGGTCATCCAACGCTCGGGCAGCGAATCGGCCGCTGGTCGAACTTTGTAGACGGGCAGTTCCGCCATGCGTTCTCTCCGCCCCCACAGTAGCCCAACATGCGGTCCGAAGAACTTGTATGCCGAACAGAGCAAGTAGTCGCAATCCCAAAGTTGAACGTCGATCAGGCGGTGCGGTGCATAGTGTACGGCGTCCAAGCAAACCTCGGCCCCCACATCGTGCGATCGGCGGCAGATTTCGGCCACCGGATTGATCGTTCCCGTGGCGTTCGATGCGCAACCCACGGCAACCAAACGCGTGCGATTCGAGAGTTTGCGCTGGAAGTCGTCCATGTCGAGCGTGCAATCGTGGCGATTGATCTCAACATGCCGCACCACCGCGCCGGCATCACGCGCGGCCAGCACCCATGGCGAAACGTTCGCGTCATGGTCCAATCGAGTGACCATGATTTCGTCGTCACGGTTCCACGTACGTGCCAAGGCTCGGCTGAGCGCCAGCACCAAGGTCGTCATGTTCGCGCCGAACACGACGCAATCGGGATCGTCGCTGCCGACAAAGTCTGCCGCCGCGCGATGGGCTTCCGCAAGCATTGCGTCACTCGCTTGCGAGGTGACGAACGCGCCGCCATGATTGGCGTTGGTGTGCCGCATATAGTTAGATACGGCATCGATCACGCTCTCTGGAACCTGGCTTCCCGCTGGCCCGTCGAAGTAGACCGCCTCCTGCCCGTCGAGCGTACGCCGTAGAGCGGGAAACTGACGGCGACATGCTTGAACGTCGAACACGCTTGTGGGCTTCTGTGGTTGGCTCATCCTTCGTCGAAATCCTCGTCTCGCAGATCAGTAACAAACATACAGCCGGGGCTATGGGTAATGCACAGCGGCACCCGCGCTTGCCGCAATGCCTGTTGCGGGGTCACACCACAGGCCCAAAACACCGGCACTTCGCCGTCACCCATGGTAACCGCCTCGCCGAAGTCAGGCCGAGTGAGATCGGCGATGCCAATCGCTTCAGGGCTGCCGATGTGGACCGGCGCGCCATGCATTCGGGGGAAGCGATGTGAAATTTCAACGACCCGGGGCACATCCGTTTCGCGAAACGGCCGCATGCTAACGACCAGCGGTCCGGCGAACCTTCCAGCGGATTTACAGGGTCGATTCGTGGAGAACATCGGCACATTGCGGCCCTGCTCCACATGCCGGATCGGCAACCCGGCTTTGATCAACGCGTGCTCGAACGTGAAAGAGCAACCCAGCAAAAAGCCGACTGAGTCTTCTCGCCACAACGGGCCAATCTCTCGCGGCTCGTCCAACTCTGCTTGGCCATTTCGAAATACGCGGTAACGCGGAACGTCGGTTCGCAAGTCCGCCCGTGGTGCCGCCCGCATGGGGTGCGGATCGCCAGGCGCGGTTCGATCGATCAACGGACATGCTTGGTCGTTCAGTCGACAGAACTCTTCAAACTCATCGGCGACCGCCTCTGGCAAGATGACTACGTTCGCTTGCGCAAAACCGACGGCACACCCAGCCGTGGGCCGATCGAAGCGCTGCTCGCGGATGCTTTGTCGCAACTGGGCTGCGGTCGCGCGTACGAAATCTTCGGCGCCCGAGGGTGAGGATTCGTGATCGTGGTTCGCGGCCATGGGCGTCATCGCTTGTCGATGAATCGCTGTCCCTTGCCTTCAAAACGGGGCAACGAACCGAGATCGACCTGCTTGACTTCCACTTTCAGACCCAGCCGCAGCCGCAACTCCTCGGAAACCCGTTGCGGGTTGCCAAGCCGGTCTTCGATTTCGATCAGCAGCCGATCCATCACTTCGACTCGTTCGGCGGTCATGCGGTACTCGACTACTTCCGGAAAGCTACGGAGGATTTGCTCGATCGCGGTCGGAAAGATATTCACACCGCGGATAATCATCATGTCGTCGGTTCGCCCTAATACGCCGCCATCGAGCAGGACGAAACGAGTTTCCCCATTATGTTGCCACACCGGTCGAACAAGATCGCCCGTGCGATAGCGAATGACGGGACAGCCAGACCTTCCCAAGCATGTTAATACTAGTTCCGATAGCTCACCCTCGGCGGCCGGTTCACCACGTTCGACCGAGAGAAACTCGGCAATGAATTCGCTCTCCAAGATGTGCAGCCCGCGATGTTCTTCATCGGGAAAACCCCAGGGGCCGACTTCGGTTGCTCCGCTGTGGTCGAAGACCTGTGCGTTCCACGCTTCTTCAATTCTCTGTCGCACCGCGGGAATCGAACCGCCTGGTTCGCCTGCCAGAATGATTCGTTTCACGGGCAGCGCGGCGACATCAATCTGACGGCTGACGGCAACTTCGGCCAGATGCATGGCATAGCTGGGCGTACACAGCAGCGCGGTGGCTTGACTGGTCCGCAGCAGTTCCAAACGCCCCAGGGTATTCATCCCCCCGCCGGGAATGGCCAAGCAGCCGCGCTGCTTGGCGGCGTCGAAGGAACTCCAGAACCCGATGAACGGACCGAACGAGAAGGCGAACAGAATGCGATCATCGGCCGAGATGCCAGCCGCGTCGTAGACATGTTGCCAGCAGTCGATCCACCACGACCAATCCTCTGCCGTGTCGAGCATGACCAGCGGGCGCCCCCGCGTGCCGGAAGTTTGGTGCCAGCGGATGTAGCGGTCGACGGGGAACGTATGGTTCCGCCCCATGCCGAGTGTGCCCTCGGTCAATCCGCTCTTGAACGTGAACGGCAACTCTTTCAGATGGTCTAGCGATGTCAACGGAAGTGTCATCGCGGTCAACTTGGTGGCGTAGAAATCATTCTCCGGCAAAATCTGATCGAGAAGCCCATTGAGCCGGCTGAGTTGATGCGCTCGCAGCGCATTGCCGTGGAGCGATCGCAAGCGACTACGTTCGGTGGCGGCATTTTGTTGCATCCTTCGATCATACGGGGCGCCCTTGCGATTGGCCAGTACGTGGAACCAACCAGGCATAGTACCCCTGCTCGGTGGCGACTAAGATGACGCACTCGACTATCCCCATCTGAATGCTAGAGATTGTTTTACTTCGGAATTGCCATGTCGGAACCTCGTCGCGGGTCGCTATTTGTTATCTTTCTCACGGTCTTTATCGATCTGCTTGGGTTTGGCATGGTGTTGCCGCTGCTGCCCAACTATGCGGCGACCTTTGATATCGATTCCGGCGGGCTGGTCATTGGCCTGCTGATGTCGAGTTTTTCAGCGATGCAGTTCTTGTGCGCTCCACTGTGGGGACGTCTCTCCGATCGAATCGGGCGACGCCCGGTGCTGATGATCGGATTGGCAGGTTCGGCGATATTTTATGCGGTCTTTGCTGTCGCGGCAGTTCAGAAGAGCCTGTTGTTGCTGTTCGTCTCGCGGATTGGTGCCGGCGCGGCGGGGGCAACAATCTCGACGGCACAGGCCTACATTGCCGACGTGACGCCGCTTGCCGGCCGCGCGAAAGGCATGGCGCTGATCGGTGCCGCGTTTGGTTTGGGATTCACGTTCGGCCCGTTGATTGGCGCCTTGGCATTGATTAGCGCCGCCGAGGGGCAACTCAGCCCTTGGCCTGGCTATCTGGCGGCTGGTCTCTCCGCGAGTGCGTTGTTGTTGGCATACTTTCGCTTGCCTGAATCACTTCGCCCTGACCAACAGCCGAGGCAAACAACATTGTTCAATTGGGCATCGCTTCGCGACGCGCTGCGGACCCCGTCGATTGGATTGTTGTTGTTGATTTTGTTCATCAGCGTGCTTTCCTTCGCCAACTTTGAATCGACGGTCGCACTTCTGCTGAAGCAGCCCACGGGCGGGTTCGAGTTTTCCGATACGCGTGTGTTGCTGGTGTTCACCTACATCGGTCTTGTGCTGAGCATCGTGCAAGGCGGCATTGTCCGGCGGCTGGCCGATCGTGTATCGGAACGCGCGCTGTGTACGTTCGGATCGGTCGTCGCGCTGTTGGGGTTCGTGCTCATGTCGTTGTCGGCGACGAGCGCCAGCTTCGCGCTGTTGATGGTTGCCTTGGCGATCGAAGTGACCGGCTTCGCGTTCATCACACCGTCGATTAACTCACTCATCTCGCGGCGTACCGATCCCACGAAACAGGGGGGCATTCTAGGGATCGGCCAGAGCATCAGTTCGCTGTCACGAATCGTCGGCCCGCTGATCGGCATCCCGCTGTTCTATCGTGCGGCCGCCTTTCCCTATTGGGCAGGCTCGATCTTCATGCTCATCGCCCTCGTCCTCATTGCGATTGCCGTTCGAGCCGGTGGCGACTTTCCGACGGATGAATCTGCCGACGACTGATCTTCCTACGCGTCGCTGCTCGATCCAAATCCACCGCCGCCGGGCGTTTCGATGACGAGCACATCGCCCGTGTCGGCATCGAACTGAACACTTCCGGGTAGCTCTTCGGAACGACCGTCGGCATGAAGTAGATGGTTCCGTCCTGAACGTCCCGGCTCTCCGCCGTTCATTCCATAAGGGGCGTATGGTTCGCGGCGTCCCGAGAGAATCGAGACGGCCAATGGACGCAAGAACTGTATCTTTCGCACCACTCCGTCTCCGCCGTGGTGTTGTCCCGCGCCGCCGGAACCACGACGGATGGCGAACGATTCGACCCGAACCGGATACCGCAATTCCAGCACCTCGGGATCGGTAAGACGTGTGTTGGTCATATGCGTATGCACTGCATCCGTACCGTCGGCATCGGGTGTTGCCCCGGCACCGCCACAAATCGTTTCGTAATAGCCAAAGGTCGAATCGCCGAACAGAACGTTGTTCATCGTGCCTTGGCTGGCGGCGGCAAGTTGCAAAGCACCGAGCAACACATCGACGACACGCTGCGAAGTTTCGACGTTTCCACCCACCACCGCCGCGCTTTGCTCCGGCGATGATCCTTCGCGGGGGTTAAGCAAGCACTCGGGAAGTTCGATTCGCACGGGAGCGAGCACTCCTTCATTCAGTGGAATCTCCTCATCGATCAACAGCCGCAAGACATACATCACCGCTGCCGTGACGATCGCCCGATTGGCGTTCAAGTTGTCTTGCAGCACGGGGTCGGTGCCTGCGAAGTCGATGACCGCTGAATCATGCTGCACCTCGATTCGCACTTCGATCCGTGCATGGTTGTCGAGGTGATCGACGAAATGATACGAGCCAGATTTCAGTCGCGAGAGCCCTTGCCTCATTTTCTGTTCGGCGGCTTGTTGGATATGCCCCATGTAGGCTTCGACCACGCTCAGCGAATAACGCTGCACAAGCCGCGACAGATCGCGAATGGCCTGTTGGTTCGCCGCCATTTGCGCGGCGATGTCGGCCAGATTGTCGTCGAGGGCCCGCGACGGGTAGGGCGCCGTGCTCAAGAGATGTCGCAGTTCGTCGATCCGGGAGTTTCCCGCATCGATGAGTTTGAAGTTGCGGATCAAGACTCCTTCCTCGGCCAGCGTTTTCGAGAAGGGGGGCATCGATCCGGGCCGTATCCCGCCGATCTCCGCGTGATGCGCGCGACTGGCGGTGAAGAACAACAGCCGCGCGGTTTGGGTATCGTGGACTGGCGTGATGACCGTAATGTCTGGCAGATGCGATCCGCCACGATACGGATCGTTGGTCACATAGACGTCCCCTGGCTGCATGACAGGATTGTCTTCGATGATGCGCCGCACGGTTTGTCCCATGGCCCCTAAGTGCACGGGAATGTGTGGAGCGTTGACGACCAATTCGCCACGGGGTGTGAACAGTGCGCAACTATAGTCGAGCCGCTCTTTCACGTTCACACTGCTGGCGGTTTTTCGCAACGTGATGCCCATCTGTTCGGCAATGCCGGCAAACTGATTGTTGAACACCTCCAGCATCACAGGGTCGACCGCTGTCGAAACCTGCTCGGTGTTGGCTTGGCCTTCGTCACGCAAAATGAATTCACCGCCAGAGAGCACTTCGGTTGTCCACCCGGGGTCGACAATCGTGGTCGATCGCTTTTCGTGGATGATCGCCGGGCCCTGTATGCAATCGCCGGGCACCAGTTGCTGGCGATCGTAGACTTGGGTCGACTGCGGCTTTCCGTCAAACCATGCCGTTACGGTCTGCTGTGTTTTCGGGGTGCGTGGATCTTGGCGAATGGAACGGGGCAGGGGGTCGGCGGTCTCGCCAACGACCTCAACCCTGGCGGCGACGATCTCGAGCGGTCGGTTGTGGTGGACGTATCCGTACAGCCCACGGTATTCGTCTTCGTACGCTTTGTGATAGTCGCCGTCTTCCGGTTCGCCAATCGTGAGCGAGGCGTCGATGCCCTGATATCGCAGATCAAGTGTCCGTTCGACACGAATCTTGTTCGGCGGAACCGCTTCAGCTAACACCTCTTGCCGCGCCTCGTCGATCAACCGATCGAATGCTGGTTGTAGCGAAGCGACGTTCTCGGGTGAGTAGGGACGATAGACACCGGCGACCCGGTGCCGTACGACATCGGCCAAGCCGACCCCGTAGGCGCTCAGGATGCCTGCATCGGGGTGAATGAGCACTTCGCGAATGCTTAGCTCTCGTGCGACGGCGCATGCGTGTTGTCCCGCGGCACCGCCGAAGGCAACCAATACATAGGCGCGAGGGTCGGCCCCTTTTGCCACCGAGATCGATCGAATGGCCCGCACCATGTTCGAGTTGGCAACGCGAAGGAATCCGTCGCACAACGCATGCGG
>CAZNXE010000002.1:58075-63985 GCA_964576465.1 uncultured Planctomycetaceae bacterium
TATTGTTTGCCGGTCGCCTTGTCGACCTGATCGATCAGTGCATCGAGTCGGCGTTCGACCGCAACTCGATCAAGCGGAAATGGGAAGTGCTCGGTTAGAATCTTTCCGAGATAGAAATTCACATCGGTCACGGTCATCGGACCATCACGACCGTAACACGCCGGACCGGGATCGGCGCCCGCACTATCGGGGCCGACAACGAGTTTCACGCCGTCGAAATGACAGATTGACCCACCCCCGGCGGCCACGGTTTCGATGGCCATCATGGGCGCGACCACGCGCACGCCGGCTTTTTCGGTTTCGTATTCCAGTTCGTATCGTCCGTCGAAGCGAGAGACGTCGGTGCTGGTTCCGCCCATGTCGAAGCCGATGGCTCGCGCGAAACCGGCGGCTTGCGCCACGCGAGAGAATCCGACGACTCCACCCGCGGGCCCCGAAAGGATACTGTCTTTGCCGGTGAAGTGTTCGGCAGTAACCAGCCCGCCGGAGGAGGTGAGGATCTTGAGTTGTCCGCCGGCAAGCCGCTGGTGAATTGTCGCGACATATTGTCGTAGCGAGGGATTTAGATACGCGTCAACCACCGTCGTATCTCCACGCGACACAATGTTGACAAGCGGTGCCACCCGAGAGCTGAGGCTAACTTCCCGGAAGCCAATTTCTTGTGCTACCTTGGCCACCAGTTGCTCGTGGGCGGCAAAGGCGTAGGCGTTCAACAGGCAAATCGCCAGTGACTCGATCCCGCTGTCGTACAACGCTTTGAGTTGCCGACGTACAATATCTCGATTTGGAACCACCAGCGGTTGACCGTCGCTGGTGACACGCTCGTCGATTTCGACAACCGCTTCGTACAGCGGTTCTGGCTTGACGATGTTTAGGGTGAACAACCGCGGACGATTCTGATAGCCAATCCGCAGGATGTCGCCAAATCCGCGTGTCGTCACCAGCGCCGTGCGGGCACCGCGGCGGGTTAACAGCGCGTTGGTGCCGCGCGTGGTGCCTAAGCGTACTGACACGCGCGGCATTGGATCGCCGGGGGCCAACTCCAAGAGGTATCGCATGGCCACAAGCGGTGCATCTTCGTCGAAGAAAAGTTCATACGGTTGGCCTTCTTGCGGAGCTAAAGCCAACGGTGTGTCGAAGCCGAGGGTTCCTGTCTTGGGATCGAACGACACCACGGTAGCTTGCCGTGGTGCGTTGTCAGCCGTGTTGAACAACCGCAACTCGGCCCCCAACCACACTCGGGCAGGATCACCACGGCGTGCCAGGTCGACGAGTTGTGAGACCGTGGAACCTGCGTCTGCGGTGCCCTTGGTAACTCCGGAACTGAGAAGTTTGTGGCGTTCGATCGAGCCGCTCGGGCGACGCATGAAGCAATCGGTGAACGTCCCGCCGACGTCGATCCAGAATTCGGCCTCGACGGAATCATTGGGAGAAGCGTGACCCGCATTCATCGGACGGTGGCCTGCCATCGAAATGTCAAGCGATCATCACGGGTTCTTGTTGCACAAGTCGCATTGCGAACGATCACTGGTTGCCCTCTCCCAGCGAATAGAGATGGCTCACCGTTCGCAGGTACATCACTCCCCCAGCAACCGCGGGTGTGCTGCGACACTCTTCGCCCAAGGGCATGCGACCGAGTTTGCGAAACGTTCGTGCGGCCGCGAGTACCACGACGTCGCCGCTTTCGGAGATGCAATACAGGCGACCATCGACACACACCGGGGAGCCGTAAAACTTGCCGCCGACACGCTTCCGCCACACAACATTCCCGTCCGCCACATTGATGCAGGTAACGACTCCACCGTCGCCCCACAGAAAGGCCATGTCGTCGTAGACAAGGGTTGTCGGCACATACGGGGCCGACTTCTTCACGCGATAGATTTCCTCAGGCATTGCCGCCGACATTGGGTTTGCCGCCTTGACTGCCACGACGACATTCCCCCCGCCGCCCGAACCACTACTGCCAAGGATGAGGTCGCCCGAGACGACCGGCGAGCTGACCGTTCGCATGTCGAACACCGGGAGATCCCAGTTATGACGCCCGGTTTCGGCGTCGATACTGCTCATGCCGTAGGCCAAACTACAGAAGATCAACTGGGGCGCGGCACCGTCCAACTCCAGCAGACAGGGCGTTGAATAGGCAACCCTCGCGCTGTCACGCTGCACGGCCCAACGATCCTCGCCGGTACGTCGATCGACGGCAAACAGCGCGCTATGCTTATCCTCATCCTTCCCGATGATGAGCATGTCCTTGTAGAGAATCGGTGAGGTTCCCACGCCATGGGTTCCGTGAAACGGTCCAAAATCGCGTCGCCAGATTTCGTTTCCGTCATGGTCCAGCGCGGTCACCACATAGGCGGTTGGATCGGCCCATAAGGTATAGACCCGCTGAGAATCGACCGTGGGAGTCGGTGAAGCAAAACTGTTGAATGAATGTTTCTTGTGCGTGTCCGCGTCGTAGCGCTTCGACCAAAGCAATTTGCCATCTTTGGACCGGAGGCAAAGAACCATTCGCTGTTGGCCGTCGTCGACAGCCGACATGAGAAAGATGCGATCGCCCCACAACACAGGGCTGGAGTGCCCGACGCCTGGGAGTTCGACGTGCCAGTTGTAGTCTTCGTCGGTCCACGTCGATGCAACGGTAGTCGCCTCGCTGATGCCGCTGCCATTGGGACCGCGGAAACGAGTCCAATCCTGTCCCATGCTTGAAACGGCGAGTAGCCCAAGAAGGGCAATCGAAAATGCGGCACGAACGACAATGGTTAGCATGGCGGATGGCTGTCCGGGATTGAGGGCGGGTCACCGTAGGTGGGCTGAGGTAGTCTGTGGAAGGTCATCGTAAACCAAGCGATACCCCGATTGCCAGCGCGTAGTCGAAAAGGGCAGTGTCCTATGCGTATGTCGCTGCCATCACCGAAAAATGAACGCCTATTCTTCCGGAAATACGATATTATGTGGCTTGGGATCGAGGTAGTAAATCTGGTAGCTCTCTAGTTCATCCAGCAAGCGCACGACCGTCGGCCAGTTGTCCTCGAATATTTCACGGCCGATTATTTCTTGTTCCTCAAGAGTCTATACTGGTTGGCTCGGTCCTTTAGATCGCTGGGAATTAGCATGGGTATTTATCACGAAGATGGCTATTCGTCAGATGTGAGAGGCTTCCTGGTGGTTGGTGGTCGCCGTCTCCGATTGGCCAAGACGAATGGACGCACTTTTGTTTTGTCAGAGTCGTGCGAACTACCGCCTGGCACGGAGGGTGAGTTGCTTGTCATTTTGGACGGGCACGAACGTTCTCGGTTCGTCAAGCTGCCAGAGGGAGTCAAAAAAGATGACACGTCGGTCATCTATGAAGTCGTCGCCCCGTTTTAATTTCTGCCGAGACCAACACACTTTTCAGGGCACTACGAATCTACCGGGAAATCATCGCAAGCAGCGGTCCCACTACCGTCGAATGCCGTATTCGTCGATTTTGCGGTACAGGGTTGCTCGGCCGATTCCTAATAATTTGGCGGCCGCCGGGACATTTCCCTCGGTGCGTTTGAGGGCTTCTTCGATCAAGCGACGCTCCCAGTGATCGATTCGTAACGACTCGAATTCATCGCCCCCCGCATCGCGGAGCCCCAGATCGGTGACTTGGATCGTGTCGCTGTTGGCCAATACGACGGCGCTATCGATGACGTTGCGTAACTGACGGACGTTGCCCGGCCACTGATAGCTCATCAACTTCTCGAGCGCTTCGTCCGACAGCTCCAGATTGGGGCGTCCTCTTTGTTGACCGAAATGCCGTAAGAAGAACTCGATGAGTTGAGCGATATCTGGCCCACGTTCACGAAGTGGCGGCACATCCAACTCGAAGACGCTCAGTCGATAGTAGAGGTCTTCGCGGAATTTCTTCTCGCGAACGTGCTCCAGCAGGTTCTGGTTGGTCGCCGCGATGATCCGAACGTCGACCTGAACTTCTTCGGTTCCGCCGACGGGCAGAAAGGGATGTCCTTCGAGCACCCGCAGCATCTTGGCCTGACCTTGCAAGGTCATCTCGCCGACTTCATCGAGAAACAACGTTCCCAGGTCGGCTTGCTTGAAGAAACCATCGTGGTCACGATCGGCGCCCGTGAACGAGCCCGCCTTGTGACCAAAGAGCTGACTCTCCATCAAGTGCTCGGCGATTGCGGCACAGTTGACCGATAGCATGGGGCGATCGCGGCGAGGACTTGCATGGTGAAACGCCCGGGCGACAAGCTCCTTGCCTACACCGCTTTCGCCGCGAATGAGCACGCAGCCGCTGGTTGTTCCGAGACGTTCGATCCGTGATTTCAACTCCTCCATTACGGGGCCATCGCCCACGATCTCGTCGTAGCCGGGCGAGCTTTCTTTGAGCCGGGCAAAGTCGGTTTGTAGGCTCTCATCCTCGCGGGCGCGTACCAATGCCACGGCGGCGATGTTTGCAACGGAGATTGCGAAATCGAATTGCGACTGCCGAAATCTTCCTCGGTCGAGATAAGCATGAATCGCGCCCACGACCTTGTTGTCTTCCAGCAACGGCACGCACAGGGCATCAGCATAGTGCTCCAACTCGGCATCGTCGCCAGAGCCTTGTTGATTGGCAATCCAAACCGCGTGGCCTTCCTGCGAGACCAATCGAGTGAGCGCCTGATTGAGTGGAAGCTGCCGATCGCTCGTCTCGGGCAGAACCAGTTTCTGCCGCAACATGCCTTCGTCGTCGACCCAGAGGAAGGCAACGACCGATGCCCCTGCGCGATCGTAGAGCAGTTCCAAAGTGTGCAGTACGACCTTGTTAGGATCGTGGCAACCCAGCAGCTTGATACTCAGCTGATATAGCAGCAGCAGGTCGCGAGCTTGCTCGTTATCGCGAAACGCCGCCAACGCGAAGTCAGTGATCTCCGACGCGTTCATCCGCGCATCGCGGACCACGGTTTGCGTAAGATCCAGATCGGTCACGAACCCCACGGTGGGCGGTTGCTCACTCTCATGGAACTCGAAATCGGTGGAGCCAACACGGACGCCGTGCCCCTCGGCCAACACGGCTTCGTCGATCTTCGTATCGTTGACCAAAGTGCCGTTGCGGCTGCGGTCATCGCGAATCACCCAGCGGTTGTCGCGGTATTCCAATATCGCGTGTACTCTCGACATCAGCGCATCGGCCAACTCGATTTCGCATTCGCTCCCGCGCCCAATGCGATTTTCGGCTTGTGGATCAAGCAGATAGCTCGTCCCCGCCTTGCTTCCCATGGTGATCGTAAGGTATGCGTACACGTCATCTGTTCCGGAGCCGGCTTGCTTGTTCGCAGCAAGGAATCTCTAATATAGCAGAGGGCGCTGCCACGATCGTGAATTTGATTGGCCTGTTTTACTTCTTTTGGAAATAGATCCACCCATGGCTGTTGATCGGGCGACGGAGTCTGGTGACGGCATTCTAATCGTTGGGCATGGTACGCGTCATGCCTTGGGGATGGACGAATTTCAGAAGTTTGCGCTGCAGGTTGCGGCTTTGGAACCGACGTCTCGCGTGCGTTCCTGTTTCCTCGAACTTGCATCTCCGACAATCGCCGAGGGGATCGACGAAATGATCGGCCATGGTGTGCGGCGTTTGATCGTTGCCCCGATCATGCTGTTCTCGGCACGGCACGTTCAAGTTGATATCCCACGGGAAGTGGCTGCCGCCATAGCGAACGTGCCGAACATTCAAGTTTCGATCGCCGCTCACCTGGGTTGTCACGAAAAGTTGGTCGAACTGTCCAACCTGCGCTATACGGAAGCCATCGCGGCAGATTCTTTCGAGACTGAGGACACACTGCTCGTCATGGTGGGGCGGGGCAGTCACGATGCGGGCGCGCTGGCCGAGATGCAGCAATTCACGCGGCTTTGCGTGGCGGGGCGTTCAGGAATCGA
>CAZNXE010000003.1:0-7029 GCA_964576465.1 uncultured Planctomycetaceae bacterium
TCTGGAGGCGGCGTAAAGCTCGGGCTCCTTTTTTCCATCGCGGTGCGAGAGGGGCTCTCGGGGCTAGAATCGCTCATCGGAATACCGGGCACCGTTGGTGGTGCGCTGCATGGGAACTCAGGCGGAAGGGGTGGAGATATCGGGCAGTGGGCAAGCCGGGCGACGGTGATGACACGCGACGGTGAAATGCATACACGTGAACGGGACGATTTGGTTTTTTCGTATCGAGACAGCAGCCTCGACGAGTTGGTCATCCTGGATGCCCAATTCCAGCTCGAACCCACCGATTCGGCAGAGCTTACCAAGAGAATGCAGAAGCAATGGATTTTGAAGAAGGCATCGCAACCGCTTGGGCATGAAAGCGCCGGTTGCATCTTTAAGAATCCTCGCGGAATGAGCGCAGGCATGTTGATCGATCAGGCCGGGTTGAAAGGCACGACAATTGGCGGTGCCACGATCAGCGAACGGCACGCCAACTTTATCCTGACCTCACCCGGTGCCAGCAGCCAAGATGTGTTGAAGTTGATCGATTTGATAACCGGGCGGATCTCCGAGCGCCTTGGTGTCGAACTCGAAACGGAAATCGAGGTTTGGTAACGCACCCTGCCGCGGACCGCAATACATCATCGCGAAAAGCTGCTAATCGTTAGCCTGTCTGTGAAGTTAACCGACGAAGCCGTCAAGGAGGATGGCGATGTTCGAAATGCAAACCCTCACGCGTCAACGGATTATTGTCCTGGCGGGGGGAGATTCCAGCGAGCGAGATATCAGCCTCGTCAGCGGCGGGTGTGTCGTCGAAGCGCTTCGATCCCACGAGCACGAATGTCGTCTCGTCGACCCGATGCGAAGTCCGCTTGACAAAGTCGATTGGAAACAGGTCGACGTCTGTTTTATTGCCTTGCACGGCGGCGCCGGAGAAGATGGATCGATTCAGGAACAGCTTCGCCAGTTGGATGTCACCTATACGGGAAGCGATCCAACGGCCTCGCGGCTGGCCATGAGTAAGTCGGCCAGCAAGGAACGCTTCACGCAACTTGGTGTACCAACGCTGCCGTACGTATTGTTCCACGACTCGGAATCGTTGAGCGACATTGCGCCGAGACTCGGAAGCCTCGGATATCCGATCGTGATCAAGCCCGATGGCCAGGGGTCAAGCTTGGGCGTGACCATGGCCGATCATCCGGGACGATTGAAACACGCCTTGGTTCAAGCCAGTCTGTTCGAGCCGTTTTTAATCGCCGAACCTTGGGTTCGCGGACGGGAATTTACGGTGGCCGTTTTGGGCCGTCGTCCGCTGCCGGCCATTGAGATTGTCCCTAGTGGCGACCTATTCGACTTCCAGGCAAAGTATGAGAGCGACACGACCACCTTGCGACCGGAAGAAGAAATTCCCGATGCGCTGTGTTACCGACTGGCCGAAGCGGCCCACGACGCGGTCAGTTCGCTCGGCACCAAGGGGCTCGTTCGTGTCGATATGATCGTTGATGAATTCGATTGCCTGTGGGTTCTCGAGGTGAACACCGTGCCAGGGCTCACGCGGCACAGCCTGGCACCGGTGGCAGCGCGGCAAGCCGGCATGGACTTCGCCATGCTGTGCGAATGGATGGTTGCCAGTGCAATCGCGGCGGAGGTGCGACCATGAGCAAGAAGAAAGCAAAAGATGAACCAAAGGGCCTGTTCACGAAACTTGCTGTACCGTTCTCGGCTCCTTGGCGAGGTTTCACTTTTTTCGCGGTGACCATCGTCGGAGTTGCGGCCGTGGGGATTGCGGTTTGGCCGCAAGTTCGAGAACATGTCATGCACAATGACGACCTCTGGCTTCGAGCCGAAAACATCGAGGTCACACCGTTGCCTTCGTGGATTCGGGGTGATGTACGCGCCGAGGTGTTGCGCGATGCGAGCCTTGATGGTGCCATTTCGATTCTCGACCCTGCGTTGGCGCAGCGCGTTGCCGAAGCGTTCGCACTCCACCCCTGGGTCGAAGAGGTTGTGCATGTCGAAAAGCATCATCCAGCCCGCGTCTCGGTTGAACTAACGTATCGACGGCCCGCTTGCATGGTTCGTGTATTAGGACGTCTGTTTCCCACAGCCGGTGGAGAGCAAATTGCCGACGGGCTCTATCCAGTCGACGCGACGGGGATTTTTCTGCCGCCGAATGACTTCTCGCCCATCGAAGCGGCGCGCTATCCCAGGCTTGTGGGAGCCAATTCGATTCCGGTTGGCCCCCCCGGCACGCGCTGGGGTGATGCGACCGTCCAGGAAGGTGCCCGACTTGCCGCCATGCTTGTGGACGACTGGCGGCGTTTCGACCTGGAACGGATCGAGCCGGCGATTTCGCCACGACGTAACAGCGATGACCTAGGGTTCGACTTGGTCACCAACAACGGCACCCGAATCCGTTGGGGAGCCGCGCCGCGCCTTGGATCTGCCGGAGAGACGGTCACTCGGGAGAAGCTTCGTCAACTCGATCGCTATGCCGACGAGCACGGTTCGCTCAACGTTCCCGATCCACCGCGCGAGATCAACCTTCAGCCGTGGGACGCAAAGCTAGACGAAGAACCCTTCACGGCCGATCGCCGAAATTGAGCACGGGCATCGAATGTCTGCCGCAGGAGAGTGATCCAGCAGACTGCTAGAAAAGCTCTTCGATCGCGCGGACCCCGAAATTAACCAACGGGAACGGTCGCGTTTGTGGGCCTGGCAGCGTGGTTTCTAGATCGAGCCCCAAACTGTGGAAAATCGTTGCCACGATTTCCGCCGGTTCAACAGGGCGTTCGACCGGAACTCCGCCAATCGCGTCGCTGCGACCAATCACGCGGCCGCCCTTGACGCCCCCGCCGGCAAAGTGCGAAGTCCAACATTGCGGCCAATGGTCGCGCCCGCCGGCCGGATTGATGCGTGGGGTACGCCCAAACTCTTGTAAGTTGCAAACGAGCGTGTTGTCTAACATTCCTTCAGCCGACAGCTCGTCGAGCAATGCACCTAGTGCGGTATCGTACGCCGGCGCAACTTGCGTCTTCATGCCTTCGATCGATGTGAAGGGCTTCGAGCCGTGGATATCCCACGTAATTTCATCAAACACCGTCAAGAATGTGTTCACCGTGACGAATCGCACGCCAGCCTTTAGCAATCGCACCGACAACAAACAGCACTGGCCGAACCGGGTTAGATTTCCTTCGCTGTCGACCCCGTAACGCTCGCGCTGGGCCCGGGGTACTTTAGAAAGGTCGAAGGCCTCGCGGGCCTGCTGGCTGGTCATCAGCCGATAGGCCTCTTGGAAATTACTGTCCAACAATCGCGCATCGGCCGTGGCTTCAAACTTGTCCAAGCTGGCATCGACAATCTCACGAAGCCGTTGTCGACGTCCTAGTCTCGCTTCGATCTTGGGCGGGGGCAGCAAGTCTGGGACTTGAAAGTTTTCTTTCGACGGATCGGCCATCAACGCAAACGGATCGAACGACTTGCCCAAGAAGCCGGCGTCTTGGCCGTGTGGCATATTTCCGCCCGTGCGGCCCATCGGCTCGGGCAACAGTACGTGAGGCGGCAGATCGCTGCCCTCGCGCCGGCCGCGTAAGTACGCCAGCGCGCAACCTGCGTGCGGCGTGTTGATGCCACCGGTGAACAATCGACCGGTCTGCAACATCTGATGCCCGGTATCGTGTACGGCGGCGGCCGTGTGATAGCAACTACGGACGTACGAAATCTTATCGCTGTGATCGGCCATCCGTGGGAACAGCTCGGAGATGTGCAAGTCGGGCACATTGGTTTGGATCGGCTGAAACGGTCCCCGCACCTCCGCCGGCGCCTCGGGCTTCATGTCCCACGTGTCTAACTGGCTGGGAGCACCGAGGTTAAAGATCATGATCACGTTGCGCTCATCGTGACCTGCTGCAATCGCACCCTGCGCTTTGGCAGCAGTCAATTGTTCGAGCGACATGCCGACAGCGCCCAACGCGCCAACTTGCATGAAATCACGTCGCGACAGACCGTCGCACGTTCGCGCGGTCCCTTTAGCCGAGAGCTCGAGCATCTCGATAACCTCCCTTAGCACATGAGGCGGAGCATCCCCTCGATTGAACAGCGTCGATCGTAGCATGCTGCCAGCGTAAGATCAAACTATCACGGCATTTGAGCGTTGCAGCCCCGCAACGGTAATCTCGGCTCGTAGTTAGCCTTCTGGCGGTGCTTGCTGGATGAGTTGGCTGACGGTTTTGAATTCAGGGATGTCGGAGCGTTCGCACCATTCAAACAGAGCAGCTTCGGTCGTGGTGAGCGTCGCCCCGGCAGAGTCCATGCGGCGCAAGGCCGTTTGGTAGTCGATATCGTGCCTTGAGCCGATGGCGTCGACGGCAAGGTAGACTCGCATTCCTGCGGTGAGAAGATCGAACACCGTCTGTTGGATACACACATGGGCTTCGATGCCGACGACCAGCAGGCGGTGAATCTGTTGTTGCTCGATCTCGCTCCACAAGGTGTGACAGCTCCCACAACTGAACGTGACCTTGGCACGGATGTTCTCTAGTCGATTGGCCAGCTCGGGCACCGTGGGGCCCAAACCTTTGGGATATTGCTCGGTGGCTTTCACTGGAACGCCCAGTGACCGCGCGCCATCGATCAGGCGGCCAATGTTCCAGATAATTTGCTGGTGTCCCGGTACCATGCCGATCAGTTTGCCCTGCACGTCGACGACCAACAGCGCCGTATCATCCCGTGACATAAGCTCGTGGCTGCGTGGCAAAGGCAAGTTTTCCTCTTGTTCTTTGTTCATGGGCGTAAGCATACTCCAATGGACCGCCACGGACCAAGATGGCGAGCGATGCTACCGAATGATTGGAGAGGTTCGCCCAAAGGAATCGCACAGCCTATGATGAAGGGAGTTATCTTTCGCAACTCAGCGAACCGCGAACAGATTTTTGGACGGAACATGGCACCCGAGTCTGGCAGTTCGAATCCGGACGACCATCTCGACCGTACGCTGGAATTCAGTGACGGCGATGAACCATCGTCACGCCGAGAAGGCCGCAATGTCGAGCTGATTCACGGCTCGCGGCCACGGATGACGCACGAAATTCAGGCCGTTTTGTTGACACGGCTTCGCGTCGCAACGTTGTTGATGCTGGGTGCCTTTGGGCTATTTATCATCCGCTCGTTCGTCACCCCCCTTACCGACGACCCCGTGTGGGGAGAAAGTCGGAGCATCTTTATTGCCCGCGTTGTCGTGGTCGCGATTCTGGCTGTTTGCGCGGTTGTGTTGTGGACCGTCAAGTCGCTCTCTTTGAGGACATTGCGTCGAATCGAAATGATCGTCTTCGGGCTGACCTTCATGATTGCTGTCATGATTCAGCAGCGGCTGCTCGAGCAGGTGGCTCAAACCGAAAATGTGCCCCTGATTCAAATGTCCGTGGTGAGTAACTTGATGATGTGGTTTTCCATCGTGGTGATCTACGGAACCTTCATTCCCAATACATGGCAACGTGCCGCGGTCGTCGTCGGATTCTTTTCGGCAGTGCCGATTGTGAGCCTGATACTAGCCCGTTGGCAATACGCGAGCTTGCGAGATTTGTTGGTCGCCGACTATTTCACAGCCACGATCGTGATGATGCTGATAGGCTTTGCCACGGCGGTCTACGGTTCGCACACGATTGGCGTCTTGCGTCGCGAGGCATTTCGGGCGCGCCGGCTTGGTCAATATCGTCTGACTCGGCATCTTGGCACCGGCGGAATGGGTGAGGTTTACCTTGCGGAACACCAGATGCTGAAGCGACCTTGCGCGATCAAGACGATTCGTATCGGGCGCGATCGCGATCCCAAGACATTGGCTCGATTCGAGCGCGAAGTGCGGGCGACGGCTCAACTGACGCATTGGAACACGGTCGAGATCTTCGACTACGGTCAGACGGACGACGGCACTTTGTATTACGTGATGGAGTATTTGCCGGGCCTGAGTTTTCATGAAATCGTACAGCGACAAGGGCCGATGCAGCCGGCACGTGCGGTCCATCTCATGCGACAGGTGTGTGGTGCGCTTTCCGAGGCGCACGACATGGGGCTGATTCACCGTGACCTGAAACCAAGCAATGTGCTTTGCACGCAGCGAGGCGGGACATTTGACGTTGCCAAGCTACTCGATTTCGGGCTGGTTACCCCAATCGACGAAGCGGCCATGCGTGCAAGTTCCAACGAATCGTCGGGCGCCCCGGCAGCCGGATCGCCGCATTATATGGCGCCGGAAGTTTGCGGCGGCGCGACGCCCAGCGTCCGGTCCGATATCTATGGGTTGGCTGCCTTGCTGTACTTCGTTCTGTCAGGGAAACCACCGTTCGTCGGCGATGAACCGCTGGGGATTATGCGAGCCCACATGGAAGAGACCCCGGTGCCGGTGTCACAAGTCCAATCTGCAGTTCCCGGCGATCTCGAGCAAATCGTAATGCAGGGGCTTGCCAAGAATCCGGAAGAGCGATTCGCGGATGTGGTTGCGTTTGAAGGTGCCTTGAGCAAATGCGAGTGCGCCGACCATTGGACCAAACAACAAGCCGCCCAGTGGTGGGTCGCCCGCGACGGAGACGATGCCGTTGCGACTCCCACACGATGGCCTTCCAGTACGTTTGTCTAATGTCAGTATCTCGGTTGTTCTCAATCAAGTCGCGTTGTGCGGAGCCTCAGGCTGTTGATCACGACCGACACACTGCTGGCAGCCATGGCCGCGGCGGCTGCCACGGGTGGCAATCGAAATCCCAGGCCAGGCACCGCGACGAACAATCCGGCGGCAAAGGGAATAAGAACGATGTTGTAAACAAAGGCCCAGGCCAGATTCTGCCGGATGGTGCGCAGCGTGGCACGCGAAAGTGCAATGGCTTTGGGCAGCGCGCGAAGATCGGCGCCGACCAGCACGATGTCGGCCGCTTCAATTGCCACATCGGCCCCCGCACCAATGGCAACACCAACGTCGGCTTCGACCAACGCCGGCGCGTCGTTGATCCCGTCGCCCACCATGGCCACCGTTTCACCGCGCTCGCGATGTTCGCGAAC
>CAZNXE010000003.1:7046-55105 GCA_964576465.1 uncultured Planctomycetaceae bacterium
TTGTCGGCCGGCAATACCTCGGCCACGACATGTTCGACGCCAACCTGCTTGGCGATCGATTCGGCGGTGGTGCGGTGATCGCCCGTGACGATCATCACGTTTAGCCCCAGTTGCTTGAGTCGGTCGATAGCTTCGCGACTGTGGGGTGCGACCTCGTCGGCCACCACGATCATGCCGAGAAGTTGGCCATCGCTGGCCACTAACAACGGGCTCTGGCCTTGGGCGCGGCGCTGTGCAATGTCATCGCTTAGTGAATCGACTGCGATGCCCGCGGTGGTTAGCAACGACTCGTTTCCGACAAGCACCGTGGCACCGCCCGTCTGCGCTCGCACCCCGGCACCGGCGACTACCTGTAGATCGGACGCCTGAATCTCGGCAAGGTGTCGCTCGTCCGCGGCATCAACGATGCACTGGGCCAGCGGATGTCGGCTAAGTCGCTCAGCCGCTGCGGCCACGCGAAGCACTTCATCTTGTGAGTGCCCCTGTACGGCGAAAATTTCGACAACAGTGGGGCGACCCAGCGTCACCGTGCCTGTCTTGTCGAGCACCACGGTATGTAAACGTCCGGCGGCTTCCAGGGCGTGGGCCTCTTTGATTAGGATGCCCGCCTCCGCCCCGCGACCGCCACCCACCAGCACCGCGGTTGGCGTTGCCAACCCCAATGCACAGGGGCATGCTACGACTAGAACGGCGATCATCGACGACAGGCCACTGGGCCAGTCGTGCGCCGCCAGTCCCCACGCGGCCAGCGTGACAGCCGCAATCGAAAGGATGACAGGCACAAAATAGGTGACAACCCGATCGGCGAGCCGTTGCACGTCGGCCTTCGATTCCTGGGCACGACGTACCAGGTCGATCACCTCATCGAGCGACGTTCGTCCCGGCGGGCGATTGACGATGGCCCGAAGCGATCCGTCGCCGTTGATCGAACCGGCCAGCAGTTGGTCGCCTGGTTGTTTTTCGACGGGCATCGATTCGCCACTTAACCACGACTCGTCGAGCTGCGACTGTCCATTCTCAATCTTGGCATCCAGCGGCACGCGGTCTCCCGGTTTGACAAGGACGGTCTGACCGACCTCAACCTCGTCAACCGCGCGCTGTACTTCGCGACCGTCGACGAGCACGGTTGCCTCATTGGGAGACAAATCTAGCAACTTGCGGATTGCCGACGAAGCACGGCCCTTGGCTCGCAGTTCCAGGGTCTTGCCGAACGTGATGAACACCAGAATCATGCCGGCGTCCATGAAGTGCATGTTCACCTCGCCCGCAATCACACTCGCGGCGCCTGACAAATAAGCCACACCCGTACCCAAGGCAACCAAGGTATCCATGTTCGTCGACCCGTGTCTGGCGCGTTGCCAGGCGCCAACGTAGTAGGGCCAGCCGACAAACACCTGCAAGATGGTTGCCACGGACAGAGCGAACCACGACGTCCCGATTCCACTTGGAAACGCGAATCGAATCACGATCAAGACAACCAGTAACCCAGAACCCACAATCAGTCGTCGCTGCCAACGGGCCGCTTCCCGCGTGCTGCGTTCGCTCAGTTCGTCACCCCCGCCAGTGCCACGGGCAAGCTGTGCTTCGTAGCCTGCCTCGCGAACCGCGTCGATGAGTTTTTGGGCATCGGTTTTTCCGTTGGCCAAGAAAACGTTGGCCTGATCGGTCGCCAAGTTGACGTGGGCCGACTCTACTCCGGCGATGCTAGTCAATGCGGCTTCTACACGTTGAGCGCAGCTCGCGCAGTGCATGCCGTCGACATTCAGCAGTAAGCGGTCTGCCGATTCGTCTAGCCGCTCGGTCGGCGGCACGGCGACATCGGCTTCGCGCGTCTCACCAGCGGTGGACACTTGGGTGGAAAACCCTTTCGCGGTTACCGTCGATGCCATCTCCTGGACGCCAGTCTCCCCGGGTTCATAGTCGACCAGCGCGGTGCCCTGTTCTAAATCAACTTTCGCATGGCGAATGCCGGGCAACGTTTGCAGGGCAGTTGTGACTGTCTTGACACAGTGATCGCACCGCATTCCCTCGACATGCAGGGTCGTCTGTGCCACGGTGTATGGTTCCTTTGTGATTGGTAGACGTATATCGCAGCGAGTGATATCGATATGAGATCACTGCACTCTGGTCCCAATTGCTTATTATACGCGACGAGGAAGCGCGTACTGAAGGGTGGCAATCAATCTTCGCCCACTGGAACGGTTGGAACTGGATTGTCACAATGGTCGTCTCGAGGCTTGACCGTTGATCGATGAGTCCGTGCGGTAAGACTCACCGACTCAAAGTCGCCTTGCGGTCACAGGTACTATACTCCTTTCATGGGTGAGCGAACGCATGCAGGCTGAAGTTGTTTCCATTGGCGACGAACTTACCAGCGGGCAGCGGCTCGATACGAATACTCAGTGGCTCAGCGAGCGGCTGGGCGAATTGGGCGTGCGTGTTGCCTACCACACCACGGTTGCCGACGACATCGAAGCCAACGTACGTGTGTTTCGCCAAGCAGTCCAACGGGTCGACGTGGTGGTTGCCACCGGAGGTTTGGGCCCCACGGCCGACGACCTGACGCGCGAGGCACTCGCGCAAGCGGCGGGCGTTGGGTTGGTGCTCGACGAATCGATCCTCGAACACATTCGTAATCTATTCGCCTTGTTCGGGCGCGACATGCCGGAACGAAATCGGGTGCAAGCGGAGTTTCCCGAAGGAAGTCTGCCCATCGCGAACCCCTCGGGCACGGCGCCGGGAATCGACATTCGCCTTCCGCGTGGCGACGGCGATACTTGCAGAGTCTTCGCACTGCCTGGTGTGCCGGCGGAAATGTACAAGATGTGGCACGAGACGGTTGCCGGAGAAATCTTGGCCGCCGGCGGCGGACTCCAAGTGATTCGCCACCGGCGGATCAAGTGTTTCGGGCTTGGCGAAAGCCATCTGGAAGAGAAGCTGCCCGATCTGATTCGTCGCGGACGCCAGCCATCGGTCGGCATTACGGTCAGCGGGGCGACGATCACGTTGCGCATTACGGCACAGGGGGAAAACGCCGAGGAATGTCTGCGGTCGATGGAGCCGACCGTGGCCACCATTCATGAATGCCTGGGCGAGTTGGTATTCGGCGAGGGAGATGATGAACTTGCCGATGCCGTGAGCCGGATGTTGGTCGAACGAGACAAGACTTTGGCTACCGCGGAATGGGGCACCGGAGGCCTGATCGCCCATTGGCTCAACGAAGTCGCCGGCTCCAAAGCTTGCTTCCTGGGTGGTCTCGTTCCGCATACCGTTGAAGCGGCCCAGCGGATGCTCGATATCAGCCCCTCGATTCTCGAAGACAACCAACCGGTAAGCTCGCCCGTTGTCGAAGCGATGGCCATCGGCTGTAAAAAAATCACGGGGGCCGATTTCGCTTTAGCGGTGAGCGAGATGCCGGAGTTCGATTTCTCCAAGAAGAAGTCGGCCCGTTTTATCTTTGCGTTGGCAACCGCCGACACGGTGATCGTACGTTCGGCACCAATGCTTGGCGATCGATCGATCCACAAGATTCGCGCCGCCAAGCAGGCGCTCAATTTGCTGCGATTGACCTTGATTCGCGAGGGTTGAGATTAAGCGTCTATCTCGCCCTCGGCTTTCAACATTTTCAACGTCTTTTGAAACGCATCGACGGTGCGGTCGAGATCGTTGTCGGTGTGTACGCATGAAGTGGGGCCCCCGGGCCAAACGAAAATCTCCACACCGTGCAATAACATCCCCAACCGCAACTTCGTCTGGAGTTGCGGGCGTGGCTTCGCTTTCAACAGGCGTGCATCGTAGTCGCCCCGGTCAAGTTGCTCTCGGCTGATAGGTTCTGCCTGGGGATTGGTATAGATGTGGAAGCCCGAGAACGTACCGTAAACGGTCCAGTTCGTCCCCGCTTGTTGGCAGACATCGTTTAGCGCATCTCGCAATCGCCCAGCATATTGAATTGCCGTGTCGCAGGCTTTGGTGCTGGAAACGATTTCTAATGCCTTGCTTCCCGCGGCTGCCGAAAGCGGATTGGCGTTGAAGGTGCCGTGATGGCTGATCTTCTCACGACCGCTGACTTCTGCCGCTCGATGGTCGAGCAGGTCCATGATTTCGCGGCTCCCGGCGACCGCCCCGCCCGGCAGCCCGCCGGCGAGGATCTTTGCCAGTGTTGTTAGATCGGGGGTGACGTCAAAGAATTCCTGCGCCCCGCCAGGGGAACAGCGAAAGCCGGTGATGACCTCGTCGAAAATCAACACGATTTCACGCTGGGTCGTCATACGGCGCAATTCGACAAGAAACTCCTTGAGAAGCGGCAACTGTCCCCAACTAGCCCCCGTCGGTTCGATGATGACCGCCGCGATATCATCTTGGTCGAGCACTTGCTCCGTGCCTTGGACATCGCCCGCGGGCGCGAGGCAGACGTTGTTGGCCACCTCGGTCAAGACGCCCGGCGTTGCCGTGCCGTCGAAGTGCGAGGCAACACCAAAGGCCATGTGATCGTGCCATCCATGGAAGTGCCCGATGAAACGCACCAGTTTCGATCGACCCGAGAAGGCCCGGGCCAATCGCAAAGCCAGCAACGTGGCTTCCGTACCGGAACTGGTAAAGCGAACCAATTTGGCCGACGGCACCATTTCACAGACAAGTTCAGCCCAACGATTTTCGAGTTCGTGACTGGAGCCGAAGTGAGTCCCGCGGAGAAGTTGTTGCTGGACCGCATCGATCACTTCCGGATGATTATGCCCCAGCAGCAGGGCTCCATGGCCACCGGAGTAGTCTACGTACTCGTTGCCGTCGACATCCCACTTGCGCGAACCCGACGCTCGCGACACGAAAATGCCGTGCGGTTCGATGTAACGACCATCGTGCGTCACCCCTCCGGCGATACTGCGACGTGCGTCCGCGGCGAGTTTTGCCGAGGTGGGAGTTTTGTCGCAGAACGCTTGAACGATTGCCGAATTCGTCAGTGTTTCGACCACGCGAGCCTCTCTCGTTCTGTTGAAACGATCTTGAAGAACAGCAGAAAGTCTAGCAGACTCTGCCGGGTGCCCGAAGCCGGGCGATGGCAGCGTTTCAACCGGCTTCGGCGATCACGGTCTTGTATTGGGCGGCCAACTTTCCGGCAGCCCGTTGAATCGCGAATTGTTTGACGGCCCGCGCTCGTCCAGCCGACGAAAGCCGCGCGTGAAGCGAGCGATCATTGAGCAATCGCCCCCACGAGGAAGCGAATCCTTCGACGTCATCGGCAGCCACCAGCAAGCCACCTTCGTTCTCCGTGGGAAATATCTCTCGCGTACCGCCAACGTCCGTAGCCACCACGGGCAAGCCACATGCCGCGGCTTCTAGCAGCACTCGCCCAAGCGGTTCTTGCCGGGCCGCATGCACCAGCGCGTGTAACTCTGGCAGCAGATGGGCAACGTCGTCGCACTCACCGAGAAAATGTACGCGCCCGGATAGGTCACCCTTGGTGGCGCGGTGGTGCAGATCTTCCTCAAACCGCCTCGCTTCGTCTTTTTGAGAATGCCGTCGCCCGACGATCAACAAATGGGCTGCGGCGTGCTTGTCGGTAATCCGCGCGAAGGCCTCCAGGAGAACATTCTGGCCCTTACGTAGCCCGATCTGGCCGATGGAACCAAACAAAACCGCGCGGTCGGAGAGACCCAACTGCTTGTGTAGAAAACCAGATGGTGTGCGAGGTTGAAACGCGTCGAGATCGATTCCGTTGTAGATGACATGTGTATTCGCGTCGTCCAATCCTTGTGCAACGTGAAAAGCGTGAACTGCCTGAGAGACAGCCAGCAATCGCGTGTGTCTGTTCAAGTCGGTCACGGCCTGTCGGCTAAGTCGAAGGATATCACGCAAGTGGGCGATACTTGGCAGATGGATCCCTGCGACTACCGGCCCGGACAACCGCCCCATGCTAAGGCTGTTGGCATGAACAAGATCAAGCTTTTGACTGCTCAAGAGGTCGGTGAGTTCGTGACGAAGCTCATCGCCATCACGACGACGTCCGGAGGGGTCGCGAACGTCGAAGGGGATATGTTCGACGCCCCCGGATTGAAGTGACGCCCGCAGGGGGCCACTCGTTGGGGCGATCGCCAGGGGATCGAAGCCGGCTTCGCGCACTCCGTCGAGTGTGGCTAGTAACGATCGCTCGGCGCCGTTGAGTTCGCCAAACTCAAACAACCAACCTACTCGGGCCATCTGTGGCAACCCATCACGGTGTTGTGGCTACAGCAATCCGTAGGCAGTCAGTGTTCGCCGCAGCTTGGCCTCGTCGGCCTCGCTTAGGGGAGTCATCGGCATTCGCAACTCACCCGTGTCGCGGCCCAACATGCGCATGGCAGCCTTGATCGGAATGGGGTTGGTGGACAATCCCAACATGTCGCGACACAGCGGGAATAGTTTTTGATGCAGACCTTGTGCTTTGGTCAAGTCGTCCGAATCCAACGCGCGACATAGGGCCAGCATGTCGCCTGGGACAATATTGCCAACCACCGAAACCACGCCCCGGCCGCCCAATGCCATCAGGGGCAACGTCAAGCTGTCGTCGCCGCTGAGTACGGTCAGATCGGTCTCGCAAATGATTCGAGACGCTTGGTCCATTAGTCCAGCCGCTTCCTTCACCATCGCGATGCCGGAGATTTCGGCCAAACGGCAAATAGTTTCCGGCTCGATATTCTTACCCGTTCGCCCTGGAATGTTGTAGACACAGATCGGAATATCGACCGCCTCGGCCAGGGCTTTGAAGTGTTGGTACAGACCTTCTTGTGTGGGCTTGTTGTAATACGGAGCGACCACCAGCGCGGCGTCGGCTCCCTCTCGGGCAGCCCACTTGGTTAGTCGCAATGCTTCGGCAGTGCTGTTACTGCCGGTGCCGGCCATGACCTTGATTCTTCCCGCGGCTGTCTGAACCACCGACGAGATGACCCGTTCGTGTTCTTCGTGCGACAGCGTGGGCGATTCGCCGGTGGTTCCACACGGACACAAACAGCCCGTTCCCGCGGCGATTTGAAATTCGACCTGCGTTTTCAACGCATCGTAGTCCACCGCACCGTCGGCAAAGGGGGTGGTGATGGCTACTGAAAGACCGGCGAATGCCTCAGCCCGAGTCGTCATTGTAATTCTCCGTCGACCAAATTCCGTTTGTTGCCACGCATTCCGTGGTGGCCGTCATGTTCACAATCGTCGCTGGGGATTCGTTCGGACAGTTTTCTATCCCGGTGCGAATCCATTCTGCCAGCGAGGGCGCATCATAGCGCTACCCCACCCGCTGTGTAAAGCGGCAGACCGCTATGCCATGAGCTGTTTCATCTCTCGAACGGCCTCACGAAAGCCAACCATGATCGATCTCGCGATGATGCTGTGTCCGATATTCAACTCGCACATGTCGGGCAAATGCGCCACGGGAATAACATTTCGATAGGTCAGACCGTGACCGGCGTGGAGGGTTAGTTCCGCACGACGGGCGGTTGCCCCGGCGAGTGACAACGTCTGTAGCTGTCGCTGCTGCGAATCACTGTCGGCAGCTAACGCGAATTGGCCCGTGTGTAGTTCCACGGCGTCTGCCCCAATGTCGGCAGTCGCATCAATCTGTTCGGGGTCGGGGTCGACAAACAGGCTGACTTCGATCCCCGCATCTTTCAGGCGCGAAACCGCATCCTTAATGCGATCGCGATGGACCAGCACATCGAGCCCTCCTTCGGTCGTCACCTCTTCGCGTCGTTCGGGAACCAACGTGCATTGGGCCGGCTTGTAGCGACATGCAAGTTCCAACACGTCGTCATCGCACGCGATTTCCAGATTGAGCTTCACGGTCGCCGTCTCGCTCAGAACACGCAAGTCGCGCTCTTGAACATGACGCCGGTCTTCCCGAACATGCAGCGTAATGCCGTCGGCACCGCCGAGTTCTGCCAATGTGGCGGCCCACACCGGATCAGGTTCGTTCGTTCCCCGCGCTTGCCGCACGGTTGCTACATGATCGATATTCACATTCAGACGTGCCATCGGGCGTTGGCCTCCGCCGGGGTTAGATGCCCTCGAAATTCAATTCGCCGGTGCTTGGATCATGCCATCTACGAGGGGATTTGAGAAGCGCCCAGCAGTCCAGCTTTTTGACATTCTCGACCTCATGGCATCGTCAGCACGACAGCAAAGGGCGGGCGTAGGTTCGCGGTTTCAACGCTTCGGAGCGGAAAGAAGCCGGTTGCCTGCATGTCACTGTTCGCGATCGATCAACAGCCGTTCTCGGGAATACTCGCGGTATCGGTCGATGTGTTGGTCGCCGTTGGTGTCATCTTCCAGGATAATGTGTCCTGTGTCGGGATCGAATCGCAGGCGTCGGGAGAAGCCGCCGGGGCGTGGCAAGGACTCGAGCGGCTCGTTCAGTTCCCCCAGTGCTTCCCAAAGCTTGTTTTCGGGGGGAGTTTCGTTGGCGGGTTTTGAAGTCAATGCCCAAAAGGTCAACCCTCCCGCGAGCATGACGAGCACCACGGGTACCCACAGCTTTGCCGGATCGAGTCCAAGTTCAGCTTCATCGCGGTCGAGAGCCGGATCGAACTGCGGTGTTGTGCGTTCCTCCGACTGTGCAGCTTCAGAGGTTTCGGGCTCATCGGTCCCCAATTGACCTTGCATCAATTCAGCTGCTCTTGTGGAGTCTTCCTTGTCGACCGAAAGAATGTAGTGGCGATTCCACTGCCCCTGAGCGGCGTTGAACTCGTCGACCTCCCGGACCGCCATCTCGATGTGGTTGTCTGCGAGCATTTCCTCGAAGAAGCCAAGTTCCGCCATGTTGGTGAACCGCGCGATTGGAACCTTCGATGAATTCACCTCGGCGGAATCACTCTCTCCGAGAGGGTCCGCGGACCCGCAATGAGGGCAGAGCGCCGCCTTTGGCTCCGACGCTCCCGGCAGCCCTTCGGCGAATGCTTCAAATTCGGTTCCACAGTGACGGCAACGATTCATCTTGATGGGCTAGTCTCGTTCGTTCTTCGGATATCCGTCATCTCACGATCTCTCCCATATTCAGGCTTCGAGAGATCCTGTGTAAGATGCAAGTCCTTTTTTAGTATGGCTTTACAGCTATTTTACGAAGTGCCAATAATTGAGCTAAACTTTTGGTGACCACAGGTCGACAGGCGACAGCGGGCTCCTCATGGCTCGCCGTGGCTTGGGTCACTTTTCACCACATCTTATCTGAAATCACGACCGACCGCCCGTTTGATATCCCGCGCATTCAGTGCAGGGTAGGGCCCTTGCTGTCAGCACCGTTTTGCAACTTTGATTCCACACCACGATTTGAGACGGGAAGAGACATCATGAAATGCCAAGAATTGGCCGAGCGTATCCAAGAGATGCAACCCGAAGCGATGCCGCGCGATGTCGCCAGACTTTGTCTGTTGTTGACGAACTACATCGACGACATCGACCATCTCAGCGAAGAGGAGGAACTGACGCAAGCCTGGCAGGAAATGGGGATTCGTCTACAGGCAGCCACCGACCAACATGCCGCGATGACCGAAGAGCTTGAAGCTTTGGCCAGCTCCGATCCAACCAAGTTCTCGAAAGATCAAATCTGGATTCTCATTCGGGCCATCAAAGTGCAAAGTCAGGTCCTGCAGCTATACGTGGGTCAAGCGGTGCTTGATGTCTAATCGAGAGCACTCAGAGAAGAGCATGTCAAAGCATTGCTGTTGACCATAAACGGTTGCCGCGTGGTAGTGTGACGATTCGTTAGAACCTTGCTACCACGCGAGTGAATACTCAGGTCTGTTCTCGGGATGGTCGCAAAACGACTCGGCCGAAGTTCGGAGGATTTCTCGCTTCCAATTCGTCTCGTGAACGGGCCACGCCCTAATTTCCGACAGCGCGAAGCCGATATGGTGTGGGAGGCCATGCCGATGGGCTTGCTGCCAACATTCTTGCTCCAGGCGAGTTGGCGGGGGAACACGCCCTGTTACGTTGCTGCGACGCATTGAAAGCTGGCCCTGATCGAAGATGCTGATGATGACTCTTGGGCCGCAGTCCAGCATTCGGCGAGCAATCAGCTCGTGGCTTGCCGTCTCGTACCGCGATTTCAAATGGAACAAGTCCCAGCCGCATGCTGCTGCGTCGGCGGCAAACCACGTTTGCGGTAACAGCAATCGCCCGGCGAGCAAGTTCGCTACGTGTTCTCGCGTGTGGGGTGGCGCTTCTAGGGGATCGACTCCTAGAATCCGAAACACACGATGAGCCCAACGCTCGCCGATCTCGTGAGCCACGGCCCACTGCCGACGCTCACGACGCGGCTCAGGGCGTAGGAATATCGTCCCACCCCCCGACTCTGAACAACGCGGCCCTCCGCTAAGCTGAACGAATCGGGCCCGCCCGGGCTGTTCGCGATCGTGAACCACATCGATCCCCAACGTTGCCGCCACGGTAAATGCGTTCACAGGCGGCTGAAAGACTCTTGCGTCGGACAACACCGCGGTCGAAACGTCTTCCAGCGCCGCGTCGAGGTCGTGTTTTGTGATCTCAGGCAACATGCGTCCCAGCCGCCTCGGATAAGTAATGTGTACATATGTACACTATGACATCCGTCCCGAGCTGTCAATGATCCCAACTGAAATGTTTGAGCGATTTCGTTGGCTGCGGAATGTCTTGCCCAAGACTGTTCCGCGGAGGTTGCGGCGGCACGTCCCGGCTTCGTATCGAATGAATCTTGTTTCGTCACCGAATAGATCGTGCCCGCGCGTTTGCATTGCGAAGGGCCATGTCAGAGGCCACTGATCGGAACCGTGGCGACCTAAACACTTCAGGCATCAGTTGGCCAACCGCATCCTTTTGCATGTGGCATTACGATCGATTCCCCTCGGAGAACCCCCGGGTCACCATGGTCGTCATCGCGATGCCCGGCGGTCTACACTCGTCAATCTGTACTACATGCGATACGATTCGAGGGTGCGATTCTTTCCGGACCTTGGCCGTTCGGGCACAATCGCCGGCGAACGAGTTTCCTTTTCTTGAAATGCCCAGCGGCTGCCGCAGTGACGATTCCCCTGACGACAATCACCAAGCCCAAGACTCCTTCAAGGTCCAAAGGCAGTTATGCCTTCGTGACGTTGGGCTGCCCCAAGAATCTCGTCGACAGCGAACGAATGTTGGGCTTGCTGGAATTAGACGGCTATCAGCTAGTTCAGGAACCCGACGGGGCGGACTTCGTGGTCGTAAACACCTGCGGTTTCATCGAAACGGCGCGGGCCGAATCGTTCGAGACCATCGACGAAATGTTGGCCTTGAAGCGGAAGGGTCGGATTCGTGGGGTGATCGTTTCCGGTTGCCTTGCCGAGCGACAGCGAGAACAACTGCTCGAGTCACGCCCTGAGATCGATCACTTGGTTGGCGTTTTCAGTCGAGAGCAAGTGACCAAGGTTGCCGATCGGTTGTTGGGTGGCCTGAGCGAACAGCGAAATGTGTTTCAGCCGGCCCCCATCGTGCCGCTTCCCGACCGAAACCGGATGCGGGTCACTCCCAAGCACTTCGCCTATCTGAAGATCTCGGAAGGTTGCGATCGATTGTGTACGTTTTGCGCGATTCCGAAAATGCGAGGAAAGCATGTCACCAAGCCGATGGAAGAAGTGGTGGCGGAATCCAACGAACTGGCCGCCGACGGGGTCCGCGAACTGATTGTGGTTGCCCAAGATACGACCTATTACGGTATGGACCGCTACGGCGAACCACGACTTCAGGAATTGCTCGTGCAGCTAGAAAACGTCGAGGGGATTGACTGGATCCGCTTGATGTATCTCTATCCGATGTACTTTTCGGATGAGCTAATCGATCATCTCGCGGCGAGTCAAAAGATCCTGCCATACTTGGATCTGCCGCTGCAACACATTAACGACGTGATGCTGCGTCGCATGTCGCGCCGCGTGACGCGCAAAGAGACTCAGCGGCTCATCGATCGTCTCCAAAGCACGATCGATTCGTTGACCTTGCGGACAACGTTCATCGTTGGCTTTCCTGGCGAGACGGAGGAGCAGTTCGAGGAATTGATCGATTTCGTCAAGGAAACCAAGTTCGACCGCTTGGGGGTTTTTCCCTATTCCTACGAGCCTGACACTCCGGCAGCCCAATTGCCTGACCAGATTGATGAGGCGGTCAAGCAATCGCGCGTCGAGCGGTTGATGAAGGTTCAGCAGGAGATTGCTTTTGAGGCAGGGCAGCAGCAAATTGGCACGCAAGTTGAAGTCCTCATCGACCGGGCTGTCGACGAGCAGCCCAATGCTTGGGTCGGCCGAACTGCGGCAGACGCGCCCGACATCGACTCCGAGGTTTACGTCACGGGCGATGATTTGAGCACCGGAAAGATGGTGCTTTGTGAAGTCGTCGGCACGCACGGGTACGACCTGATCGCCGCCGCGATCGGTGCTCCTCATTGATTGCACGAGACCCAAGGACACCGCTCGTGATAGAATCTAGTCAACGGAATCAGGATCAAGACTCGACTCTTTCGGCGACGGAAACCGGCATGTCTGCCAGCACCAAAGAACCGATTTGGAACACGGTTTTTAATCTACCCAACCAGTTGACTGTCTCGCGGCTGTTCCTGTCGATCGTACTGTTCGTATTCCTTAGTCTACAGTGGTATCAGACCAGTCTGGTGCTGTTTGTCGTGGCTGCTTCGACCGATTGGCTCGATGGTTATCTGGCCCGAAAGTATGGACAGGTGACCGTGTTGGGGCGCATTCTGGACCCCTTCGTCGACAAGGTAATCGTCTGCGGTACGTACATAATATTAGTGAGCGAACCAGAGTCAGAGATTCACGCTTGGATGGCGGTGGTGATCGTTGGGCGGGAACTGCTGATTACGGCACTACGAGGCTTCTTGGAACAGCAGGGCGCTGATTTCTCGGCAAGTATGTCGGGGAAGCTGAAGATGGTGTTCCAGTGTATTGCTGCCGGCGTGAGCCTTTTCTATCTCTCCCAACTTCCCGCGGATGGTGCTCCCGCCGCTTGGCTTTACTGGCTGCTGATCGTCTCGGTTTACACTGCGGTCGCACTAACGGTCATCTCCGGCGTTGCGTATATTCGCGAGGCAATCGCAATCTTGGACGCCTGAACATTCGGCCACTGCATGCCTGTCGCGCGCTAGCGTTGGTCCCGGCGGTCCACACACTCTTTCTTGCTGGGGACGGCATTGTTCGGCGAAACGTCAACGCTCCTCTGGATTGCAGCTTTGTCGGCGTCGGCGCTCGCATGGCTGGCCATTGCACGACGCAAGTTCAGTAGGCAGCCGATCGTTCCTCATGCGGCAAGACGAGTTGTCCCCTGGCGTGGCGCCGGCGTTCTCGTGGCGCTTGTTTGTTGGCTTTTCATCAGGGCAACAGGCGCTGGAATCTTTCTGCAGGTTAATCCGCCACACCATTCCGCGGAGCAAGAAGAAGCGATTGAACTGCCCGATGACCGACCATCGCCCGAGGGTCAGGCAGCCATCGAAGAGCAGGCAGCATCGTCAAGCCCCGAAGTTAGCACGGGACAGATTCTGGTAGACGCCTTGTGTAGCTTGGTTGCCGTGTTGGCAGTGTGTGTGTTGATGCAACTGGCTGTCGCGTCGTCGTGGGATGACTTCGGCTTGCAATTCGATTTTGCATGGCCCGATGTGCGAATCGGCATGCTCGCCGGGGTGGCATTGATTCCTGGTCTCTTGCTGCTGCAAATGTGGCTCACCCAGTGGTTTCCGTCGAAGCACACGATTGTCGAGCTTTTCGAGCAGAAGTCGGACACGTATACCATGGCAGCTATGTTCCTCTCCGCCGTGGTCGTCGCACCGGTTGCCGAAGAGTTTTTCATTCGGGCAATTCTACAGGGTTGGCTGGAGAAGGTATCGCACGAATATCAAGCGGCATGGCAACAGGGCAACAGCGCAACTCCGTCGCACGAATCTCTTCGGCAGCCGCGGACCGAAGAAATGGCGACTCAGGCAGAAGAGCCAGAGGAGGGCTTCAATACAGATCAGCCCCTTGAACTGTCGCCCAATCCCGCGGATGAGGCTGAACCGCTACGAGGCTGGTTCGCCATCTTGCCGGTGCTTTTCTCGTCGGTCTGCTTTGCCGCCATGCATTTCGGATACGGTCCCGACCCGATTCCAATTTTTCTGTTTGCGCTTGTTTTGGGATATCTCTATCAACGCACGCATCGGCTACTACCGTCGATCACGTTGCACGCCCTACTCAACGCGACGAGTCTCGCCCTGTTGTGGTTGAGCTTTTAGCCACCGCTGGCTGTCGCGCGGCATGGGTCTTATAATCCGCCTTCTTCAGATGAACTCCACGAGCGAAGGACATAGCAACATGGCACATGGTTTTGGGTTGGTTGGTTGCGGGATGATTGCCAATTTTCATGCACGCGCGATCGCCGACATTCGCGGAGCGAAACTGATCGGCTGTTTCGATACCTTTCCCGCGGCCGCTGATCGGCTGGCCGAGAAATGCGGCTGCCAGCCCTATCACGACCTGGGTGACATGCTGGCCAACCCAAAGATTGACGTGGTTGTGATTGGTACGCCCAGCGGCGCCCATCTGGAACCGGCAATCGCTGCCGCGAAAGCTGGCAAACACGTCATCGTCGAGAAGCCCTTGGAGATCACGCTGAAGCGTTGCGATCGGATTATCGAGGCGTGCAAGAAGGCCCGAGTGCGATTGGCCACCATCTTCCCTTCTCGATTTCATGGGTCGAGCATCGAGCTTAAACGAGCGGTGGATGAGAAGCGATTTGGTGCGTTGACCATGGGCGATGCTTACGTGAAATGGTTTCGTCCACAGTCGTACTACGACAGCGGTGCTTGGCGTGGAACGTGGAAACTCGACGGCGGCGGTGCGCTGATGAATCAGGCGATTCACAGCGTCGACTTGTTGGCATGGCTAATGGGTCCGGTGGTCGAAATCTCCGCCCACTTTGGGATGCTGGCGCATCAACGTATCGAAGTAGAAGACACCGTCGTGGCGTCGCTGCGATTTGCCAACGGCGCTTTGGGCGTGATCGAAGCAACCACGGCGGCCTATCCCGGCTATCTGAAGCGCATCGAATTGCATGGCTCAGAAGGCTCTGCCGCGTTGGAAGAGGAAGACATTGTCCGCTGGGATTTCGCCAAGAAAAGCCGTCGCGATGCGGCCATTCGACGCAAAATGAGCCAAAGTGTGAGCACCGGCGGTGGGGCGAGCGACCCGAGCGCCATCGGACATCATGGTCACACCGAGTTATTTCGCGACACGCTTGCAGCGATCGACGCCAGAAAAATACCATCGGTCGACGGTCTCCAGGGGCGCCGCAGCGTCGAGATTATTTTGGGGATTTACAAGGCCGCCGAAACCGGGCGAACCGTGCATCTGCCGCTGGCGCGCGATCCGGTTCTCAAAGCTCGCCGTGAAGGCGTGAAAAAGGGAACATCGACTCCCAAGAAACGTCGCTAATCCTGGATTTCTTCTCGAAATCCGCCGACACAAACCGCTCTTTTCTCAAGCGGCCATTCCTGCCAGAATTCCGTGCCAGCGGTACGCCAGAAGCTGTTTCAGCTTTAGCGCGGCATCTCTTGTTTTCAGTTCGCCTTGCAGCCCGCGGGCATAGCACATCGGCAGGGAGGCATTTACGTCGTGCGAATTCAGGTCTGCGTTCAATATTTGGCCTACGTTGCGGTGCGCCTGTTCATTTGCGTACTGCAAGCGATCCCCATCGATACGTGTCACACGCTGACCCGGGGTCTGGCGTGGCTCTTTGGCGACGTCATCGGTGTGCGTCGTAAGGTTGTGCTCGAAAATCTTCGTCAAGCGTTTCCCGAACTGACCGAAGGCCAGCGGCGACAGTTGGCTCGACAGATGTGGCAGCACTTGTTGCTGTTCATCGTCGAGTTGGCGCACGCTCCGCGAAAGATCCACGACACCAACTGGCGAAACTACGTATCGCTGATAGACGCCAACAAGTTGCTTGAGACATTGCTTGCCGACCGTCCGGTGACGATCGTCTCAGGGCACTTTGGCAACTTCGAGTTGGCGGGCTACATCATGGGGGTGCTGGGATTTCCCACGCACACTGTGGCGAGGAAGCTCGATAACCCTTTCTTGGATCGCTTCATCAACCGGTTTCGAGGGGCAACAGGGCAATACATGATCCCGAAGAAGGGCGGTTTCGACCAGATTGTCGAAGTCATGAGCAACAAGGGAAACATGACATTCTTGGCCGACCAACATGCCGGCGAAAAAGGGTGCTGGGTCGACTTCTTTGGACGTGAGGCCTCAACCCACAAGGCAATTGCCCTGTTGGCTTTTCAGCACGATTCGCCCGTCGCGGTGGGGTATGCCGTCCGAATCGGTCGACCGTTGCAATATGCATTACGGTGCGAGGGCATCGCCGAGCCGAGCGAATACGCCGGCGTGAAAGAACTCACCGCCTGGTATACGAATCGCATCGAGGACGCGATCCGCCGCGCGCCCGACCAATATTGGTGGTTGCACCGCCGCTGGAAAGAGCGCCGCAAGCGACGAGTCGCCCCTGCACAAAAGCAAGCCGCATGACTGTCGGTGACGCCAAACCGTGCGTTATGGGATTCCTCTCTTTTCGGTTGTGAATTGTGCCGCCTTTCGCGTTCGCCGTCGCAGTCCTATAATCGCGCTGGTTTCGTGATCGCAGGGAGAAACTGGACGTTGCCAAATTGGGTGGATGTTGCTGATCTCGACGATTGCTCCACCGGAGCATGTATCGAACGTGTCGTGGGCGACCGCATCGTGGCCCTGTTTAACGTCGACGGTACGATTCACGCGCTGGACGGGGTTTGCCCGCATCAAGGCGGACCCTTGGGGCAAGGTCTCCTCTCTGGTTCCGTGGTAACTTGCCCATGGCACGGTTGGCAGTTCGATGTTGGCGACGGTCAGCATCAATTCAACCCCACCATCCAGCAACCATCGTTTCCAGTGAGAGTTGTCGGCACTACGATTCAAGTCGATCTTGACGGATAGCCGCATGCAGCCAGGGTTTTAGGCGTGCGGCAGATAAGAACGTACCAATCACAACCCGACGCGTAAGCGAGGGAATGCAGTGTATTACCGGTTGGTCCCTCGCTCACGCGTCCCCTTGGTATATTCTCATTCGCCGCTCGCCTTAATGATCAACAATTGCGTTGTCAGAAACCGTGCGGTCTTGTAGGAAAGAGGGTTCCGGCGTCTTGCGGTCTATCTTGGACAAACACCCATTGTGATTCACTACCGCACGTTTCGTAACAGCGATCCTCCCGGACTGGTCAAAATCTGGCAGGCAAGGGCCGTCGAACGTGGGCTGACGCAGCCCATCTCGGTGCAGGTGCTTGAAGAACTCGTTTTCGCGAAGCCCTATTTCGATAATCGGGGCTTAATCCTTGCCATCGACGATGAGACTCCCGTGGGGTTCGTGCATGCCGGCTTTGGGCCGACGGACGATGAGCAGCGCATTGAACACAAGTTTGGCGTGACCTGCATGTTGATGGTCCGGCACGACTACCGGCGGTTGGGCATCGGGCGTGAGCTGATCGCTCGGAGCGAGCAATTCTTGCGAGATCAGGGCGCGAAGGTGCTCTACGGAGGTGGCATTCGTCCGTTGAATCCTTACTATCTCGGGCTGTACGGCGGCAGCGAATTGCCGGGCGTTTTAGACTCCGATCAGGCGGCACAACAAATCTATCGCGCTTGTGGCTACCGAGAGATCGACCACACGCGCATCTTCCAACGTGATTTGGCCGGCTTTCGTCCGCCGGTCGACCGACACCAGATGCAGATTCGGCGACGTATGACCGTGGAGATTACGGAGGATCCTCCCGCAAGAACTTGGTGGGAGGCCTGCACGTTTGGCGGCTTCGAGCGAACCCGATTCGAACTGGTCGAGAAGTCATCGCGGCAGACCGCTGCCAGCGCGATCTTCTGGCGAATTGAGCCGCTGGGAACCAGTTGGGGTGTTCAAGCGGCCGGGCTGATCGATCTCGAAGTCCAGGACGATCATCGCCAAAAGGGAGTCGCCACGGCGCTGGTGAGCGAAGCCATGAAACATTTGGGGCAATCGGGCTTTCACCGCGTGGAAGTACAGACGATGCAGGCCAATACCGCGGCGCTGCGGCTGTACAAAAAGCTCGAATTCCAAGAGGTCGATGGCGGAGCTGTCTTCCGCAAAGACAAAGAAGAATAGCGTTTCAGCTAATGGTCCAAGCCGCGGATGTATTCGACCAGGAGTTGTTCGGGCTGGCTATGGAGACGTCGGAGCGTAAGCGAGAGAGGCTCCACGGCACCATCGGTGTGAAGACGCTGCATGTAAGCCTGTAGTAGCTCTCGCCGACGTGGATCGGTTTGCAACATGAAGTGGACCCACGCCCAGGCTTCGGCGTATTCGATCTGCGACATCTGGTTGATGTCGGTCATTTGTTCAAGCCTCCGCAAGTCGGGCCTCCAGTTGTTGTCGGCCATTCTAGAGATCAACTCCGCGACATGTGGCTTGTTCAACCCTCCCTGTCCGCGAGGAACTTCAAAAAACTCGGCCAGCCCCTCGTCGATCCACAAGGGAATCTGAGGCACCACGGCGTGCAGGTATCCATGCGCAACTTCGTGACGCAAATCTTCGGCCACGCGATCGCCCCACTGTGCATAGACGGCCAATTGCGTGTCAGTCTCGACGAACAGTGCCCTGCGGTTTGGAAAATCGGGAAACGTTCGTGAGACGAAGGCATCGAATTCTTCCGGCGACTCGAACAAGAAAATATGAATTTGCTCGTCCGAGGTTGGCAGTGCCAGTGTTTGCGCAAGATCGTCGCGTTGGCGAACCAAATCTTGAAGAAGACGATGGCTTGGCGGCGGTCGGGCATCGCTGTGGATGACCAACTGGTCTATCACCAGCGCGTCATCAATCGGCGCGAATGTCTTACGGTGCCATGGCTGCGCGCAACCAAGAACCATCATCAAGCAGATCATCGATAGCGAGAGCCGAGAAACCCGAAGATTGTTCGCCATGCGCATCATGCTCTTGCCCTCGCTCGCGACTTCTCGTGCATGCCTAGCGTGGCAATCGAGGCATGATCGCCGTGCAGGGTCTGATTTGGAGATCGAACGTCGCCCGGCTGGCCTGTGTGTGCGACTTGTTGAACCAGGCGGGCAAATGGTTCTTCCCATGCCGGGACGCTGTACGACTCGCAGATTCTCCGTCGTGCGGCGGCGCCCATTTGGGATCGTAGCGCCACATCATCAGATAACCGCCCAATCGCTTCGGCCCACTCGCTAGGCGTCTCGGCTAAGAATCCTGTACGGCCATGTTCAATCATCGTGCGGTTCATGCCAACCGGATTGGCCACGACCGGCAAGCCGGCCGCCATGTATTGCAAGACTTTCAGGCCACACTTGCCCCGGCTCCATGGATCATCCGGAAGCCAACTCATGCCAATGTCGGCGCGGGCCAACTCCGCGGCTTCGGTCGCCGACGACCACCGACAGCGCTCCACGCGAACGCCGGACACTTCGGGATAACCATCGCAGATGACCGCCAATTCGAGTTTCGGCGTGCGACGCGTTGCTTCTCGCAGCGCATCGGCTGCCAACGTCAAACAGGGCAGTGTGCTCTGCTGACCGATCCATACCAGTCGCGTGGCGGCGGTTGAAGCGATGTGCTCGGCGGGAGTGTAGCTGTCGGGATCGACGCAGGTTGGGAACAGGACGACCTTTTCGCGGTCGACAAAGGACGCCGTTTGCTGCCACAGGTAAGGGTTGCCAACGAGGATGGCGTCGGAGCAGTAAATCGTGGCCCAAAAATAAGCCAACCGTTTCCGGCTCGAGGGCCCTTTGGCCGCATAACTGTCGCGCATGAAGACAGCGTCGTCGATGTCGTAGATCAATCGACGTGCGTTGCGGCGAAGAATCGCCAGTTGCCATAGTGGCAGCAGTCGCCGTTGTAGCACCACCACGTCGTAATCGGCAGCACGTTGCAACTGCTTACGTCGGGACCAGCTACGTCGATCGAGCGCAACGGTATCAATCGTCCAGCCGTGGCGCCTCAGCGCAGGCTCGAACGCCCGAATCCGATAGCGATAGCAGACGTGGTCCGTGCCTTCGACCAGCGCAAGCATCCGCACAGCAGGTCCTCCATGACCGAGCAAACTTCAAAAGGTGTGGAAGCATAACAGGTTCGGACATCCGGCCAAACCTCAGACGGGGACAGCACAAGGCGGCCTCTAGATACGGGTCGATACGGGTGCAGCGGGGGTGCAGCGGTGCAGCATCTGCCCGATCTGCTACATAGCCCCAAGTGGTGTTACTACCCCCGACTACCTGCTCTGTTTAGAATGAGGAAGCGAGGTGGCCGTAGATTACGGTGCCGGCAGCTTGCCATTCACGAGTTTTCGCCATGTCCCAACGATCTACCAACGCAAGCACGCCAGACCTGCAAGTGGCAGTGCTATCTGATATTGGTCTACGCCGCACGAACAATCAGGACGCCTATGGCGTGCTCACCGCGCCCGATGAACAAATTTGGCGACAGCGAGGGCATTTGCTTCTGGTGGCCGATGGCATGGGGGCTCATGCGGCTGGCGAGTTGGCCAGCGAGTTGGCGGCCGAAAAAATCCCCCACAACTACTGCAAGCTGACCGATCAGCCCCCGCCCGAAGCGGTTCGCCAAGCGGTGGTCGAGGCGAACCAGGAGATTCATGGTCGCGGTCAGGCGAATATCGAATTCCATGGCATGGGCACCACGGTGAGTGTGCTGCTGTTGCTGCCACAAGGGGCGGTGGTGGCGCATGTGGGCGATAGCCGCGTCTATCGTCTTCGCGACCAGCAACTAGAACAGCTCACCTTCGATCATAGCTTGGTTTGGGAGATGATCGCCGACGGGCAGTTTGGCGAAGACGACGTCCCGAGTTACGTTCCCCGCAACGTCATCACGCGGTCGCTTGGCCCCAACTCGGAAGTGAAGGTCGATCTCGAAGGGCCGTTTCCACTGAAAGTTGGCGACAAGTTCTTGTTGTGCAGCGATGGCTTGACCGGTCAGGTGGGAGACGAAGAACTGGGGACTCTTCTCGGTTGCCTGCCGCCTGATGAGGCAGTACGGACGTTAGTCGATCTGGCCAATCTCCGCGGCGGTCCAGACAACATTACCATTGTCGTCGCCGAGGTGACGGGAAAAAACATCGTCGGTCACGAGTCCGATGGTTGGGAATCCGCAACCCAGCGGCAAGATTCAGCGCCCCGTGTGCCACTTGCGGTGTGGGTGCTTCTGGGAGTCTTCGGCCTCTCGACGCCCGTGCTCATTGGTCTTGGGCAATTGCTGCTAGCATCGGTGACCGGTACCGCAGGCATCATTGCCGCCTTGATGGCGATGGTTCGTGCATTCGAGACGGGCGATGCCCCCTCGATCAGCGTTGCGCAACAGGGGCAACTCGGGCAGGGGCCGCATCGCTCGCGAAGTTGTCAGGCAGACAAGTCGTTTGTCGATAAGCTCCGACAAACTACCGAGCAATTGCGCAAGGCGGCCGAAGAGGAGCAGTGGCAGATTGATTGGCAACACTTCAACGATCTGCGCGACAAGGCCGAGTTGGCCGCCAAGAAAGAGAATTACGTTTCCTCGGTCCGCGAATACGCGCATGCCATCAGTTTTATGATGGCGCAGCTTCGCGAACACGGCACGAAGAAAGTCTCCGACTAGCCCGGCGCTTCGAGGGGACATCGCGTCGATCCATGGCTCTCTTTCCACCTAGCTTGCCTTGTTTTCCAGGGCACCGGGCGGCCTTTGTCCGGTCTTGCTTGGTTTTGCACCCCGGTGATACACTCCGCGGCCCGATTGATTCGGGGGCTGGTACGTCTATCGCGTCGTGCGATGACCGTCCCGCGTCAGTTCCTTACACCTTGCGACACGGAGGTCTCTGTTGCTCGCACGTTGGCCCATTCGTGAAAAGCTGCTCGTCGGACTGGCATTGCTCGTGGTGATCGTCACCGCGTTGGCGGCTAGCGGCTTTGTCGGGCTGTATTCCTATCGAGCACTGGTGCGGAGCATTAGCTGGCGGGTATCGGAATTGCCGTTGGCCACGGACTTGAACAAACGCGTGGGCGTCTTGCGCGTTAGCTACCGTGATTGTCAGGCCGTTTATGAGTTTCCTTCGGCCAGCAACACAACTCCGCCGGCCAGCATGCGGATGGCGCGAACCGACTTTCATCTTCGGCGAATCGATGTCGAAGAAGCGTTGGCCAAATATCGTGGCCAGTTGGCCCATAATGAAAAGCAGAAATCGCGCATCGGCGATAGCACGCTCGAATGGCGAACCGTGCGTGGGATTGAAGCCACGCTCGAACGTATCGCCCAAGCCGAGCGCGACGGCGATTGGCTGCTGGGCGTGACCAATGCCGAAACGATTGCCGACGAACTGCAACAACTACAGGAACTAACGGTCGAGTTGCCCAGCTATCTGCATCACAACCTGCTCGACTTCAAGTACCAAGCCCGAGCGCAATACCGAACGTTGATCGTGCTCACCTGGATCACGACGATCCTCACGGCCCTAATGTTCGCGCTGCTGGTCAAACTGTTCTACAGTTGGGTGTTTCGCCCCATGCAGAAGTTGATCAAAGGTTCGCGTCGCGTCGCGAGCGGGGAGTTCGACTACCAGATTCGTCTTGACTCTCACGATGAAATGGCCGAATTGGCCGAGTCGATGAACAATATGACCAAGGAATTCTTGGTGATTCGCGACGATCTCGATCAGCAGGTGAAGCAGCGAACCCGCGAAGTGATTCGCAACGAGCAGCTCGCCAGTGTTGGCTTTCTCGCGGCCGGTGTGTCACACGAAATCAACAATCCGTTGGCCTCGATCGCCATGTGCAGCGAGGCATTGGAAGGCCGATTCGTGGCTGCCAGCAATTGCGATGAAGAGGAACGCCGCGAGATTGTTCACTATCTGCGATTGATCCAAGAAGAAGCGTTTCGCTGCAAAGACATCACCGAGAAGCTGCTCGACTTCTCTCGGATGGGCGATATTCAGCGCATTCGCACCGACCTACGAGAACTGGTGCAGGGCGTGATCGACATGGTGGGTCACTTGGGACGCTATCGCGAGAAGCATGTCGAATTAATTTGCGACGAGGCCGTGGTTGCCGAGGTTTGTCCACAGGAGATCAAACAGGTTGTGCTCAACTTGCTGACCAACGCCTTGGACAGCATTGCCGTGGATTGCCCCGAAGGAAAAGTACGCGTTGAACTCAGCATCTCGGGTCATGAGGCAATCATTGATGTGACCGACAACGGGTGTGGCATGACGGAAGAAGTGCTCGAACATATCTTTGAACCGTTCTACACCAACAAACTACAAAACGGACTGCAAGGCACCGGCCTGGGTTTGCCCATCTCCTATCGTATCGTCGCCGAACACGATGGAACGGTTGAAGTTAGCAGCAAAGGTCCCAATCGCGGCTCGCGATTCCACGTGCGAATCCCACTCATCGCACCCCGGATTGCCGACACCGCCACGGCCGACAGCGGCAGTTCACTCGCTTGGGCAAAGAGTGCGTAACGATGCTTTCTGGCGCTACGCCGAAAACAAACGACTAGGACTCCAAGGAGGTGCACCATCGCCAGAGAAAAGCCAAAACGAAAAATGAAGTTGCTCTTTGCCGACGATGAAAAATCGCTGCAAGACGTGATGAGCCGCGAGTTGCCCCGCATGGGACACGAAGTGACCGTCTGCCCCGATGGACTCAAGGCCGTCGCCGCGCTCGAGCGAAATACTTACGACTGCATCCTGGTCGATCTCGACATGCCGGGCCTCAACGGCATCGAGGTGATTGCCAAAGCCAAGGAAATGTCACCCGAGACCGAAGCCGTTGTGCTCACCGGCAAATCGTCGATGGATTCAGCAGTCGCCGCGCTGCGCCACGGTGCGTTCGATTATCTCACCAAGCCGTATCGCCTTGTCGAAATTGAGGCCCTCCTGGGCCGTGTGGCCGACAAGCTGGAGTTGACCAATAAGTTTCGCGCCTTAAAGCGACAACTTGACCGCCTTGAAGGCAGCTCGGATTTGATTGGCGATACCGAATCGATGCAGCAGGTTCGCGAGCTGATCTCGAAAGTTGCTCCCACCAACTCCACGGTGCTGATTCTTGGCGAAACCGGTACCGGAAAGGAACTCGTTGCCAAGGCGGTCCATCAACAAAGCCAACGTGCCGAGGCTCCCTTTGTCGCCATCAATTGCGGGGCTTTGCCCGAGAGTTTGATCGAGAGCGAACTGTTCGGACATCGCAAGGGGGCCTTTACCGGGGCGGACGAACATCGCGTGGGTTTGTTTGAAGTGGCCGACGGGGGAACCCTGTTTCTCGACGAAATTGGCGAGCTGCCCAAGTCGATGCAGTCGAAGCTGCTACGGGTGCTCGAGAGCGGCGAGATTCGTCGCGTGGGCGAGAACGAAACCTTCAAAGTTGACGTCCGCATCGTCTGCGCGACGCACCGCGATCTGGAAGAGATGGTCGGCGAAAACGAATTCCGAGAAGACCTGATGTTTCGGGTGAATACTTTCGAGATTCGGCTGGCACCGCTACGCGAACGCTTGGAAGACATCGAACCGCTGGCCCAACACCTGCTGTGCCGCTTCCGCACGGATGCCCGCATTGGTGATGAACTGTTCGCCCCCGAGACACTCGACGCGCTGAGGAGCCACTCGTGGCCAGGCAACGTTCGCGAGTTGGCCAACGTCGTGGAACATGCCGTCATCCTTTGTCCCAGCGGGATCATCTCCGAAGAACACCTACCACGAAACTTTAATGCACGAAAGCTCCAGGGCCCCCACTTCAAGATGGTCCGCCCCCAATCGCTACGTGAGATCGAGCTACAAGTCATTCAACAGACACTCCAGCGGCACAGCGGCAACAAACCAAAAGCCGCCGAAGAATTAGGCATCAGCCTCAAGACACTCTACAACAAGCTCAACCAGCTAAGCGAGCTAGAAAAGTCGGCCTGATAGGGACGGGTGTTCTAGTAGCGTGTGTGCTTGCACGCACTTTCTGCTGGCGATACGTGCCGCAATCACACACACACTATTCGGCTACGTAGCTCTGATGGTCCGCCTTGCGTTGATTGGCGAGTAGAGTGGGACTGCTAAAATTGTTCCACCAAAGACCATGCCGACAGGCGCGATTCTAGCAGTCGGAAACATAATGACCGAGCGCACCACCGGCGTCCGCCTTTGTCACATAACTGGACTCATCTCCTTATTGCTCATACTGACGGTCTCGTCGATGGCCCTAATACTGCTACCGTATCGGACGTCCGAATATTCAGGTGACGGCACGATAACCGACTCAGGATATTGGACACGTCCTCGATACCGTATTTCTTTTGATGATGTGATTCTGACGCAATCGGATCGTCATGTATATTCCCTCATGGGTGTTCCGAAAGATCCGCTATATTTCGGTCTTAAAGTACTTCGATTCACGAAGAATGACAAACAGATTACAAATGACATACAGATAATGGAACAATTTGAGGATGTGCGTAACGGGCTGGACATAGAACTCACGTATAAGATTACCGATGAATCTGGAAGCACGGTTGTTGATCAATCGATGAAAGTGCAAGAGTGGGAGCTATCGACAAGCGTAACTGATGTTCAACTGTACCTCGGAGGTTATGATGTGAACCTCGACCGTGACCAGCGGTATAAGCTGACATTGGATATAAAAGCAGTTGATGCTGGAACAACTCGGGTGTTGGTTCAGCCTTTTCTGGCCGGAGGTGGAGCAGAATTACCGTAGCCCAGTAGCGTGCGTGCTTGCACGCACTTCTTGGCTAGCGATTCGTCCGTGCAAGTACGCTGGCTACTCGCCTTTTGATGGTCAGCTTAGCGTTGATTGGTGGGGTGAGGGGGGACTGCTGAAATGGTTGGATATACTTGGCAGGTCATTGCGATTCTCGCAATCACGTTTGTAGTCTCGATGATGTTGTCACCTGCTGACCCGATAAGTTTTCTGTTTGAATGGTTTGCAATGTCCGTGACCGGACTCGGAGCCTTTGGGCTCGGGGTGAGTTCGGGGAAAAAGCGGGCAGCAAGCCAGTAGCGTGTGTGCTTGCACGCACTTTCTTCCCTAACGATTCGTCCGCGCAAGCACACACGCCCCCCGGCTATTTCTTCTTTGCCTTCTTGCGCGGTTTTCGTGGCGGCTCGTTCTTCCACCAGCCGAGTAGGGTCCGCTGTGCGGATCAATGCCTCCTGGGGATGTGGTAAACGCGAACCAACATCAGCCGTACGGGTGAAAGAAGCCGGAGAATCGGTTTGCACGTTCATTAGCGGTCCGCACAGCGGACCCTACTCTGCTATCTCACGTCGTCGATTTCAGCCGCGCTGTACTCCGTGGTCTTTCCGTGATTACAACATGCCCAATAAACAGTTTTCTTTTCTTCAAAACGCCACTCGAATACTTCATCAAAAGATGTGATTTGCGTTCCGTCCGCGTCGAACACAGCGAATTGCCCGGCCGCCTCGTCGACGTAGTGGCAAGTAGGGTCGCCAAGAAAATCAGTCAGAAGCTCTGTATCGCAACCAAGAGGGCAATGCTTTCCAATGTGCGATAGAAAACTCTCGGCACTCATAGTGGCCTGCTCCCCAATATCTGATCCATGCGTCATGAGAGTCTCAACCGCCTTCTTGGCAAGAAGATTCTCGATGTCGTAGCCGTTGGTCACTGCACGGCGTACGTGACAAAAGACACACTCGTTTCCAGTCCAGGATGACAGATAGATATCGCACGGTAGCCCAACCCGGTGCGTTGTCACGCACGGGGGTGCATGACCTACTTTGCTGCCTTGTTGCGTGGTTTTCGTGGCGGCTCGTTCTTCCACCACTTGAACGTGCGTTATCCCGCCGTTTTCCGCAGCGTTGTGGACTCCTGCAGTCGCTGACGGTAATACTCAGGGTTTCGCTGAATTTCATCCATGAACCGGCTCGCGATGTTCGCCGGCACACTGCCCCGCTCCCAGGCGCTCACTGTCTTAGGCGACACGCCGAGAAACCGTGCAAAGAGCGATTGACTCACTCGTAGCAAGCTCCGCGTGGCTTTCACGTCCTCGGCCGTATAGCTGTGCGGCTCCAAGTCGAGAGTGACTTGGCGGCACGTATACTTCTCGGCCAGATCCGAACTGCCCTTGAGATCAGTTAGAAACTCCCCGAGACCATCAACTAGGTCTCGCTCCACGCTATTTAGTTTTGTCTTGTCCATCAGTGCTCACCCTCTCGCAACCATTAGCCCAGTTCTTTCCCCAGTCGTATCGCCTGCCTTCGCTCCAATTCGTCTTTGGTTTCCTTAATCGTCTTCCTCAGAAATGATTTCACTGCGTCGGAAATGGTCCCCACCTCGTTCTTCCCGTACACCACGCAAAGCAAGACCACTCCAAACTCCTTGAAGTGGACATACAGCACCCTGGCAGCACCGCTTTTGCCTGAACTCCACCGATCCGGTGCGAAGCGTAACTTACGGAGACCACCACTGCCGGGCAGCACGGATCCGACATCAGGCTTCGCCATGATCATCATTTGCAGGGCGGCCAGATCGCATTCGACGTCGAGCCCCAGATGCTTCCATCTCCGAGTAAAAGGCACCAACTCGATGAAATTAAGGATATCTTCGGGCTGAAATTCGTGCTGCGGAAAGGCCACTGTCGCTCGGGTTTGCCGCCGACGTCCGGTCGGTTTCTTGCGTGCCATTTCTCCGCTTCCTGAATCGGATAATCCATTGGCGTCAGTGCAGTAAACTATACCATTCAATGGTATAGTTTCAAGTTCATTCCGCCGGAGCACCTGACCAGGTAGATCGCCATCACTGGTCGTCAATCGATCTCAAGGCATTTATTCGTATGGACTTAAGCGATTAACCTGTGTCGAATTACTGCACCCAAAACTAAGCTTGTGCCTGCAAATCGCCCACAAGAACACAACCACTAGAGGGGTGTCGGTGGTGGGAATTTCCTGGGAATTCCGCAGCAGAATCGGAGTTCTCGGGTGATCGTGCATGCCGTGATTCACGGCACACTGGCGTAGCATTTCATGGCCTGAGCAATATCTACACCGCATAATCACACCGACAGACGATCACGCCACCCGGCTATTTCCTTGCCTTCTTGCGCGGTTTTCGTGGCGGTTCGTTCTTCCACCAGTCGGGGCCTTCGGCTAATACGGCGGCGTCGTGCTGGATGAGGGCCTGCTTCATTGCTTTGAATGTTTTCGGGTGCTCGCTGGCGAGATCCTTTGTCTCGTCACGATCTTCGCGAAGGTTGTACAGCTCGAACTGTGTTAAATCGCTGGAGCCGATGATCTTCCAATCGCCATCTCGCAGGGCAACCACATACGGTTCGGGGGCCAGGTGGTTTCGCCAATACAGCGGCTCGCTACGCTCGATTTGTTTGCCATCCAGGGCCGGCAGAAAGTTGGCTCCGTCGATCGTGCGATCCGAGGGGATGTCGATATCGACAATCGCGCACAGGGTTGTGAAAATGTCCGACCCGATGATGGGCTCATCGCTCTCGCGGTTGGGGGCGATGTGACCGGGCCACCGCATCAGCCCCGGAACGCGAATGCCACCTTCGTGCGAGTGTCGCTTCCGCCCCCGAAGCCCTCCGGTCGATCCGCGTGTTCGCCCACGTATTCCATCCCCTTCTGGTCCGTTGTCGGAGGTGAAGATGACCAGCGTATTGTCGCGATAGCCCAGCTTGTCGAGCGACTTCATGAGCAAGCCGAACGCATGGTCAAGCTGTGTGACGTTGCCGTGATGCTGACGCAAGTCAGGGTCGTCTAGCTCGGCGTAAGGTGCCATGAACTTGGGTTGGCTTTCGATCGGCAAGTGTGGCTCGTGCGTCCACACATTCAAGAAGAAGGGCCGATCTGAATCCGACCGGTTTTCGAGCCAGCCGATGGCCTCTTCGACAATGAGAACCGAGCTGGCACCTTTCATCTCTCCCATGGGCTTGCCGTTGCGAACGAAGTTCACAGGGTTCACGTGATTGGGCGCGGCATTGTTCTGCGTTGCCAGCCAGTGGTCGAAGCCATGATCGTTGGGCTGCGGATGTCGTGGATCGTTGAAATGTCCATTGAGATGCCACTTCCCGACATGGCACGTGTCGTAACCTCGGCCTTTTAGTAACGAGGCGATCGTAATCTCACTCCGTCGCAGATGCACGTCGTGCCCTTCGGGAATCCATCGCCACACCCCGTTGCGATAGGGAGTTCGGCCCGTCAAGATTGCCGACCGCGATGGCGAACAAACCGAACACGCCGAATAACACTGCGAGAATCTGATGCCTTCGGTCGCAAAGCGATCCAGGTTCGGCGACTCAATCAGCGGATGTCCGTAACAACCCAAATCGCCATGGCCCATGTCGTCGACGAGAAAGACAACAAAGTTGGGCGTTTCGCCGGCAGCGGAGAGGCTCGATACGCAAGTGAACAACAGAAAGCCGACGAAGCAGCGGATGCGCTGTGCGAATGGACTCAAGGTGCTTTCCTCAATGGATGGCGATTTCATCGACAGAGTGCTCCTTTGGCGTGCGGTGAATGAGAATATACCAACCCGACGCGTGAGCGAGGGACCAACCGGTAATACACTGCGTTCCCTCGCTTACGCGTCGGGTTGTGATTGGTACATTCTCATTCGCCGCTCGCCTTACAACGGTTTCCCTTTCCAGCGAACGAAACCTTCCATTGCATAATACTCTGGCAGGCCCATGCGGTTGTAGGCATCGGCGGTGCCGCGGTTGCGGTCTTCGGCGCGCTGCCAGAATTCGCGGGGGTCGTCGGGGCCGGGGAACAGCGCGCTGTCCTTTTGCGATTCATGACGAAAGATGGCGGCCCGCTTTTGTTCCAAGTCGCGAGGGCTAAGTGGCACGGCAATCTCAATCTCGTCGGCCGGCCATTCTTGCCACGCTCCTCGATACAACATCACCTCGGGTCGGGTGTTGCCCTCTTGTTCGTACAATTGCAATGCCGAAAAAATCGCTTCGGCACAAACCCGGTGCGTACCGTGAGGGTCTGAAAGATCGCCGGCGACATAGATTTGGTCGGGCCGCAGTTGGTTGAGCAGCTCGTGAATGATCCGCACGTCTTCATCACCTACGGGGTTCTTGGCAATGGTGCCCGTGCGGTAGAAGGGGAGGTCGAGAAAGTGCAGATGCTCTTCCTTGCAATCGCAAACCACGGCCGCGGCCTTGGCTTCACTCCAGCGAATGAGGGCCTTGATGTTGAGCACCTCATCGCTATCGGGCTCGCCAGGCGATTTGTTTGCCAGCGAATGCGTGACTCGGGATTCGAGTTGTGGCGACTGTTCGGTATCGATACCAAAGGTTTGGTTGTATTCCGTCACCAGATCGGCCAAGCGTCGGGCATCGTGGTCGAACACGGCGATGTTCCCGCTCGTCATATACGCCACATGCACTTCGTGGCCATCTTCGGTCAAGCGAATCAATGTTCCGCCCATGCTGATCACGTCGTCGTCGGGGTGGGGACTGAAGCAGATCACCCGCTTTGAATCTTGTCCCGCTGGGTGATAGTCAATCGAATCCTGCAGCCAGCGAAACACACGATGGGCCACCTTTTGGGCCGGGCCGTGATGCCGCAGCAGTTGGTGCAGGTTGTGGTTGCGAAAGTCGTTGTCGTCCAACTTCAGCAGGGCCTTGCCTGTTTGTTCGCCAAGCCACAGCACGGCCCGTTTGATGAGCGGATCGGTCCAGTTCACATTCCCGAATTGCCACGGGGTTGCCTCTCCGGTGAGCTGCGCGGCAGCGGCCCTGTCGAGCAGCAGCGAAGCATCGGGATGACCGTGAAGAAAACTGGCCGGCACGCGATCGCTCGGCGGTCCCTCGGCGGCGTCGCGAATGATGGCGGCCTTATGTTCCCCCAGCGCGATCAACATGATCTTGCGAGCACTCAAGATGGTGCCGATGCCCATGGTGATGGCGTTGGTTGGCACATTCTCCTCGCTAAAGAAGTCGCTCGAAGCATCTTTTCGAGTCAACGGGTCGAGCATGCAAAGTCGTGTGCGGCTGTTCGCCACGCTGAAGGGTTCGTTGAACCCAATGTGTCCGTTGCGGCCGATTCCCAGCAATTGCAAGTCGATGCCGCCGGCACTTTCGATGGCCGCCTCGTATCGCCGGCAAGCATCCGGCACGTTTTCCAGCGAGACGGTTCCGTCGGGAATATGGATGTTCTCACGCGGAATGTTCACGTGATCGAAAAAGTTCTCGAACATCCAGCGGTGGTAGCTCTGAAGCTGATCGGGTTGGATGCCAAAATACTCATCCAAATTGAACGTCACGACGCGCGAAAAATCGAGCCCTTCCTCGCGGTGCATGCGGACCAGTTCGCGATAGATACCCAAGGGAGTCGAGCCGGTGGGGAGCCCCAACACGGCTTTTTGCCCGATTGAATTGCGTTCGCGAACCAACGCGGCGATCGTTTCGGCCACATGTCGGGCCAAGTCGATATTTGAATCAAACGCATAGCAGGGAATGCGCGTTCCCTGCACGACCCGGGCACTCTGCTGCGTGTTTGGAGCTTGCGTGGTTGCCATGAGAGAAGCCATGCTCGATATTGCTAGACTTTGTAGTTGAGCCCTGACCGAACCCAGCAGTATCGCAAAATTGGCCGCGGAATTCCATGGCCAGAGCCTAAACCACCCCGTGGGAGCGAATGATCGATGGCGGAAATTGCACCAAACTCCAGTTCTGCGGTCGCTGGCAAACAGCCTCGTCTGAGCGTGCTGGCCATTCACGCCCACCCAGACGATATCGAGTTTCAATGTGCCGGCACACTCGCACTGTTGGCCGAAGCGGGCCATACGATCGCCATCGCGTCGATGACCCCAGGCGATTGTGGTAGCCGCGATTTGAGCGCGGAGGAGATCGCCCGGGTGAGGCGTGGCGAAGGGCAACGGGCAGCCGCTTTGATCGGGGCGAGCTACGAGTGTCTGGAGTTTCGCGATTTGAGCATCGTGATCGACAACGACGCGAAGCAGCGCGTGACCGAAGCGATTCGACGCCACCGACCCGATGTCGTGTTCACCGCGCCGCCGGTGGACTACATGGACGATCACGAAGCCACCAGCCGCTTGGTTCGGGATGCGTGTTTCAACGCCAGTTGCCCCAACTATGCCACCAGGCAGTGGGATCCGGCTCCGGCGACGGACACCATTCCGCATCTGTACTATGTCGACCCGATCGAAGGGGTCGACTACTGGGGCGAGCATGTCATCCCGCACTTCTACATCGACATTAGCAAAACGTTCGACCAAAAGCGCGCGATGCTGGCTTGCCACGACAGCCAGCGCTCGTGGCTACGCGCCCAACACGGTGTCGACGAGTATCTCGAATCGCAGCACCGCTGGAGCGCGGCCCGAGGGTCGGAGATCGGCGTGCCGCTGGCCGAAGCCTTCCGGCAACACCGCGGACATCCTTACCCCGGCGACAATCTCCTTGAACAACTGCTAGGCTCGCTGGTGAAAGTTCGCGGTTGAGAGACGCTTACTCAGCATTAAGCCACCAGCTCTGCCGGTGATCATTCATGATTCTGCCGTTTCGGCGGCAGTAACCGCGAAGCGGTTCAACAACAAAGCCCAGGGTAAGCGGCGCAGCCGTGCCACCCTGGGTCGGGGTTCCACCACCAAGGACATACCCTGAAAGGGTATCACGATTGCCGAGCCTGTTGTTCAACCCTTTCAGGGTTGGTGTCGGATTGTTGTCGGCTACCCAGAGTGGCGCTCCGCTTACTCTGGGCTTTGTTGTTGTACCCCTGCGGGGTAATTTCCGCTTGTACATCTGCCCCCTTTTTTCGAGGGCTTCCTCTAGCCACCAGCTCTGCTGTTGGTGTGTGACTCTTTCGGCTCACCACACTACATCGACGTTACGTGGTCACCAGTAGATTATCGCGGTGGATTGCTTCGTCGTAGGGGCAACTGCCCAAGACGTCGGCGATGGCGTCGGTATGGAGTCCTTTGATTTGCTGCATGTCAGACAGGGGGTAGTTGATTAACCCTCGGGCGAATTCCACTCCGCTGGTGTCTCGCAACGCCACGACATCGCCCGATCGAAAGTCACCACCGCAATCAGTCACTCCGATCGGCAACAAACTACGCCCTTGCTGCTGGACCGCTCGACGGGCTCCGTCATCGAGCACGAGGAATCCACGCGGTTGCACGGTGTAGCCGATCCATCGTTTTCGGGCCGTTATCGAAGCGCCTTGGGCGAGAAATAGCGTGCCCACGGGTTCGGCGGCCAGAATTCGTTGCAGTGTGTCGGGGCGTCGTCCGCTGGCGATGATGACGTTCTCACCGGCACGCGTGGCGATGCTTGCGGCCAAGAGTTTGCTGGCCATGCCCCCTTTGCTATGGGCCCGGCTCCGATCGTTGACATACGACCAGGTCGTATCATCCAATTCCGTCACCGTTGGAATCACTTTAGAACCCGGGTCGGCTGGGTCTCCGTCGTACAGGCCATCGACATCCGAAAGAATGATGAGCAGTGGAGCCCGCAACAGGTTGGTCACCAGCGCGGCCAGTCGGTCGTTGTCGCCGAACGAGGTCTGAAACTCCTCGACACTGACCGTGTCGTTCTCGTTGATGATCGGGATCGCACCGTTTTCAAACAGTGCCAGAATGGTGTTTCGTACGTTCAGATAGCGTGTTCGATCGTCGAGATCTGCCGCGGTAAGCAGAAGCTGAGCCGCGTGATGGCCGTGTGCCCTGAGATGACGGTCGTAGGCTTGCACCAAGAAAGATTGCCCGATGGCCGCCACGGCCTGTAGCTGGGGCAGTCTTTGTGGGCGTTGCACCATGCCAAGCTGGCCCATTCCTGCCCCCACCGCCCCGGAGCTGACCAATGCGACACGCCGTTTGGCGGCGATCATGAGGTCGATTTGCTCGGCCAGCTTGCCGATCTGAGCGTCGTCCAGCGTGCCGTTGTCGCACGACAACACACGGGTGCCAACCTTCACGACAATCGTGTCGGCAGCCGTAATAATTTCTTGACGCAATAGATCAGTCATACTTGTTCGATGGCGTGTGGTGGAACGGGGCGATCAATCAATCGTGCTTACAAGATCGTGAATCATGGCCAGCTTCACGTTAATCCGACTCGATTTCCCTGGCCAATGTTCGCGGCATCTCGTGGGCAACTCCCGCCGACAGAATACCCCCGGCCCTCTGGAGGAGAAAGGCAGCCTTTGTCGAGATGGCTGAGTGTCTCGATACGCCGGTTTTTAGCGGCCCCTGTAAGGACTTAGAACGGTGATGGCCGATTATACTGAATCGTGTGCGCCCGCTTGGTTGTCGGCGACGGGCACTGTTCGTAGAATGCCATGGTAAGGTCCGATTCCGGCGCCGCTTCGATCGTTGCGATGGATCGTCGCCGGGATTCTTTTGAGATCGCTTCTCGCCACATGCCCTCCAGACAACGTGCCCCACAGCGAATCGCTACTTTGTGGGGGCCCCAACGCACGATACCCGCACTGAGGCTACCATGAGCGGACCCCAGCACGAATGCGGTGTCGCCGCGATTTATCACCTACCGGGTGAGCCGAGCCCGTTGTGTCCTAAGCAGGGGCCCGATCAGGTCTCGCGTCTCATGCCGCGGATGTTGCTCGATATCCAGAATCGGGGACAGCTCTCGGCGGGCTTTACCACCTTCAGCGCGAAGCGGGACCAACTGATCGATACCCACAAGCGATTGGGGGTGGTCAGCGAAGCGTTTCGCATGAACCATCAGGCCAAGCATGAAAGCCTGATGAAAGAATATGCCGGGCGTGCGGCGATTGGCCATGTGCGATACGCCACCTGTGGGGCCGAAGACCGCAGTTACGCGCAACCCTTCGAGCGCCATCATCTTCAAAAGCACAAGTGGTTCAGCTTTGCTTTCAATGGCCAGTTGGCGAACTACGACCAGTTGCGTGACGAACTACTGGCCGACGACGACAACTTCCTCGCCCGGGAGACCGACACTGAAATCATCATGCACCACATCAGCCACGCGCTCTCGGGCGATTCACGGCTATCGCTGGTCGAGGTCTGTAGCGAAATCTGTCAACGGTTCGACGGTGCCTACAGCTTCGCGCTAATCGACGCGCTGGGCAACATGGTTGTGGCGCGCGACCCGTTGGGCATCAAGCCCATGTGCTATGCTCGCGAAGGAAACCTCTTCGCGGCGGCTAGCGAGAGCGTCGCTCTGTTAAACCTCGGATTCGCGGCTGAAAGTATTCAGGCATTGCGTCCCGGGCAAGCAATATCCATCACCGACGGGCGGTTCGAAGTACGTCAGTTCGCGCGTAGCTCGGGCTCGGCACATTGCTTTTTTGAGTGGATCTATTTCGCCAATGTAGCCAGCACATTGGACGATCGCAGTGTCTATCTGTCGCGCAAGGCCTTGGGCGAAGAGCTGGCCCGATTGGAAGATGTCGAGATCGACGACGACACGATCGTGGTGCCGGTGCCCGACACGAGCAAGGCAGCGGCCGACGCAATGGCCTACAAGCTTCGCGTCCCCTCGCTCGAAGGTCTGATTCGTAACCGGTACACGGGGCGTTCGTTCATCGAAGGTGCGTCCAATCGACACCAGAAGGCAAAGCTAAAGTACACCCCGCTGCGGCATGTTCTCGAAGGCAAGCGGGTGTTGCTGGTCGAGGATTCGATCGTTCGATCAACAACGATGAACGTTCTGGTCGAGCGCATTCGCGATCTGGGCGGAGCACGCGAGATTCATGTCCGCGTTGCCTGCCCGCCAATCGTCGCGCCATGCTTTTATGGCATCGATATGTCGACCGTGAACGAGCTGTTTGCACCCCGATTCATGAAGGGTCAGCCCTTAACCGAGGCAATGCAGGCAGAGATGGCAGCCGAGCTAAAGGCCGATTCGCTACGCTATTTGCCCATCGAGTCAATCGCCAGGGCGATCGAATTCGATAGCGACCAACTCTGCCAAGCCTGCATCACTGGCCGTTACCCAACCAAGCGGGGACAGGAACTTTACCAGTTGGATCAAGACGATTGGTTGAAGAACGGCGCGCGAAAGTCTGACACACGGACCTACGAACGAGGCGAATCGCCCAACGGAAACGGAAGGCCCTGCTCGGAAAAGTCTGAACCAACTCGCCGCGAGACCTAACTGCGGTACGCCACCCCCGCAAGCTGCTCCGGCAGCTAGATGGCCACATCGATCGATCCGGCATCGGCGCCGGCTGAAACCCGGGCGAATTTTTCCAGCCACTCAAGCGTCTCGCGTGAAGGGGCCAGTGCGGCACTGTTGTCAGCCGGTTTGATCCCATTGCGAGCAGCACGCTTGTTCAAGCGATCCAGTTCATCAGTTCGCTCTTGAATGCGGTCGCTGAAGAACTCGACCAGATCGATCGGTTCGTCCGAGGGGATATTCGCCCCGTCTAACTCCAGCCGAACGAGTGACAGCAGGCGAAGTTGCTCGTCGTCAATCACACCTTCACTACGCAATTCGCCCAGCAATGCGGAATACTCGCGAGGGGTGATCGATTTCACGTCGTAACGGCTCAGCACTTCGCGAAACGTATCACTCGTCGAAGTCGGTGGACCACCACCCTTTGGTGTCCCACCGGCGCCGGGGCTCGAGATGGGCGGGGCATTGGCTGATCGCGGAGTCGAAAACCCGGGCGTGCCGGAGTTGCTAGCGAAGAGGCTACCGATTTGCATTCGTCTGTCCTTGGACGACCCTGTTTGAAAAACAACCGCCATGACTCCTACTAGCAAAACAAGTGCCAAGAGTGAGACATACGACACTCGCGAGCGAAACGGAGTCGCCATGGCCCCTGATTCATGGACTATTCCGTGATATGATCGACGAGATGCTTTGAAATAGTTCGTCGTCATCAACGCTAGCGAGTGGCGAATTCTGCCGGTTGATTCCAGTCTTGTCCGGCAACGGAGGAATGTTCGCATTCGTTTAGGGTCTGTCCGTGTTTCGGTGCGAGTGCATCAGGTCGCCCCTAGGCGAGCGGCGAATGAGAATATCCCAACCCGACGCGTGAGCGAGGGAACGCAGGGTATTGCCGGTTGGTCCCTCGCTCACGCGTCGGGTTGGGATTGGTACGTTCTTATCTGCTGCACGCCGCCTTGCAGGGCAATAGCATGGCGAATCGGAACGGGACTCCTTACCATGCGTACTTCATCAGTTCCTCTCCAAGCGAGGCCCCATGCTTGAATTGCAAGGCGTTTCCAAATCGTATGGCCACACGGTTGCCTTGCGGGAGACCTCGCTTAGGTTTCACAGTTCGTCCATCACGGCGTTGATCGGCCCTAGTGGATGTGGAAAATCGACCATCGTGCGGATGATGGTCGGCTTGATCGAGCCTGACACCGGTGAGGTGCGATTCGACGGAACCACCCTGAGCCACGACAATCTGCTCTCGGTTCGCCAGCGAATGGGCTACGTGATTCAAGAAGGAGGGCTCTTTCCGCACCTTACCGCATTGAACAACGTCGCCTTGTTGGCGCGACAATTGAAATGGCCACCCGATCGTATCGAACACAAGGTCGCGGAATTGACCGAACTAACGCGATTTCCTCGCGCGGGGCTCACGCGCTATCCGGTTGAACTTTCTGGCGGCGAACGGCAACGCGTAAGCCTCATGCGGGCTCTGATGCTCGACCCCGAAGTCTTGCTATTAGACGAACCGCTGGGCGCGCTAGACCCCATGATCCGCTTCGAGCTACAGACCGACCTGAAGCGGATATTCGGCGAACTCTCGACAACCGTGGTGCTGGTCACACACGACATGGCCGAGGCGGCCTATTTTTCCGACCGCATCGTGCTCCTGCGAAACGGGGCCATTGTTCAAGAGGGTGCGTTCGACAAGCTAGCGAACGATCCGGCGGATCCCTTCGTCACGCAATTCATCAACGCCCAGCGAAGTACGTTACGCGGCGGAAGCGAGGCCGCATCGTGAATCGCATAACGATCGGCGTCGTGGTGTTGGCATGCCTTGCGGCAACCGCCGGGGTCGTCGGTTGGCAGTCGCGCGATCTTCCCGTCGTGAGAATCGGCTCGAAGAGCTTCATCGAGTCGGTGATTCTCGCGGAAATGGCCGAAGGGGTGCTCTTGGATGCCGGCATCGGGGCCTCGCACGATCATGTTGAAATGCAGGCCCAACTTTCCTGGCAAGCGATCCGCAATGGCGAGATCGATCTCTACTTCGAGTACACCGGCACCCTGATGAAGGAACTGCTCGTCGACCTTCAGCTAGAGACATTCGACGAACTCAGCGACGCACTCGCAACCATGGGGCTGCGGATCACGCAACCGATTGGGTTTCGCAACAACTACGGACTTGGAATGTTGGAGCAAACAGCCCAGCGGCTCGACATCAAGCGAGTTTCCGATCTTGTCGATCACCCTGAGTTGCGGTTTCGGTTTAGCGATCCCTTCATGGCACGAGAAGATTGCTGGCCATCGCTCCGCAATCGCTACGCGCTACCGCAACGCGATGCGCGGGGAATGAATCATGATTTGGCCTATCTAGCACTCATTGAGGGTGAATGCGAGCTGATCGATGTTTACACCACCGATGCCGAAATCGAGCACTTCGGCCTGCGGGTTCTCGACGATAACCGCCACCACTTTCCGGCCTACGAACCGATCGCCCTGTATCGTGCGAACCTGATCGATCGTTTTCCAGGCGTAGAGGCAGCCCTTGCCAAGCTAGAAGGAAGCCTCGACGAACAACGGATGATGAAGCTGAACGCCCAAGTGAAGTACGATAAACGACAGGCTGGAGAAGTAGCGGCCGATTACCTTAAGAGCGAGTTGGGGATCGACGTCCAACTCGATCTCGAAACATGGCAAGAACGACTCCTCCGCAACACGCTAGAGCATCTACGGTTGGTCGTCATTTCGCTCACGGCGGCAATCATCGTCGCGCTGCCGCTGGGGATTGTTGCGGCAAAAAAGCGGCGTGTTGGCCAACTTATCTTGGCCACCGTGGGCATCGTGCAAACCATTCCTTCGCTGGCGCTGTTGGCGTTCATGGTGCCGCTGCTGGGGGTTGGCGTACGCCCGGCGATGATGGCCTTGTTTCTCTACAGCTTGCTGCCGATTGTGCGCAACACACACGCCGGTCTGCACGATATTCCATCGCAAATTCGCGATTCCGCCTCCGCGCTCGGGCTGCCTGCCAGCGCCCGACTGTTTCGCGTGGAATTGCCACTGGCGTCACGGTCCATCATGGCCGGAATCAAGACATCGGCCGTAATCAACGTCGGCACCGCCGCCTTGGGAGGCCTCATCGCGGCAGGCGGCTTCGGTCAGCCCATCATGACAGGGCTAAGCCGTCTCGACATGCAGATGATCGTCTGGCAAGGAGCCGTGCCCGCCTCCATTCTAGCCCTCGCCGTACAAGGCATCTTCGAGCTAGCCGAACGCATGATCGTCCCCCGCGGTTTGCGGCTTCGACAGGCGCGATAGACAACAAGGTAGGTCACGCACCGCATGCGTGACGTATCCGGGCTGTTCTCCGGCGCAGCATGACAACGAACAACATGCCAGTGATAAACAACAGTGCCGTCGACGGTTCCGGCACCGGCACGATCGTGATAAAGACAGCCGTGTTGAAATCAGGGCCAAGCCCGACGGCGGCGCCGGAGAGGAGAGCGCGGTCGCCAGTGATCGGGTTGATTGAATAGAGGGCATTGGCCCCTTGATCCGTTGCGAAGATAGTACCGTTGGCATTAACCGCAACGCCACCAGGCCTTTGCAATTCGGGTCCACTGCCAATACCGCCTCCGGATGCGAAGGTTCGATCACCGGTGGTCGAATTGACACGAAAGATAGCATCTAGGTCAAAATCTGCCACGAGAATATTGCCGTTTCCCTCGAGCGCCATCCCGAGAGGAGTACTGAAATCGGGGCCCGTGCCGACATCGTCGTTTGATAGGAGGCTTCTATTTCCGGTCAGTGGATCGATTGTCAAAATGCCATCCACGTCGGTTACAAGGATTTGACCATTCGCGTTGATGACCACGCTCACTGGGCGAAATAAATCCGGCCCTGTACCGATACCAAGGAACGAACTGGAAAGCGTTGTTCTATCGCCCGTTGCCAAATCCACTCGATAGACGTCACCAACATTAAAGCCCGCAATTTCATAGGTCGAAACCGTTGTCACGATGAGGCTATTGCTTGGCCCGAGTGCAATGCCCGCTGGGCCACCGAATGCCGGGCCCGCACCCACGCCTGAACCAGAGACGCGCGTTCGATCACCCGTGGTTGGATCGACGCGGAATATGCTGTCGCCAAAAATATCGCTGACAAGAATGTCGCCATCGGGGGTGACTGTTATCTCAAACGGAGTGCTAAAACTAGGTCCACTACCGACTCCAAAGCCGGAGACGATCGTTCGATCACCTGTTGACGGATCAACGCTAAAGATTCCGCCCGGACCGGCTCCGAAATCGGAACCAATGTCCGCCACCAGAATATCCCCCGGCGAGAGCATCGCCGCCGGCGCGAGTCCACAGGCATAAACGGTCAGGGCAAACACCGCCGCTTTGATTCCATGCTTCGCTTTCATGAGTTTTCCTCGCTTCCAAATCGCCGGACGACAGGGACGTGCGTGCAAGCACCTGTCGTTTATACACAAGTCTGGAGTTTGGTGTCTTGGCCGAAGGCCTTTTTTCACCGTAGCCTTGGGCAACGCCCAAGGAATTCATGGTCCAAAACGCCTTTTGGCTGTAAGTCAAATTCAACTGAGCCAAGTAGGGTCCGCTGTGCGGACCAATGGCGGCTACTCGGCTGGCCACACTCCTCATCTCATCGTTGGGTTCGGGTGGGGATTTATCCGAAGAATTGGGGATGTGGTGATCGCGAACCAACATCAGCCGTACGGGTGAAAGAAGCCCGAGAATCGGTTTGCACGTTCAGTAGCGGTCCGCACAGCGGACCCTACTCGGCTTTTCTCTCACTCACGCCGCTTTCCTGGCTGATGGCGACCGGCTTGCATGCCGATGGCGCGTTCCACGGCGTCGCTGCCGTATCGCTCTCGAATTTCGTCGGTGACTGAATCGATCTGCGATTCCTTCTCATGCGTCGGGTCGGGGAAGAGCGACTGCTGACGTTGGGCGTCGGCAGCCAAGCCACTGACACCGACACCAATCAGCCGAACGCTAAGCCGCCGGTTGGGCAGTCGGGTCGAAAACAGTTCGTCCACCGCTGCGGCCAATTCCAACGTGACGTTGGTCGCTTGGGGCAGGCGGTGCGCGCGGGTGATCGTGTTGAAGTCGTCGTACCGCAGCTTGAGTTGAACGGTGTGACCGAAGAGCTTGTGCCGCCGCAAGCGACGTGCGACTTGGTCGGCAAGTTGCCATAGAACTGCCCGGAGAACTTCGGCGTCGGTAACATCCTGGGCAAAGGTTGTCTCGTGCGAGATCGACTTCGCCTCACGATCGGGCTGCACCGGCCGCCCATCAATCCCCCGGGCCATTCTCCACAAATGTTCGCCCGAGGATCCGAATTGGCTCTCGAGCGTCTCTTTCGAGATGGCCCGCAAGTGCGCAATAGTTCGCACGCCCAACCGCTCAAGTGCTCCTTGGGTGACACGGCCTACTCCCCAAACACGTGCAACCGGCAGCGGATCGAGAAAGGCCGTCACGCCGTTTGGGGGAACGCATACAAATCCGTCAGGCTTCTCCTGGTCGCTCGCGATTTTGGCCACAAGCTTGTTGGGAGCCACGCCGACCGAGGCCACGAGATTTTCTTGCCGGCGGATGTCTTCCTTAATTTTCCTGGCGATCTCTTCGGTGGTGCCAAACAATCGCTCGCTACCATGCACATCGAGAAACGCTTCGTCGAGCGACAACGGTTCGACGAGCGAGGTGTAACGCTCGAACACTTCGCGAATCCGCCGCGAGACTTGGGCGTAAAGTTCCATCCGCGGCGGCAAGACCACCGCTTGCGGACAAAGACGTTTTGCGGTGGCCGACGGCATGGCACTATGCACGCCAAACTTTCGAGCCTCGTAATTCGCCGCAGCCACCACCCCGCGAGACTCCGGCTTGCCGCCCACAATCACCGGCCGTCCCACCAGCCCGGGATCCTCACGCTCCTCGACCGACGCATAAAACGCATCCATATCGACGTGGATAATCATGACCAAAAACGATCCCTGGGTAACTTGGTTCGGGTGGTATTCTCGGCGAGATCACTTCGATTCTAACATTTCCACTACAAGAGACGGGCGCGATCGCCTGCTGAATAGTGCGTATTCAATCTCTAGTCTTACGGGTTGGGTGCCACTGGCTTTGCCAATGCCGTAGCTAAATGGACCGGAATGTGCCCAAGTCACAAACCTGAAGACGCACGAGACAGTTGACCACAAGTACGTGCAATTAAGGTCCAGCGGTTGTATCATGTTGGATGTTACTCCTGCCCAATAGCTCCCACCCACCATCAAGGCCGTACGATGGACGAACGAGCCGCGATCTCCAATGCCGGTTTCATGCCCGTGGATAATGTGCGCCTCTCTCGGCGAAACATGATTCAACTCGGCGGGCTGGGGATGATGGGGCTCGGTCTGCCGCGGCTGTTTGAATCTCGTGCCGCGGCAGATACCTCTGGCCTCACTCCTCGTGCCGACGCCTGCATTATTATCTTTCTCAATGGCGGTCCCAGTCATCTCGATATGTGGGACATGAAGCCAGAGGCTCCCGAGGGAATTCGGGGCGAGTTCAGCCCCATTGCCACGACGGTGCCCGGTTATTCCCTCAGCGATCAACTCCCACGGCTGGCCACCCAGATGCACCGTGCGACAGTCGTCCGCTCGATGCATCACAACATCAACAACGCGCACGCCGCCGCGGTCTATGCGGCGCTCACCGGACACGATCGCGGTGAGCTAGGCGGCGGAGCCAAGCCGACGGATAATCCCGCGCCAGGCTCCGTCTTGTCTTATGTGCGACCTCCCGATCGGCCCGTGGTGCCGCACGTCACGTTGCCCTACATCACCAAGGAAGGGGCAAAGGGCCCGCCGCAGCCCGGTTTCTTTGGCGGATATCTCGGTGGGGCATACGATCCGTTGTTCGTGTTGAACGATCCGAACGATCCTAAGTTCGTCGTGCCGGAGTTCTCGTTGCAAGCCGGCGTTTCGTTAGATCGTCTCGATCGGCGGCGACAGCTATTCAAGAGCCTCGATGTGCACTTCGCATCCCCGGGTGGTCAGCGATCGCTGGAGGCGATGAGTTCGCACCAGCGGCGAGCCATCGAACTGTTGATGGCACCTGCCACCCGAGAGGCGTTTCAAGTTTCGCAGGAACCCGAACCGCTTCGCGACTCCTATGGTCGCAATATCTATGGCCAGAGCGTGTTGCTGGCGCGGCGCTTGATCGAAGCCGGAACGCGATTGGTGTGTGTTTCCTGGGCGCCCGACGCCAACGCCACGTGGGACACGCACGGGGGGAATTTCTCGAAGCTCCGCAAGCAACTCTTGCCGCAGTTCGACGCCGCCTGCACGAGCCTGATCGAAGATCTCGCGACGCGTGGCATGTTGGACCGCACGCTGGTCGCCGTAATGGGCGATTTCGGCCGCTCGCCGCAGGTGAACAAGAACGCCGGACGCGATCACTGGAACTGGTGCTATAGCCTGATGCTCGCCGGCGGCGGCACACCGCAAGGGCTTATCTACGGCGCCAGCGACAAGATCGGAGCGTTCCCCGCCGACAAACCCCTAACACCCGGCCACATCGTCTCAACCATCTACCAGCTTCTCGGCATCCCCCACGACCTAACACTCCACGACCGCCTAAGCCGCCCCCACCGCTTAGTGCCCACAGGAAACCCCGTGGCAGAGTTGATGGCGTAGGATTCGATTTGGAATTCATCGGGTGCCACTGCTGGCTTGTCCAGCAGTGCAAACGAGCAGCAAGATTTGCCTCCGGATTCCGCCGATTGCTACAATCCGGACATGCCACTTCCAAAACCTCATCGCAAACGAGTCCGGCACTTCGACGACTACGGCGAACTCCACGAGCTAACTTTTTCCTGTTACCCGCGGCAGCCGATTCTTGACGACGATTGGCGACGAGAGCAACTCAGCATCGCTATCGATCGTGCGCTGGACAACCACGATTGGCGGCTCGCGGCATTTGTTTACATGCCGGAGCACGTTCACCTACTCGTCTATCCTGTCGAGCAGGGACTCAAGGTGGACAAACTTCTGTTCGCGATCAAAAGGCCCTTTAGCTTCCGTGTGAAACGGCGAATCGCTTCCACCGATGGCCCTTTGCTCAACCGTTTGACGGTTCGGCAGCGGCCCGGGAAAACGACGTTTCATTTTTGGCAAGAAGGGCCCGGATACGACCGGAATATACGCACCGAGAAGGTGCTAGAATCATCGATCGATTATATTCACCTGAACCCAGTCCGCCGTGGCTTGGTCGAGCGTGCGACTGACTACCGCTGGTCAAGCGCTCGTTGGCACGCCTCCGACGGCCAGAATGTCGACCCGTTGCACCCCAAGCTGTCATCCGTGCCACCTGAGTTTTTCGTTGATGGGGCCGATGTGACGAGTTACTGAGAAGTTGGAAATTGAATTAGCAAACAGACTGTTGTCCCAATGCAATATCTTTTCCGGATTGGCACTGCTGGGCAAGCCAGCAGTGGCACCCAGCGGGGAGAAGTGTGGGTCTTCATTCGTCGATTGATCGGACCATCGTCGAGTGCTGCATTGGATTTGCAAAGCAGTTTCGATGATTCAATGTGCGACAATCCAATGGCCGAAGTCATTTCGCACGGAATAGAACGTCGAGAATCGATCTAGAGTTGATCGGGTGGCACAGAATGCAGATCACGAATCTCCGCTTCGCACGTAGGTCGCGAACACCGTCGTACTCTTCGGGACGACGCTTAGAGGGTGTTTTTTAAGGTTCATCCGGATGAACCGTATCTGTCTTAATCCATTGGACCACGGCATGGCCGAACTTGGCTTCCAGATGGTGCGTTACGCGGATGACTTTGTCATCTTGTGCCGCACACGCAAGGAAGCGGAAGAAGCGTTGGCCGCGGTACGAAAATGGGTTCAGTCCAACGGGCTGACACTGCACCCAGAGAAGACGCACATTGTGGATTCGCGAGAAAAGAGCTTTTCGTTTCTGGGCTACTCGTTCCGCGGCGGGCTTCGCTTTCCGCGAGCGAAGAGTCATCGGAAGTTCAAGAACCGCATCCGCGAACTGACTCCACGCAAGTCGGGCGACTCATTGGAGATGATACTCCAACGCGTGAATCGCTCGACGCAAGGTTGGTTTAACTATTTCCGTCATTGTCACCGGAGCATTTTCCGAAGTTACGACGGGATGATCCGTCGTCGGCTACGTCGCATGCTCCTCAAACGACATCGGCTGAACCGCGAACACCTTTCCCGAACCCGACGTTGGCCCAACGCCTACTTTACGAAGCATGGGCTCACGAGCCTGAATGAGACCCATCTCCGTTTCGTCCAATCCACAGGAACCTACTGACTGGAGAGCCGTATGCGGGAAAACCGCACGTACGGTTCGGAGGGAGGAGGAACCGGGAAACCGGTTCTTCCTACCCCTATCAGAAGTTCTGGGATGGGCTTTTCTAAACAACATCTAACTTCTGGTTCTCAGGAGACTTTTCCATCACGCGACCGATCACCACGGGGCTCCAAGATGTCTGTTGTTCGATGCGACCGATGAGGTTGTCGACGTGTTGTTCTGGAACACCCAGCAGCAATCCGCCAGAGGTCTGCGGATCGAATAGCGCGGCGTAGTTCGTTTGGTTACGAATCGCGGTCCCGGCTTGCATTTCCGCTTCCACCGTGCGATTCGCCGGGGCAAGCGTGCTGGCGATGCCTTGGCCGAGCAGTTCTAGAGTGCCAGGGAGAAGGGGAATCTGGGCAAGCGAGATCTCAGCGGCAACACCACTGGCGTTGAGCATCTCGAGCAGGTGGCCGGCAAGACCAAAGCCGGTCACATCGGTGATGGCTCCAATGCCGTGGTCTTGCAGAACGTCCTCGGGCAATTGGTTGCTGATGAGCATCGATTCGACGAGCGACTCGTACCAGGCGGCCCGACATTGCGCCTGCATCTGGGCAGCCAACAGCACGCCGGTCCCCAGAGGCTTGGTAAGCACCAACACATCGCCAGGGCGAAGGCCCGACTTCAGTGACGCGCCACCCACCGGAGCATCGCCCACCACGGTATAGCCCAACATCGTCCGCGGACCTTCGATGGTGTGCCCACCGGCCAGGGTCGCATTCATGTTGCGGAACTCCTGCAAGCTGCCGGCCAGCATTTCAAAGAGCAACTGTTCCTGCTGCCGTGGCGGCCCCAAGGGCAGGGTGGCCATGGCAAGTGCGGCCACGGGGCGGCCACCCAGTGCAAAAATATCACTCGCGGCATTCAGCGCCGCGATGCGTCCCACCAAGTAAGGGTCGTCGACGAAGGAAGCGAAGAAGTCGGTCGTCAACAGCACAGGGCGACCGTCCGGCTGACGCAACACGGCCGCATCGTCTGGCTGGTCGAGCCCAACAAGAACACGATCGGAAGCCGGCACGTCCAACCGCTCGAGCACGCGTCGCAACACGTCGCCACCAACTTTCCCCCCGCATCCGGCGCACCGCATGGCGTTGTTCTTCGCTTCAGCGGCATCAGTGGGCCCATGTTCAATCGACATCGGTTGGTAGTCTTGGAATTTCGCCATGAACCGCGTGTCGATACGATTCTTGAGTTTCCAACACCAGTGTCCCGTGGCGCTGAAACCCTTGTAGTCTAAAATCGAACGGCCATCGCCGGTGGAAAGCAGCTTAAGGAACGAGTGCTGTGGTCGGTATGCTTCGAGCGGTTGCCCCTTCAGACGCCGTTGTAGATTCTTCCATAAAATGGGGCCCTGCCGGACCGCGTACACACCAGCTTTGGGGGTGCGATCTCGCTCGATCGTACCGCTGTCGCCTACGACAAAGATCGGGGCGCCGGCCACGGTTTGCAGTGTCGGTTCGGTAAGGAGGAAGCCCGAGGTGTCTGTTGGCAGCCCTAACTTTCGCAACAGCGGCGGCGCTTCGGCTCCGGTGGCCCACAACACAATGTCTGCCGACATACGGCGTCCGTCGCTGAGTTCTAGTTCGCCATCTCCCACGGCACGGACATCATGTCCCAAGATGATCTCAACCTCGCGACCTCGCAGTTCGTGTTCGACCCGTTTGACGGCCCCATCATTCAGCCCATGGGCGATGCTGTCGTGGCGGTCGATCAGCATCAATTGAGGCGTGGCGCCGAGCAGCTTCACAACGTGTGGAGTTAAGGCCAGCGTGATTTCCACGCCCGCCACACCAGCTCCAACAACGGCGATCCGCGGAGGCCTTTCACCGACCTGCCGCACCGCATCGAGCAGTCGCCGATCGAGACGCTGCAAGAACGTCTGCATCGGTTTGATCGCAACCACGGCATTGTTGCCTAACCCATTCGCATCGGTCTGCACATCGTCTAGACCGCTGGGGATCGAACCAATGCCGATCGAAAGGACGTCGAACGGCACCGGTGGCCGGTCTTCGAGCAGCACCTCACGCCGCTCGATGTCGAGACCGCGAATACCCGCCCGGAGAAAGCGTACTCCGGCCGAAGCACAGAGACGGACCAGATCGATCTCCATTTGCTCCCGGTCGTACAACCCCGCCAAGGTGCCGGGCAACATTCCGGAGTAGGTCGCCACCGAGAAGTTCGAGATACAGGTCAGCCGGACGTTTCGCGGGGGGCTCATCCGCCACATGCGAATAATGTGGCCATGCGTATGCCCGGCACCGAGGAGCACAATGTCTTGGTCGGGCAGCGTCGCGTTCATCAAGTTCAGCATCGTAAGTGTGCGTGCGGGAAACGTACATTCTACGTTCGACCCTGCCTCGACGACACCGGGGTGCGAATCGCGAGCGTGACAACGCACATTCAAAGAGAAATGTGTCGCATTGCCGGTGACCCATGGCGGTTATCAGTCCGTTGAAAAAGACGGGTGGCCCAGCCGCGTAGTCGGCTGGGTCGCGTAGCGACAAGATGCCTTGC
>CAZNXE010000004.1:0-17960 GCA_964576465.1 uncultured Planctomycetaceae bacterium
CAAACAAAAGACTCGCTTGATTGGGGACAGTGGCAAGACCCTCTTTCGCTTTTCCAGTTCCTTCTAGCTGCAGAGTGTCTCGGTTCCCTGCGATCCCCCACAACTCACACGGGAGTCCATCAGGTCATGCTTTGCCTGACAACGGTTGCTAACGACCCCGAACATCTGACGCATCCTGACTTACAGGTCTTGAATGCAGCGTCCCGGTCATGGACCTAGACAACAAACACACGACCGTGCATCAGTCCAAACGGTTCGGTCCTGGCCAGAAGACGTGGCGGGTTGCGAAGCGCTCTGCGGTTGTGATGGGGTGTGTCTTGGGTTGATCGACTTTCAGGATGGTGTCGCTCGACTCCGTGAAGACTGCCCAATACCCCTGGGGGTGCGGGATGCCGACACTGTCGAAGGCGGAGGTTGGGAAACAGCCCAACACACTTGCCGAAACCTTGGCGTTCAAGTCGGCGTTCGGCGATTGTTCGTCGTTCAAGCGACGCGAAGCCGCACGGATGCCTGCCGCGACGAGGGTTGCCGATGCAGTCGACCGCTGACCACACCCCAGTCCAAAATCGATGACCCGTTCATGCTCCACGGCGAAGTCACTTGCGCCGGGAAGCTCGGACATGAGGGCAATCAACAGATCGGTCCAACGTTCGGTGGCACGCCGAACGCGATCGGCTTCGACGGCCCAGGGCAGGTCGTTGCCCGCATGTTCGAGGAGTATGGACAGTGCGCGATGCCGGGCTTCGAGATGGCCGATGTACACGCTTCGGGCAATTGGTTCGACCTCCGCAGTTTCGCGATACCGATCATGGGCACAGAGCACCACGCTGTACACCCGCGTTAATACTTCGGCGGCGAGAATCTCGACCAGCAGCGAGCCAAACTTGCCGGCCCGATTGACTTCGGAAGGGGCCGACTGCCGAAGGTCTTTCAGTGCCCAACCCCACCGGTCCAGCCGGCACTTGGACGTAGACCAATAGCGCTGGATCGCCGGCACGGGGATTTGTGTCCGAGAGACCAGCAACCCCTGATGATGGGTTGCAACCCAGACCGCCATATCAACCATCTGTCGTGCGTGCATTGTCACAGTTTGTTCAACACTCTTCGAGAATTGGGGGAAGATCCACCGCGCCGGCTGATCCAGTACATCCAGCGCGTTGCCTGAAGAGAGGGCAAACCCAATGCCAGTCGACGTTGCAAGCCGGAACCTTGGTCGAATACAAGTCGTAACCCGTTGTTGTGCAACCACTTCGCACATTCATGCGGTGGGTGGCCTGCCACGGGACGATATGGGAAGGACGTTGCCAGAACGCAACATCCGGGCAACGTCACGTAGACCGCGTACGACGCCTACGGGCGCGGTGACACATCGGAACAATGGTCCGCAACCACGGACTCATCGGAAATGGTTTTTGTACGACCGCCCCGGTTCCCCCGCAGATAGTGAGGGCCTGCGAGTTTTGGATGGGAGGCCACTGGTGGTTGGACTTCGGAGGAACGAAGTCGGGCGACCCACCGTGCTGGGGTTTGAAAGTGAATCAGCAGCGGTTCCAGTGCCACGGCGATCCAAACCAGCGAAAGCGGCTCGATCGCAATGCGAAACCGCACGGAGGTGATCGTTAATGTGTGGAACAAGGTGACCGCGGCGAAGATCACATAGGTCGGCCACAAACGACGCCATCGGGAGAGGGTGGCCAAGAACCCGACGGTGGCCAGCACAAGCCAAGCAACCGTGGCCGCGCGATACATGGGATCGGACGCCTTGGGATTGGTCTCGTCGAATAACATGAAGTATCGCAGGCGCCTAAAGCACAAAGATACATATTGCACTGGCTGCTCGGCGATGAATCGAAATGCCCGGTTTGCAAGTAGCCGGCTCCGCTGGGGTTCGGTCAGTCCGTCGAACTGGTCGTAGCCTTCGGGGGCTAAGACAACATCGTCGATGTACTGCGTTTGTAGCCGCGCCGCTTGAAGGGCCTGATGTCGAGAGACGAATGTGCCAGTGTGGCTCTGACGCAATTCGGCGGCCGATCGATTCGGAATTTTGTCGGTTCCCCAGCTCATGGGATTATTGCCCTGCCAGAGGGCGTACCCGAACGTCGACTTCACAAACACCCACTCGCCATGCACCACGCGGTTGCGAATGATCCACGGCCCGACAACGAAGACGGTCACGGCTGTCATGATCGCCACGGAAGCCCACGCTCCACGGTCGAAACGCTGAGTGTGCTTTTGACGTTGGACGATGAACAACAGCAGCGCCGCAACAGGAACCGCCAGTGCCATGATCGGCTCGGTCAACACAAGTACCCCGGCCAGCACACCAGCCACGACCGCGCGATACCACGAACGATTCTCATTGGTTGCGGCAACGACAGCCAGCAGCAAGACAAGCGCGGTAGCCGCCCATACAACGACTTGAATATGCGTGACCATATAGATGTGCGTGGGGAAAAGCGCCGCACCGAGCGCGCAGAGCCATCCGGCGGCAGGACGTTCTGGAATGAGCGACCACACGAGATGGGCCAAAGCAATGACAAGAACCGTTCCCGCGAAACACTGCAAGAGTTGCATGGCAACCAAGGCCGTTCGGCTGCCCGCACCAAACAGGGCATACAAGGCGGCCAGCGCTGCCGGATAGAGTGGGCCTTGTTGCGAAGTTGGTCCCTCGACGCCGAGAAAGCGAATGCTGAACCCGTTGCCGGCGAGTAGGTTCTCGGCAATCACACCATGCTCGTACGTGTACGGCGTGTCTCCCCCAGAGGCGAGCCACAACACCACGGCGGCACGCATGACAAATGCCAAGCCACCGATGGCCAATAAACCGTACATCCGCCGAGAAAACTGCATTCGCCTGCCGCGTCTGTTATGTCGCTGGATCGATATCCGCACAGGGCACACGGCGTCGGCCGAAAATATGCGGGAGAGATCGAAGTGCCGCCGCGGATACTAGCGGCAAGGGGAAGCAACTCGCCAGACGGGTTTTTGCGATCTGGGAGCCGAGGGGAAGCTGGAGACGTGTTTTAAAACACCATTCCGCCGCCGGACAGAAAAAATCATCCCATGGCGGTAGAGAGTTCGACACTATTGAGACACGGTTAGCAGCTTCGGCGTGCAAGCGCTGGTGCCAATGACAGCATCGTTGATATGGGTGCCGGGCCCAAATCGTCCCTCGTCGTTCAGAAAGATGTTGTCGCTCTGTTCGCCTGAGATCATCCCGTCGCTCTGGAACGCGACATGTCCGTCCTCGAACCAAACATTTTGGCCGTAGCCGCCGTGATTGGTGCTCTGGAATCCCTTGCGTTGTCGATTGGGGCGGTCGGACATCAGGGCATAGGTCGAACGATTACCATTTCTTGGTGAGCGGTATTCGCCCTCAGCTTCATAACCGAGCGAGTAGCCGTAGCTGCCCGAGAGAAGGTGGCGCCACTTTTTAAGCTGTCCGGCCGAGGCTTCCCGTAGTTCGCTACAGGAAGGAACCTTCAACTCGCCACATTCGGCCAACTCCGACGATGGACAGACTAGCCATCGTGGACAATCGAGAAACCCACAATCGAGCAGTTTCGGCGCAAAGACTCCCGCCGTCGCGAGATTGCCCTTTAGCGGAACATCCGGGAAGAAACTTCCGTGCTGCTGAGAGTAGTGGGTGAGGCTGTTGCCAATCATGCGAAGGTTGTTCTGGCAACCGGCGATCCGGGCATGAAACCGGCTGTGCGTGACAGCCGGGAAGAACAGCAGCGACGCGGCGATCACAATGCCTGCGGCCACGAACAGGTCTTGCATGCTCCAACCGCGAGACCCCGCCGCGGGCGGCTCGTGAATCATCGAGTGGGGTGTCACATTGCGGGCCTGAGTTGCGACGCAATGACAGACACGCTCCGCCAATCCTTCAGGAACTTCGATGGTGTCTTCGTCATACGCCAGCGGTAGCAGACCTTGGCGTAGCAACTCCATATCTTGCCTTAGCCGTTCATCGGCCTTCAGGCTGGCTTCAACTTGCTCGTGCTCTTCGTGTTCCAGGGCATTGAGCAAATAGCCACACAGATTTTGTCGCATCGGGTTACGGCTCTCCAGATCGGTCGTCTCGTTTCCAAGCTTGATTCAGCTTGAGGATGGCACTGTGCAAACGGCTCTTCACGGTTCCGACAGGAATGGACAATGCCTCGGCGGCCTCACGGTACTTCAACCCTTGATAGTAGATCAAATGCACCGCGGACCGAAGTGAGTCTGGCAGCGCGGCGACCGACTGACGCACCCAGTCGCGTCTTTCAGCTGCCTCGATATCCGCTGCCGGACCCGCTTCATCATTTTGCAAAAGCGTAATCAAAGCCCCCACATCGTCGTCATCGTTCGTACGTCGGTCCAGGCTCACCATGCGGTGCCGTTTGTTGCGGCGCTGGGCATCAATCGCCTGGTTCGTGGCAATGGTGTATAGCCACGGGCGCACCTTGCGACCTGCGTCAAACTGATCGCACTTTAGGTGAAGCTGTAGGAATGTTTGTTGGAAGGCATCTTCCGCCATCGCCGCATCGTCCAGGTATCTTCGCAAATAGCTGTAAAGCTCACGCTCATACCGATGGACCAACTCCTCGAACGCCCGACGATCCTCGCTCTCGCGGTAACGGAGCAACAGATCCTCGTCACTTTGATCGCTCAAGGGTGGCAGGACGGTGTCGGCCAAGTATTTTGGTTTGATGGTGCTGTTCATAGTTTATTACGTGATCTTCGCAGGAAAGTTCGGATCGGACTGAGAAAGGCCCGTGAACCCCAGGAAAAGCTGCACCACGCTACGCATGTGAAGTGTAGCAGGATGTATCGAAAAAAAGTCGGTTTTGGACGGTTCTGTGTCGCATGCCAAATTGACAGGTTCTATGGGGGCAAACTAAACTCACGGCAATAGGGGTTGCAACTTTCGTGCCTAGGATGCGAATTACCTCGTGCAACGATACCATTGGGCTACTGCTGGCGACGTTAACGCCTTTTTCGGCTTGATGTTAGATAACATCGCCGTGATGGTGCTCATGGTCAGCCTGCTAGTCGGGGGGTTCGGTTTCGATGCAAATTTTGCTCTGACCTACATGATTCCAGGGACGGCCCTGGGCGTATTGGTGGGTGATTTGGCCTTTACGGCCATGGCCTTTCGCCTGGCAAGACAGTCTGGTCGAAGCGATGTTACGGCCATGCCTTTGGGACTCGATACGCCGAGCACCTTTGGCAGTGTGCTATTCGTCATCGGGCCAGCTTTCTCGTGGGCCAGCGAAGAATTTTCCGATCCCCATCAGGCGGCCCTTTATGCGTGGCGGATTGGCGTTTGCGCGCTGATCGTCAGCGGCGTGTTCAAGATGGCCTGCGCTCTGGGGTCCAACTGGATTCGCCGTACCATCCCCCGCGCCGGTCTACTGGGATCATTAGCGGCGATTGCCCTGGTGTTGATCAGCTTCATGCCGCTGCTGGAAGTCGCTCACTTGCCGGTTGTTGGCTACACGGTCTTGGCAGTGATTCTGACAACCCTCATCGCCAAGGTGCCGCTACCAGGACGGATTCCCGGGGCACTGGGGGCGCTGCTGGTCGGAATGGTCATTTTCTATGCCATGCGATGGACCGGCACATTGGGGCTACATGGCGAAGCGCTGACAATTTCCGGCTTTGAACCGTCGCTCGGCGTGCTGCTTCCCAAGATTTCGCTGGACTGGATCAGCGTTCTCGGCGATTCGTTCAAGTACTTGCCCGTGGTCATCCCGTTCGCGCTGGGGACGATTGTCGGCGGGATCGACTGCACGGAGAGTGCCGCGGCTGCCGGCGATGAATACGACACCGGAGCCGTGATCGCGACCGAAGGTATCGCCACGCTGGTTGCCGGATTCTGTGGCGGCGTGATTCAGACAACGCCTTACATCGGACATCCCGCGTACAAGGCGATGGGGGGGCGTGCGGCCTATACGTTGGCCACGGCGATCTTCATCGGTGGTGCTGGCGTGTTCGGATACTTTTCGTATATCTACGCGATCATCCCCAAGCCGGCCGTGTTTCCCATTCTGATCTTCATTGGCCTGGAAATCACCGCCCAGAGTTATCAGGCGACTCCGAAACGACATTACGCGGCAGTCGCGTTTGCATGTGCTCCGGCGCTTGCCTACTTGGCGATGGCATTCGTCGATGAGGTGTTGGCGACGCTCAACACCACGCTGGACGACTTGCCGCCGGCCCTGAGCGTCAAGCTTTATACGCTCCGCATCCTATCGGCCGGATTCATCGTGACCAGTCTGCTGTGGTCTTCGGCGCTGGCGCTACTCATCGACCGCCGGCTCATTGCCGCGGCGGTGGTCTTTGGCACCGCGGCGGTGTTCAGCTTGTTCGGTGTGATTCATTCACCTTTGCCAGGCGGTTCGATTATCTTGCCATGGAACGACTATCAATGGCCGGCCGCGGTTGCAACTCAAACGCCATATCATATCGCAAGCGCCTACGCCGTTGTGGCCCTGTTGCTACTGGCTTGGAATGCCGTTATTCCCTGGAAAGAGAGGAACCAACTGCCCGAGAGTAGCAATCCCGAACAGTGACCTAGAGAATACGGCGCAGCCGTTATTCGGCGACGGCACGCTGGTAGCAGAAGTCGAACAACAACTGCCATTCATATTGTTGGACCGTACGGCAGAGTCGCTCGCATGAAATCTGGCCGGTACGCGCCTGCTCACACAGATCGATCCAAGCGAAAGGATCCCACTCGCTTTGCTCGATGAGAAACCTCGCCGTGTCGTCCCAATCGTCCTGTTGCCGGTTCTCCACGGCTGCTCCGGCGGCGTTCTCTCGCAGCGAATCGAAGAGGGGGTGATCGCCGACCTTGCGGAACCAATATTTGGCATTCGACGCATCGGGCTCGCGACGGTGCATGATTCCGTGCCAAAAACTACCCGTCGGGGTATGTATTGCCTGACTGACGATGTGCGATTCGTCAAGATAATCGTGCCATAGCCACAATCCCGCCCGACATCCGGCACCCATTTGCTCATCCGCGATGGTGTGCGGGGCCAACAGCGACTGATCGGTCATCGCATCAAGGGCCGACCTTGCCGCGTGATTGGGCGACCCGGGACCGAGTTCATTCAAACGCGGTGACCGCAGCAAATCGGTTGCCATTTTGCCATAATCTTCAGAGCTAAACTCGAACATGATACGCGTCGCTCCCGGCGGTGCTTTGAATCGCGGAATACTTGAATTTGGGGTCGCAAAGTCACCCTAAAGCCGTCGAAACGTGATAGCATGTCAGGCGGGCTTTTGGAACTGGCGAGGCGGCTCACTACCAGGAGTTCTCGCCGATTGGCCGTTTGTGGGGCGAGAAGCGAAAAACAATCATCACCCCCCTTCCACGCACGCGGAAAATAACTACCGTAGCGCTTGTAGCACTGCTACACTAAAACGCACGTTTTAGAAATCTGTCCGTACGTTTTCGAGAAGGGGCCTTTGCGGACGAAGGCATCTGAGTATTTATGAGTAGCGAAGCCAACCAACCGCGGCAGCCTTCCGAGGGCAGCCCGGCGACCGACAAAGAAGCAGTGCCAACTTCGACGAGCGGCTCCGATCAAGCCGGCGACGGGGCCAACCAAGCCGCCGAGACGGAAAACCGTCAGGCTACGGCGGTGTTGCCGTCGACGGACCAAGAGAGCCCGCCACACGGCAATTCGTCGGACAGTCCAGGATCTCAGAGTGCAACCGCCTCGAGCACTCCCGAGACTGGTGCTTCCCAGACTGGGGCCACCAGCGGAAATGCTCCGCGACAGGGAATCAAGATCGGTTCGCAACGCGAAGGCGAACCGGTAGCAACAAGCCCCGCACCGGCATCAGTCAGTCAACCTCCTCAGGTGCATGCGCCCGGCGAAGTTGTGAAGCCTAAGGACATGCCGTCTCCGCCGGATTCCTCCGCGGCGACTTCCCAAGACACAAAGCCCGCGGCGACTTCTCCGCCGAAGGGCGTTCCGGTCATCACCCCGACACCAATTCCAAAGCCCGTCGGCGCTGCCGCACCGAATGTGGAGGAAGAAGTCGAGGCTGCTCTGGAGGGCATCTCGATTGACGAGGCGATTGCCGACAACAAAACGGCTGCCGACGAAACCGCGCTGAAACCAGAAACGCAAATGAAGGCCAGCGTGATTCGCTTGCATCGCGACAATATTTTTGTCGAGCTAGGAGGTCGGCATCAAGGCGTGCTGGCGGCCAAGCAATTCAAAGAGCTGCCCGAAATCGGCAGCGAAATCGATGTGAGGATCAATCGATATAATATCGATGAGGGGCTCTACGAAGTTTCTCGCGCCGATGCGATCACCGGGGTGGCCGACTGGTCCCAAGTTTCCGAGGGCATGACCGTCGAAGCGAAGATCACCGGACACAACAAAGGCGGTTTGGAAGTTGAGGTCAACAGCCTCCGCGGGTTCATGCCGGCGAGCCAGATTGCGCTGTATCGCGTGGACAATCTTGAGGAGCTGGTGGGCGAGAAGTACAGCTGCGTGGTCACCGAGGTAAAGCCCAAGCGCCGCCGCTTGGTGGTCAGTCGTCGGGCGATGCTGGAGCGGCAGCGCGAAGAAGATCGCAAGAAACTTCTCGCCTCGCTGGCCGCAGGGCAGATACACGAAGGGGTCGTACGCAATATTCGCGATTTTGGGGCCTTCGTCGACCTAGGTGGCATCGACGGACTCGTCCATGTGAGCCAACTCAGTTGGTCGCGGGTCAATCATCCTAGCGACGTCCTTGAGGTCGGTCAGAAGGTCAAAGTCAAAGTGACCAAGATCGACGAAAAGACCGGCAAGATTAGCCTGGCCATCAAGGATCTGGTGGCGAACCCTTGGGACGGCGTCGTCGAGAAGTATGCGGTTAGCAGCAGGATCAAAGGCAAGGTCACACGGATCGCCGACTTTGGTGCCTTTGTGCAGTTGGAACCGGGCGTTGAAGGCTTGGTACATATTTCTGAGTTGGCCCATCATCGCGTGATCCGAGTGAACGACGTGCTGAGCGAAGGTCAAGAGGTCGAAGCCTCGGTGCTCGCGGTCGATCGCGATAAGCAGCGGATCGGGCTTTCGCTCAAGGCACTGTTGCCGAAGCCGGAAAGCCCCTCTGGCAGGCCGAGAAAAGAAGACCACGAAGATTCCGAGCCCCCGCGACGTAAGCTATCGAACAAGAACCTCAAGGGCGGCCTCGGCGGTCCCTCCGGCGGTGACCAATTCGGTTTGAAATGGTAGTCGTGTAGCAACTGCCGTTGATTGGAACCGGCTTCGCGCTCGGGATAGAATCGAGATGCGGTTTCCCCGGAATTCGCCCTGGTGGCGGCCCCATTCCCCCGTCTTGTTCGCGCCCATCTCTTTCACGTGGAGTCCAACCCATGGCGTCACTCGATCGACGTACGTTTCTTAGCACCGCGGTGGCCGGTTCGTCGGTTGCCGCGGCTGGCGCGCTGGTTTCAACCACAAACGCCGATCAAGTGAGCACCGAAGGCGAAAGCCATCGCTTGGGACATACGCCTCATACCAAGTTCGCGGTGAACATCGAGATGTGGTGGCGAAAGTTGCCGCTGCTTGATCGCATTCGCAAGACGGCCGAACTCGGCTTCCCCGCAATCGAGTTTTGGCCATGGCAGCGCAAACCAATCGACGAAATGGCCGAACTGTGCGGGTCGCTCAATATCGAAATCGCACAGTTCACCGCATGGGGGTTCACACCTGGGTTGAACGATCCGAAAAACCATGGGCGATTCGTCGAACAAATCGAGGCGAGTTGCGATGTCGCGAAACGTCTCAACTGCAAGAAAATGACCGTTGTCGGCGGCAACGATCAACAAGGCATGACCCAGCAGCAAATGCACGAACATATCATCACGGGCCTCAAGTTGGCGGCGCCCATCGCCGAAAGCCACGATGTGATGTTGATTCTGGAACCGATGAACATCCGCGTCGATCACAAGGGGCATTGCCTGTATGGCAGCCCCGATGCGGTTCGCATTTGCCAGGAGGTTGGCTCGACGCACGTGAAGATCAATTGGGATCTGTACCACATGCAGATCAGCGAAGGCGATCTTTGTGGCCGTCTTCGCGAGGGCTTTGAACAGGTGGGCTATCTGCAACTGGCCGACAACCCTGGTCGAAACGAACCTGGCACCGGCGAGGTGCATTACAACCGCGTGCTCAAAGAAGCCTACGATCTGGGATACCGCGGCTACGTCGGTCTGGAATGCCGACCCAAGACCGACGCGTTGACCGCCGCAAGGAATGTGGCCGCGGCCGACATCTGGTGAGTCACGCGTCCATTGTGCCCGTGCTTTGAGGCTACCGCTGATCCTCGTCTTCAACGGCCGTGTATAAGTGCGGCGAGTGCGTTTGGGAGACACGAATCACGACCAGCTTTCGCTCGGTCTGCTGTCCGCTGTCATCGGTGAGGAATTGGTATCCCAGGCTGCCAGGGCGATCGATGAGAGGGCTTAGCACGAGCATCTGCCCTGGCATGAGGTCGACGTTCACCTGCAATTCGTCGAACGTGCGTTTGGGGCGACCCGTGTTAAGAAACATGATGCCGTCGCTGGCATCCCATTGCCGTTTGACTTCGCCGTGTTCCAGCTCGGGGACCACGGTGAGCCGCACGCGAGCATCGTCCAGGGGGCGGCACGTCACGACCAGCGACGGCTGCACTCCGTAATACGTCTGCCCGCCGACTCCCTCGGTGCTGGCAAACAACACCGATAGCTCTTCCTGCGGCGGTGTGGTTTGGATCTTCGCGGGACGATCTGCCCGCAGTTGAAGGTGCCGCTTGCGAACCATTGGCTCGGAATCGAGTTGCACGACTTGCTCGTCGACCATGTCGGTCGGTTGATCATCGACCAGCCGCAGCAGACGTTCGAGTTCCTGCGGCAGCGGTCCGGTGACCACGCCCGCCCGAAACCCGTTGCGGTGCAGTCGCGCGCGGAGCTGGGAATCGAGACGCTGTTCGTCGATCGAATCCCACAACGATCGATCAATTCCCTCATCGCCAATCGGTACCCTGATCGTGAAGACCTCAAGCACGGTACTATCGACAGATAGCTGCGGCCTTGCGAGTGTTAGGCTCTGAGTGGTTTGCGGTAACCGTTTGCATCCGCTCGCCAACGTGGAGACCGCGCAGCACATCACGATGACCATCAACCGCCACGGCGAAGTTCGACGCGTGCCATCAATCAAGGAATCCCTCCGCAATGCGCCTGGTTCCAAAATGTGTTTTGAGGATTCGATGCACGGTCCAAGTTGTCATGGGTAAGCGACACCCTGGGCAAAGAAGAAAACAAACATGCGATGATGCGTTGATCGTGGAAGCGATGCGGAGTATCACTCGCGCGGCATCCACCAAGAAGAGATAGGGGGCGGCAGAGTATCGACTGCCAGCAGGTGTGTCAACGTGACTGCCCACTTGCTGGCGGTGCATGCAGATTTGCCGCCTCACGACAGTCATCACAGCTGGCACCTTCGTCCATCGCATGCGGGACGGGATACAGTTTCGGCGCGGGGATGCGCGTTCCGTGAACGTGCCCCCAACGTTGGCACAACTCGCGAAAGTTGTCGTGTAGAAAGGCGTGCAGGGGTTCCGGCGGTTCCTGCGATAACCACGCCTGCGCCTTGGTCCACATGGTGCGATCGTATTCGTCTTGCGAAGAGGTGTGAACGTGACAGCGACCATCGTGTCGGCGAACATCCCCATCGAACGCTGGGTTGACATGCCACAGTTCGTGAAAGATCGTCGTCAGCTTTTCTTGGTACGACGCGTCGAGAAAACGAGGAAGATAGAAGCTTAAGATGTACAGCATTTCATGTCCGTCGCCGTTCACCACTTGCTGCACGGCCCAGCGGCGTCTACGGCGGATGGTAAAGCGGCTGCCATCTTTGAATCGCAGCGGAGTCAATGCGGCTTGCAGACCATGTGCCACCGGCTTGCGACTCTGAGCATAGGCGATGACCACCCGAGCGAGATCGATGTGGGCCAACTCTGGGACGCGAGTGACAATGTCCTCACACAGCCGTCGCATATGTAAGGTAAAGTCGAACCCGGGACCGACCGTTGCGGCGTTGCGGCGAGCCATCTCAAGGCCTCCATTGCCCGATGGGTCGTGGCACGATGCCCTGTGTGCTGATAAGAGCCCCGTGTAGATGACAGCAGGGAATCGGCCGAGGTGTTACTCTTTTGTAGTCGTCGATTCGGCATCAGCCGCCGCGGTTTCCGGCTCGGAGACTGCTTCCTCTGGCGCGGCGTCATCGAACGCTGGGGCGACCGACTTTTGGCGAGCCCGATCACGAACGCCGACGAATTCGAGAATCGCACGCGTTCCCGCATCGCCCAGACGCGGCTTGGCCAATCGCACAATGCGTGTGTAGCCGCCGGGTCGATCGACGAAGCGGGGAGCAACCTCTTCAAACAAGACTCGAACCGCGATCTTGTCTCCCAGCAGTTGCAGTACACGACGGCGAGCCGTGACCGCGGGGGCCATTGCCGCGGCCCATTGCTTCCACTGATCGCTTTGGCGCCATGCGCGCCAAGGTTCGCTATGCCGCTCGGCGTCGGGAGCAAATTGCTTGGCTTCGTCCATCGCGGTCAGTCCTCGACGGGCGATGGTAATGCACCGCTCGACCAACGGACGAACCTCTTTGGCCTTTTGCAACGTGGTGATCACGCGGCCTTTGACCTTGGGCTGGTTGTCGTCGTCGGTGTCGTTCTCAGTCAGGAACAAACTACTGGCCAGATTGCGCAACATGGCCCGCCGATGGCTCGGGTTGCGGCCCAGAATTCGACCTCGTCGTCGGTGTCGCATGATCGTCTCGTTGCCGTGATTCGCTTAGTGTTGAAAAAGGTGTCGACGCGATGTTGTCGTCGGACCACGACCATGTTCTACACAGTCGTGGCGGCGGTCACACGCATCCCCAAGTGAAGCCCCATTTCGGAGAGCTTCTCATTCACTTCCTGAAGTGTGGTATCGCCAAAGTTTCGCAGTTCGAGAAGTTGATCTTCGGTGCGCGATAACAAGTCGCGAACGGTGTTGATGTTCTCCGACTCGAGGCAATTCGTGGCTCGAACCGAAAGGGTCAACTCCGCCAAGCTCATGTTCAGCATCGCCTCGATTTCTTTCTCGGCGCCCGAGGGACGTCCGGGCGACTCGGAATGTACCGACGCGCCCAGATCGCTGTACTGCATGAAGGGGTTGAGATGCTTGCGGAGAATTTTTGCCGCTTCGACCAACGCCATTTCCGGCCCGACGGTTCCGTCTGTCCAGATTTCCAATGTCAGCTTGTCGTAATTTGTTTTCTGACCAACGCGGGTTTCCTCGACTTCGTACCGTACACGAACCACCGGACTGAAGACGGCATCGATGGGAACAATGCCGACTTCCTGATCCATCGTGCTATGTTCGGTCGACGGCACATAACCGCGTCCGTTCTCGACAACCATCTCCACGATGAAGGGAACATCCTCGGTTAACGTGGCGATGACATGATCTTTGTTGATCACTTCGACCGACTCGTCGGTCTCGACATCCGCCGCGGTGACCACGCCTTTGGTGTTCTTTTCAATGCGGAGAACTTTGGTTTGATCGCTGTAGTTCTTGACGATCAATGACTTCACGTTGAGCACAATGTCGGTCATGTCTTCCACGACACCCGGCAACGTGGTGAACTCGTGCAGGGCGTTATGGACTCTGATTTGCGTGACCGCACTGCCTTCCAAACCTGCCAGCAAGATCCGGCGAAGGCTATTTCCGACGGTCGTGCCAAAACCGCGTTCAAACGGTTCGGCGACAAACTTGCCGTATGTGGAAGTTAGGCTTTTTTGATCGCAACTGACCAAACTGGGCAATTCAAGACCGCGCCAACGGATACGCATGGAAAGTCTCCGTGGGTTTATGACCATTGGCCGACACCAACGCGGGTCGGCTCAGAGGTGGGACAACTGGGTTAAGCAAGCAAGGCCGGTCGCTCGCCAAGATGAGGAAGCCTCTTTCGCGGATCGCCTCGCGATCAGCCACCTCACCCGTGAAAAAATGACTACTTGGAACACAACTCAATAATCAACTGCGTCTCCACCGGAATCGAAACGTCGTTGGAATCTGGCAGCCGAACAACTTGACCCTCGGGGATCTGTTCTTCCGCCAGAGACAAAAAGTCAGGCAGCGACCGCGAGTTTTCCGCGATATTCGCCTGGGCTAGTTGCAGGCTCTTGGCCCGATTCTTAATCCGTATCACATCGCCAACGTTCACCAACATGCTGGGCCGGTCGGCACGATGCCCGTTAAGGGTGACATGCCCATGGGCCACCATCTGGCGTGCCTGTGCCCGCGATTGGCCAAACCCGAGTCGATGAATGACATTGTCCAGCCGCCGTTCGAGCAGGCTCATTAGTGCGTCGCCCGTATTGCCCCGAAACCGTTCGGCCTTCGAGAAATAGATACGGAACTGGCTCTCGTACACACCGTAATAATGCTTGACCTTTTGCTTCTCGCGGAGATGGATGCCGTAATCGGTGAGTTTCGTTCGCCGCGACGGCTGCATACCCGGCGGGGTATCGCGTCGCTCGAAGCCGCACTTCGGCGTATCGCAACGGTTGCCTTTGAGAAACAGCTTCATCCTCTCGCGACGACAGAGCCGACAGACAGGCCCGGTTATTCTTCCCATAAGATTTTGAATCCGAAAACGCTGATTGTACGAAGGTGTTTAATTCATTTGGCCCGTAACGGCAGCCATGCAATACAGGTGGTCGTTCCGCTACACGCGGCGCTTTTTGCGAGGACGGCAGCCGTTATGTGGCAACGGGGTAACGTCCTCAATGGATTTGATCGTTAGACCGGCCGCCTGCAGCGCGGTGATGGCGCTTTCTCGACCGCTCCCCGGGCCCTTCACGCGGACCTCGACTTCTTTGATTCCAAACTTCGCCGCTTTTTCGGCGCACTGTTTCGCGGCGCTCTGGCCGGCGAACGGTGTGCTTTTGCGACTGCCCTTGAACCCTGCGGTGCCAGCGCTCGTCCAGCACAAGGCATCGCCCTTGGTGTCGGTGATGGTGATCGTCGTATTGTTGAACGTCGCCTTGATGTAGGCGATGCCGGTCGTTACGTTTCGACGAATCTTACGACGTCTTGATTTTGCCACGGGTCGAGGGCCTCATTTACACGCGAACAGGAATGATGCTTGAACGATGGTGCCGCGCGACCTCGACTCAAGGTTGCGCGACCACTTCGGCAACCGCCAGCTAGGCGACTGCCAGGGACAACGAAATCTAACGCAAGTCCTTCACTCCCTTTTTCCCTGCCACGGTCTTCTTCGGCCCCTTTCGCGTACGAGCGTTGGTTCGCGTACGCTGGCCTCGAACAGGCAGACCACGACGATGGCGAACACCTCGGTAGCAACCGATGTCTCGCAACCGCGAAATATTTTGAGCTACTTGCCGTCGCAGTTGTCCTTCGACAACACAGTCTTTATCGAGCAGGGTCGCAATCCGCGCCACTTCGTCATCGGCCAGATCGCGAGCTTTCATATCCTGCGAGATGCCGGCAGCGTGACACAAGTGACGGGCGGTCTTTGGTCCGACACCGTACAGGTAGGTAAGCGCGACGACGATCGCGCGATCATTCGGAATGTCTACACCAAGCAAACGCGGCATGTACGCAAACTCCTGATATCACAAGCGGTCGTTACCCGATCGCCAACTTCCACGCGGGGCATCCCGCGTCGATTCCGGTATCTACTAAAGAATCGAGTCGACCCACCTCACTCGACATGGCATCGCCACACCGACAACCTTTGACCAAGGACAAGCCTCGAATCCGAACATCTATCCCTGACGCTGCTTATGGCGAGGGTTGCTCTTGCAGATCACGAACACCACGCCTCGACGGCGGACGATCTTACAATGCTCACAGATGCGCTTAACGCTGGCACGAACCTTCATCACACCCGCCCGGACAAATGTCTTATTTCGACTCAAGCCTCATAATATAAAGATGTTGGCCTGAAATTAGCAAGGGCCTGTATCCCACTATTTTCTGAAAATTGGCCAGACACGCCGCCCGCCTGGGGGCTTGTCGCATTTTGACGGTTTCGACGCGGAAAAAAATAGCGTCTCCCGCCAGATCATTGGGAGTGGACCGAAGGGGCATCCGTGGTGGTTGACTGAAATCATTCGTAGTCGACCATCAGTTGACCGTCCGGGCCGGCGGTGAGGACTTCGGCACCCTTCTCCGTGATCGCCACCGTATGCTCGAAATGGGCACTTGGCTTGCGATCCTCGGTTACCTGTGTCCAATGATCCGACAAGGCTTCCACGTATTTCGTTCCGACGTTGACCATCGGCTCAATGGCAATCACCAGTCCTGGTTCGAGCCGGAAATCGCCGCGACGACGAAACTGCTTGCTGACGAAATTAGGAACTTGCGGATCCTCGTGCATCTCGCGACCGATTCCATGACCGACAAAGTTCTCGACCACTGAAAAGTTGGCCTCGCGAACATAGTCTTCCATCTGTTTGGCGACTTCGCTCCACATTTGGCAGTGGGCGATCTGATCGATTGCTAGCTTTAGCACCCCCTGGGTAACTTCCAGCAGCCGCTTTTTCTCCTCATCGATTTCGCCGATTGGGTGAGTGAACGCGGAATCACCACACCAGCCCTCTAGCTTGCAGCCCGTGTCGATGCTGAGAATATCACCTTCGATCAGCTTTTTCGGTCCGGGAATACCATGCACGACGGCCTCGTTTACGGACATGCAGGTCACGGCGGGGAACGGAACTTTTCCGGGAACGCCCTTGAACAACGGAATAGCGTTGTTGCGGAGAAAGTGTTCTTCAACAACGGCATCGACTTCAGCCGTGGTGACGCCTGGCTTCATCATCTTGGCGGCCAGTTGATGGGCGTTCCAGACGACGAGCCCAGCGTTGCGCATGAGTTCGATTTCGCGTTGGGATAGTAGATTCTGCACGCCTGCTTCTCGCTTCCTAAGACCGACCTCACGCAGGTTTTACTGCCAAGTCCGACGTGTCAGCAAACCTTTTTGATGCGTTCGAAGACATCCTCGGGAGATCCTGTTCCGTCGATCGGACGCAGCAATCCTTGATGTTCGTAGTATTCAACCAGGGGTTTGGTTGTATCGCGATAGCTCTTTAATCGTTGGCGAACGACTTCGATGCGATCATCGGCGCGGCCCCGCGACATCAACCGCTTTTCCAGTTCCTTGTCGTCTACTTGCAGTTCGAGCACGCCGCTCAATGGAGTGCCGCGATGTTGGAGAGACAAATCCAGCGATTTGGCCTGACCGATGGTCCGCGGAAACCCATCGAAGAGACAGCCGTTATCGAAATCACCTCGTTCAAGCCGTTCGCCGACGATCGACAGGATGATCGGATCTGGCACCAGTTGCCCGGATGTCATATAGGCTTCGGCCAGTTTGCCGACTTTCGTGCCCTCGCTGCACGCCGCTCGGAGCATGTCGCCGGTCGAAAGATGGAGAATGTTGAAATGGCCGGTCAGCTTCTCAGACTGAGTACCTTTTCCTGCGCCAGGGGGTCCGAGAAAGACAAGCATCATCGTACGACCTCCAGACGAAGGCGAGTTTCCCTAAGGAGTGTCCTACCAGGACACGCCCAAGGGCGACATCCGACTGGTTTATTTCTCCAACAAACCTCGATAATTCCTCATCACCAAGTGGCTGTCAATCTTTTGCACGAGATCAAACGCCACGCTCACGGCAATCAGCAGACCCGTACCCCCATAGAAGCTGGCCACTTGCATGTCGATGTTGACTGATCCGGAAATGATCGTCGGCAAAATTGCCACCAATGCCAGGAACCCTGCTCCTACGTAGGTAATCCGTACCATGACCCGTTCCAAGTAGTCCGCCGTTCGCTTGCCGGGGCGATACCCGGGAATGAAACTTCCATAATCTTTGAGATTCTGCGCCATATCCTTCGGGTTGAAG
>CAZNXE010000004.1:17970-30385 GCA_964576465.1 uncultured Planctomycetaceae bacterium
CGCCGTCCAGAAATAGCAGAAAAAGTAGATCAGCGCTACGTAAAACAGGTTGTAGGTGAATGCCGCGTCGCGCGAAAACGCTTGGGCAAGGTTGCGTAGCAAAACCGAGTCTGGGTAAGAGTTCTCAAGGCCTCGAAAGACAAACCACGGAAACATCAGCAGGCTACTGGCGAAAATGATGGGCATGACGCCGGCCTGATTCACTCGCAGGGGAAGAAACTGGCGACCGCCACCAAACACACGTCGACCACGCACATGCTTGGCGCTCTGTGTGGGAATTCGTCGTTGACCCTGGGTGATGAACACCACGCCGACGACCACGCCGACGAATAAGGTGACCAGGACAACGAGCAATTCGACACCGGTTTCGCCGGCCGAACCACCGAGAGTCAGCCCGTTCTTCAGCATCGGTTCGATGACGGAAAAACCTGCCTTTGGCATGCCAGCCAGAATACCCGCCATGATTAGCAGGCTGATTCCGTTTCCGATTCCGTACTCGTCGATTTGCTCACCCAGCCACATCAAAAAGACGGTGCCGGTGGTCATCGTCAAGACCGCGGTGAAGTGCCAGATCCAACCGAGATCGCCGCCATTTAGAAACTCCGGTTTGATGAGTTGGGCACCCGCCATCCAGGAGACATAGAACCAGCTTTGCGCGAAGGAGATGAGTACCGTGGCGTATCGGGTGTACTCGTTGATCTTCTTTTGGCCACTTTCTCCTTCCTTACGCAATCGTTCGAGCGGTTCCCAGACGCTGGAAAGCAACTGGAAGATAATCGATGCGGAGATATAGGGCATGATGCCTAAGCCAAAGATCGTGGCTTGGCTCAAGTTGCTGGCACTGAAAACGGCAACTTGCTTTAGAACATTCGTCAGGCCAGAGCCGTCTTTGAAGAGCTGTTCCATTGCCAACTGATCGACAATCGGCAGTGGGATCAACCCCCCGATGCGAAAGATGGCCAGCAACCCCAACGTCAGCAGGATTTTCTGCCGGAGTTCCGGGATTGTAAAGACAACGCGAATTTTTTCCCACATGGCTCGGTCCGTCCCTCCTAGCAGGAAACTCTTGGCGACGGCGAAGTACACCGAGCACGACCGTCCATGGCTTTGACGTTTTCGTCCGAGCCCGGCTCAGTGACATCCCATTCGACGTTCAGATACGATTTCGACAAAACTAGCTCGATTTGGCGTGCGGTCGGTTGGACTTAAACTCAGACTTGGGCGGTTTGACGACCGGTGCCGGCTCGGGCACTTCGACAACTTCACCACCGGCCTGCTTGATCTTTTCGGCGGCCGACTTGCTGAAGCGGTGCGCGGAGACGGTTAGCTTTTTGCTAAGCACTCCATCACCAAGCACTTTGAAGAGTTCAAAACGGCTGGGCATCAATTGCCGCTCGCGGAGCACCTCGAACGATACCTCGGCGCCGTCTTCAAACAGCTTGTCTAGATCGCTGACGTTCAGCGTGAAGATGGTGCGTGCCCAACGGTTATTGAAGCCCCGCTTGGGAACGCGGCGGACCATTGGCATGCGTCCACCTTCAAACGACGAATGCACACTGTAGCCTGCACGCGAACCAGCACCCTTGTGCCCACGGCCGCTTGTCTTGCCATGCCCCGAACCGGGACCACGGCCGACGCGCCTGCGCCGTCTATTCTTCTTTATGCCGCTATGGACATCGTCAATATTCATGACAGCTTCACTCCCCGCAGACGTTCAACTTCATCGCGCGTCCGAATTTTCTGTAACCCGTCGATCGTGGCCTTCACCAAGTTGACGGGGTTATTCGAGCCAAAGCTCTTGGTGAGGATATTATGAATCCCCGCAGCTTCACAGACCGCTCGAACACTGGAACCAGCGATCACGCCGGTGCCGGGCGAAGCTGGCACGAGCACGACATGCGCGGCACCGAAGCGGCCTTTGACCATGTGCGGGATCGTGCCACCCTCGTCGATCGAAATATCGATCATGCTACGAGATGCGTCTTTCACGGCCTTCTCGACGCTGGGAGGCACTTCGTTTGCTTTGCCATACCCCCAGCCTACACGGCCCTTGCCGTTGCCGACCACGACCATGGCCGCGAAGCTAAATCGGCGACCGCCCTTGACCACGGCGGCACACCGCTTGATCTTGACGACTTTGTCGACCAATTCGCCACGAGTCGATTCTTGTGCCACGATTCGTGTTACTCCTGTGTTTTGTTCTTTGCGTCGGGTTTCTGACGAGGGAGCCTCTGGCGTTCGCCTGCGAGACTGCTCCGTGCAAGTGTTAGAACTTCAAACCACCTTCGCGGGCGGCATCGGCCAAAGCTGCCACGCGACCGTGATACTTGTAGGCACCGCGATCAAACCGGACTTGGCTGATTCCGGCTGCAATCGCCCGCTGGGCCACGGCCTTGCCAACCAATTCCGCAGCTGAGGCGTTGCCACCAAAACCGGAAGAAAGCACTTCCTTATCACGTGTGCTGGCCGCAGCCATTGTGTGGCCAGATTCGTCGTCGATGACTTGGGCGTACATGTGATTGTGGCTACGAAAAACGCGCAACCGTGGACGTTCTTGGTCGCCACGCACCTTCTTGGTGACGCGCCAGCGGCGGCGTTGCCGAAGCCTGTGAACATATCGATTGTGATTCATGTTTTTACTACGGTCTTATTGGTCGTTGCGGTCGATCGTCTTCGATCAGGCCAGCGTACTGAGTTTCGTGATCCAGACACGCGATAGGGCAGGGTCACCTCAAGCCAGTCTTACTTCGTGGTTGCCTTTCCAGCCTTGCGGCGGACCTGCTCACCTTCGTATCGAATTCCCTTGCCCTTATAGGGCTCTGGTTTACGGACAGCCCGCACTTCCGCGGCAAACTGCCCGACCTGTTGTTTATCCGGTCCGTTAATCACCACGTGGTTTTGATCGGGACACGTGACATTCAACCCCTTGGGGATGGTTTTGTGGACCTCGTTTGCGAACCCAACACGAAGCTGAAGCTGGTCATCCACGACAGCTCCGAGATAGCCAACTCCTACGATTTCCAGTTTTTTCTCGTATCCAGTTGTTACGCCGACAACCATGTTTTGCACCAGCGACCGTGTCAGGCCGTGCAGCGCGCGGGACATGCGGTTGTCGGAGTCACGCGTAACGACAAGTTGTTTGTTGTCGTTGTCGTGCTGGATGCTAATTTCCGGGCGAAACTCAAAGTCGAGTTTCCCCTTGGAGCCTTCGATCGTGATCTGCCGACCGTTGATGCCAACTTTGACACCATCGGGGACAGAAACGGGTTTTTTACCGATTCTTGACATGGCCGCATGCACTAAGGGTCATTGAGTAATTCGTATGGCACATCGCCAGATGGGTAGGGGCTACCACACCTCGCACAGCACTTCTCCGCCGACTTTTCGTTGACGCGCTTCCCGGTCGCTAATCACTCCGCTGCTGGTGCTGAGGATCTTGATCCCCAACCCGTTGAGTACGGGACGCAAAGCATCGGCACCGCTATACACGCGGTTGCCTGGCTTGCTAACCCGGCGAATGTGTCGAATCACACGTTCACCATTGGGGCCGTACTTCAAACTGATTCGCAAACCGTCCGCGGGCTTGGCTGGGACTTCTTCAAAATCCCAAATGTAGCCCTCCCGCTTAAGTACATCCGCGACACCCCGCTTAACTTTCGACAGCGGCATGTCGACGGAAGGAAGCTCGACGCGCACCGCGTTACGGATGCGGGTCAACATATCGGCAATAGGGTCGGTCATCATGGTTGAACAGAAGCCTCTTACCAACTCGCCTTCTTGACACCTGGAATCAAACCCTGCTCCGCAAGGTTGCGGAAGCAGATACGACAGATTCCAAACTTACGATACACAGCTCGCGGTCGACCGCACAAACGACAGCGGCACTCGCGGCGCGACGAATACTTCGGTGTCCGAAGCGCCTTTGCAATTTTTGATTTACTCGCCATAAGGTTTCCCGATCGAAACGCGTTGCACTTTTACGTCGTGATTCATGTGAGCCGTAGCGTGGCCCGCGACCTGCTTTATGCGGCGCCTTTTTGTTCTTTGCCTTCTGGTGTTCGAAACGGCATGCCCAGGCCTTGCAGCAACTCGAACGACTCGGCGTCGCTACTGCCAGAGATGACGATCGTGATGTCCATTCCTTGGGTACGCAAAAACTTGTCTGGGTTGAGTTCTGGAAAGACCAATTGCTCTGACAGCCCCATGCTGTAGTTGCCGTGACCATCGAACGACTTAGGATTCAGGCCGCGAAAGTCACGCACTCGGGGTATTGCCAGCGAGATCAACCGATCTAGGAACTCATACATTCGCGCGCCACGGATCGTCACTTTGCAGCCGATCAACATCTCCTCGCGGAGCTTGAATCCGGCGATCGACTTGCGAGCCCGTGTAGTCAGCGGCTTCTGTCCGCTGATCTCGGCTAAAGCCTTGACCGCGTCTTCAAGATGCTTCTTGTCGGTGGTCGCCGCGCCAACGCCCATGTTAATGACGATTTTCTTCAAACTTGGCAGGGAATGACGATTCGTACGACCAAGCTTTTCGGCCAGGGCCGTCAAAAGCTCTTTGTCGTATCGTTCTTTCAGGCGAGGAACCATGATTGTGTCCTGAATCACTTCAATCGCTAGACGTTATTACTTCGAGTGGGCTGCCCGCGGTGGGGCAATTTGGCCCAAGCCCGATCCACACTTCTTACAAAAACGTTCTTTACTGCCGTCGTCCAAAAACCGGGCCCCGGTGCGGGTCGGTTGTCCACAGGCCGTGCAGACCAGCATCACATTGGACATTTGGATCGGCATCTCTTTCGATAACCGTCCGCCCTGCGGGTTCTTCTGGCTGCGGCGGACATGTTTGTAGACACGCGCCACCCCCTCGACGACAACCTTCCCCTGTCGTGGCAGGACGGTGAGCACTCGAGCGCGGGTGTCTCGACCCGACCCGGTTCTCACGAGCACGATGTCATCAGTCCGAATATGCATCACACCACCTCACTCGCCAGGCTCACAATCTTCATGAAACTGCGCTCGCGAAGTTCGCGGGCCACGGCTCCAAAGATACGCGTGCCTCGGGGGTTCTTGTCTTGATCGATAATTACCAGGGCATTGCGATCGAAGCGTACATAGCTGCCATCGGCACGGCGTGTCGGTTGCCTGCAACGGACAATCACCCCGCGGACGACGGATCCCTTCTTGACATCGCTGCCGGAGATCACGCTCTTCACGCTACACACAATGATGTCGCCCAGGCCTGCGGTGCGCCGATGCGTTCCGCCCAGCACCTTAATGCACATGACTTCTTTGGCACCGGTATTGTCCGCAACGGCCAGTCGGGTCTGCATTTGAATCATAACTGCGTTACCTTTGTCTCACACACACGCCACGCCTGATTGCGGGCCACCATCGTTACTTGGCATCCTCAGCCTTTTTCGCCCGGGCGGCAGCTCGCATCGCCGCGATGTCGACTTCCTGACTCTTGGAGACGACGCGAACCAGCTCCCATGTCTTGGTCTTTGAACGGGGGCGACACTCTTTGATCTCCACGGCGTCCCCGAGCGCCGACTCATTATTCTCATCGTGAACGTGACAAACGGTCTTGCGACGCATTGTCTTGCCGTACTTCGGATGACGAATCGTTCGCCGAATTTCTACGCGACGTGTTTTGTCTGCCTTGTCGCTGGCAACCACGCCGATATCTACTCGTTTAGGCATCTTTCACAATCCTCTACTACAACGCTTTCGCTTTACGCGGAAGCCGCGGAATCGGCCGGCTGCTGGGCTGTCTTCGCGCGCTGGGTTTGAATGGTCTTGATTTGAGCAACGAGTCTTCGGTGTCGACGTAGTTCGCTGGGAGCATCCAGTCGCTCGGTCTGCGCTTGAATGCGTAGGCGAAACAATCGCTCGGTGGCATCCTTCAGTGTCACCTCCAACTGCTCGTCACTCATCTGTCGCAGTTCCGAAACCGAACTCATCTCGACATCCTTACTGACTATCTTGTTGTCGCGACACCTAGCGATGTCGCGGTTGTCTTACCGAGTTGTTACATCGTCCGCCGGCTGGCCATTCGCACGGCCACGGGCATCTTGTGCGCCAATCGACGGAAGCAAATCTTTGCCGCTTCCTCCGAGACGCCTCCGATCTCATAAAGAATCGTGCCGGGGCGAACCACGGCGGCCCAATACTCCGGTTCGCCCTTACCCTTTCCCATGCGCGTTTCCAACGGGATCGAGGTAATGGACTTATGCGGAAAAATACGGATATACAAACGACCTTCCGTGCGGAGATATTGCTGTGCGGCGATACGTCCGGCTTCAATCGTTGCGGCGCTGATCCAGCCAGCTTGCATCGATTGAAGGCCGAAGTCGCCAAACACGACATGATTGCCGCGGGTCGCCTTACCCTTTATTCTTCCGCGCTGGTTTTTTCGGTGCTTGACCCTTTTGGGCATGAGCGCCATCAGCCGACTCCTCGTCTATCAGAAAGTCACCTTGGTTGACCCAAACTTGAACCCCGATATGCCCTTGCGCCGTCTTGGCTTCGGTGAAGCCATAGTCGATCTTGGCACGCAGCGTCGAGAGTGGGATCGAACCTGCAATTTGCTTTTCGCGACGGGCCATTTCCGCGCCGCCCAACCGGCCGGCCAATTGCACCTTGATGCCCTTGGCTCCGGCTTCCATTGTTTGTTCTAGTGCTCGCTTCATCGTCCGACGAAAACTAGATCGTCGGGTGAGTTGATCGGAAATATCCTCGGCAACCAATTGAGCGTGTATCTCGGGTCGCGATATTTCTTCGATCTTGATATTGATGCGACGGCCGACCAAGTCTTGCAACTCGCCCTGCAAGGCTTCAACGGCTTGTCCCTTGCGACCAATGATCACGCCAGGGCGGGCCGAGAAAAGGATGACCTTTACTTCATCGCGGGTTCGCTCGATCTCGATCTTTGGAATGCCTGCGTGGCGGTATTTCCCTTTGATGTATTTGCGAATTTTGAAGTCTTCGATCAGCAGATCGGCAAATTCCTTCTTCGACGCATACCACCGGCTTTTCCAGCCGATCATCACGCCGGTGCGGAAGGCGATAGGATTTACTTTTTGACCCATGATTGCGTCTCTCGGTCTTTCCGAATCTTGCTTGGTTTCTGAATCGACTGTTCTGAATCTACTGTGCGGTTCGTCTTGTTCCATGCGGCGAACCGCAATCAGGTGGCATCCACCTCGACGTGAATATGTGACATACGCTTGCGAATCACATGCGCCATGCCGCGCGCTCGCGGTCGCACACGCTTGAACATCGGGCCGCCATCGACATGAGCGTCGACCACGACCAGCGAAGCCAAATTGGTTGCTCGTTGATCTTCCGCATTGCCTAACGCACTTCGTAGCACCTTCTCCAACATGCGGGCACCCCGCTGGGGTTGATACCGCAGGATATCCAACGCGTCGTCGGCAAACTTCCCACGAATCATGTCGGCCAAGGGCCGCACTTTGCGGGGACTAATTCGTGCAAATCGATGCGAGGCTCGGTAGCCCATAACAACATCCTTATGCGTCGGCTCCGGAGGAGCTGACTCAACTGTTGCGTGACGTTAACGTTTTCCCTTGCCGCCATGACCGCGAAATGTGCGGGTTGGCGAGAACTCACCTAGCTTGTGGCCGACCATGTCTTCGGTGACGAACACCTTGATATGCATCTTGCCGTTGTGGACCATAAATGTGTGACCCACGAACTCGGGGACGATCGTGCAGGCGCGAGCCCACGTCTTGATCGGTTCTTTGACGCCCCGCTCGTCGAGCCGCTCAACCTTGAGGTATACCTTCAGGTCGACGTACGGGCCCTTCTTTAACGATCTTCCCATGAAAACACTCGCTTCATTCGTCGTTGTTGGTTCGTGACATACCGTTGGCAGCCGCGACTGACTTTGTTCTGCTTAAACCTTGAGTAGTCCATAGCGACGCGAACGTCGACGGCGGACGATCGATGCATTGGACGGCTTACGTTTGTTTCGTGTTCGCCCACCCTTGGCTGGCTTGCCCGTGGGGCTCACCGGATGTCGCCCACCTTTCGTGCGACCCTCACCACCACCATGCGGGTGATCGACGGGGTTCATGGCAGTACCGCGAACGTGAGGGCGACGGCCCTTCCAGCGATTGCGACCCGCTTTGCCAATCACGATGTTCATATGGTCGGCGTTTCCGATGGAGCCAATCGTGGCCCGACAGTTGGCCGGAATACGGCGGATTTCTCCACTGGGTAGGTTGATCTGCGCCCAATCACCTTCGCGAGCTGCCAACGTGGCACTGGTGCCTGCCGAGCGGCACATTTGTCCACCGCGACCTGGCTGTAGCTCGACGTTGTGAACACTGGATCCCACGGGAATATTCTTCAGAGGCAAGCAATTGCCAACCTCGGCGGGGGACTCGCTGCCGCTCACGACGCGATCGTCCTTCTTCAGTCCGTTGGGTGCCAGGATGTAGCGTTTCTCACCGTCGACATAGTGCAACAAGGCGATTCTCGCGCTGCGATTGGGGTCGTACTGAATCGACGCCACGCGTGCTGGCACGCCATCCTTATTACGACGAAAGTCAATCAGTCGATAGCGACGCTTGTGACCGCCACCGCGATGCCGGACCGTGATCTTACCCTGGTTGTTGCGGCCGCCTTTGCGATTCTTGGGGCGCAACAGACTCTTTTCCGGCTTCGCGCCAGGAGTCAATTCCGCGAAGTCGCTGACCGTCGCGCCTCGTCGACCTGGTGTGACCGGTTTATATCGGCGAATACCCACGTGAACACTCTTATAGGATTTCGAGTTTAGAAGAAGTTGATGCGATGCTCGGGATCGAGCTTCACGATCGCCTTCTTCCAGTTTTTCGTGTGAGCCTGACGGAAACGTGTCCGACGAGGCTTGCCCTTACGGTTTTGCGTGTAGACCTTCAATACCTTGACTTCAAACATCTCTTCCACCGCGCGGCGAATATCAGGCTTAGTTGACAGAGGATTCACCTCGAAAGCATAAGCGTTATAGCGCGTTGAACGGTGCATTCCCTTTTCAGTGACCAACGGTCGCAAGATCACTTGATAGGGCTCCAGCACGAGCCGCGTCTTTGAGCCGCTGGGTGCTGGTTTTTTGGTTTTTGAAGCCATGATTTATTATCAATCGAAGTGTTGAGTTGCTTGTGTGCGGTGTCGCGGGATTCGTCTACTGTGTCAGCTCGCGGTCCCGGAAGACAGGGTAGATTGTTGCTTAATCGCATCCAACGCCGCGGTGGTCATCAAGACACGCCGTGGTGCCAAGATGCTTCGTGCGTTTAAGTCAGCGGCCGGCGAAACAGTGACGCCGGAAATGTTGCGTGCGCTCTTGTAAACGTTCGTGTCGTGCGACGCCGTGGCGACCAATAATGTCTTGCCGTCGCAGTTGAGCAATTTGAGAATCTCCGCCATCTGCTTCGTGGCTGGCTGCCCGAACGACAAATCGTCGATTAAGGTGATCTGGTGGTCACGAATTTTCGAGGCCAACGCCATCCGGGTGGCCAGTTGCAATGCTTTTCGCGGCAGCCGGTAGACCCACGATCGAGGTCGCTTGGCGTGAATATGCCCACCACCTCGCCGGAGACCACTACGTCGCGAACCGGCCCGGGCATTGCCAGTGCCCTTTTGGCGATACATCTTCTTGGTCGAGCCAGCAACTTCGGCGCGGCTCTTGGTTTTGGATGATCCCTGACGAAGGTTCGACTCGTACATCACCACCGCATCGTGAAGCAACTGCTTGTTGATGCGCGAGGCCAGCACGGAAAGGTCAATCTCGTACTTGCCTACTTCGGCACCCGTGCGGTCGTATACCGGCAAGCTGGCCATAACAGTCGTCCCGTCTCGATTTATCCAGTTGCGACACTAGCAAGCAAATAGCTGTGGTGCCGCGGCGTTATTGATTTGATGCCGCCAGCTTGACAAAGCCCTGCGACACAGTCTCTCACTTCACTACAGTTTATTTGTCGCGCGAATCGTCACATATCCGCCATTGGGTCCGGGCACGGCACCACGGACGAGCAATAGGTTGTTTTCCGTGTCAACCTTGACCAGCTTGACGTTTCGCATCGTGCTTTGCTGACCGCCGTAGCGCCCCGCCATGCGTCGTCCTTTAATCACTCGCGAGGGATAGGCACTGTTGCCGATCGAGCCGCAATGACGATGGACTTTCTTCACACCATGCGTGGCTCGTTGGCCATGAAAGTTGTGACGCTTCATGACACCGGCCGTACCACGACCTTTCGAGGTACCAGTGACGTCAACGGCCGAAATCTCGGCAAATTCCCCGACGTTGATTTCCTGACCGATCGAGAGCCCGTCGGTCGGGACACGGAATTCTTGAACGAAACGCTGAGGCTCGCAGTTGGCCTTTTCGACCGGCTCAACACCGGCGGCGGCACGTTTGCGAGTGCGGTGACCGTCCAGCTTTGCAACATGACCACGTGTACTACGACTGGCGAGCCGCCTGGGCTTATCGCGATAGCCCAACTGAACGGCCTCGTACCCGTCGCGATCGACGGTACGAAGCTGCAGTATGCGACAGGGTCCGGCCTGAATCACCGTAACCGGGATCACTTCACCCGATTCAGCATAAATTTGTGTCATCCCGACCTTGCGGCCGAGTATTCCAATCGCCATCGCCATACGCCTTGTGGTCTGTTATCGGACAGGATCACGCGGACCGATTGGCCGCCCATTACCCGTCCGACTTCCGAGACATGTAATTCCCTTAAGCCAACTCTACAAGGATCCGACAACCCAAATCGAGCGCCGATCCACCAGCTACCTACTTGACGGCCACGCGCCTAACGACTCGTTGCCTTGATCTTGATATCGACGCCCGCAGGCAAGCTCAGCTTATTGAGTGCCTCGATTGTCTTAGCGGTTGACTGCACGATATCAATCAACCTTTTGTGTGTTCGAATTTCAAACTGATGGCGGGCCTTCTTATCAACATGAGGACCTGACAGTACGGTGTACCGCTCGATTCGTGTCGGCAGCGGGATGGGACCATGAACTTCCGACCCCGTTCGCTTGGCCGTATCCACGATCTCCGCAGCACTCTGGTCCAGAACCGAATGGTCATACGCTTCCATTCGAATTCTAATGATCTCGTTCGCCGCCGCCACAAATCACCCCGTGTGTGATTGAACCCTTTGACTTATTCACCTAGCCAATTGCAAGCCCAAGGCCGCAACGGCTTTCATTGTTCGCATCACCGCCACAAGGGTTCAGGCGACACAAGCGAACCGAGAATTTTAGGACCTATCTCCAATAGTGTCAACGGCCCTCGATTGAAAACCAGAAGCTTTCCGAGACAAGCCAACACATCTGCTCAGAAATCGATGTGATGAAGCATCTGGGTAAGGAATTCCACGGGCCGTCGGACTGAATCACGCCTTGTCTACTGGAAACTTTGCAAGACCTCTGGCGGCGCGGGGCCGTATTCGGCGGGTTCCATCGAACAGGTCGCCCGGCCCTGGCTCATGCTTCGCATGGCGACGGAATAGCCGAACAGGCTCGCAAGTGGTGCCAGCCCAGTGAGGATCGTGTTGTTGCCGCGGGTTGTTGTTCCGGTGATCGTTGCCCGACGTTTCTGGAGATCGGCCACGAAATCGCCCATATTTTCCTCTGGCACGGCGATTTCGAGTTTCATAATCGGTTCGAGCAGAACGACGCCGGCTTCGTTTAATGCATGATTAAATGCCTCGGCCGCCGCATGTCTGAATGCGATCTCCGTGGAATGGATCTCGTGGACCTCTCCCCCCAAAACGGTCGCCTTGATGTCCATCAACGGGAATCCCAGCGATCCGCCACCGGCCGCCATCTCTTCGAGAACTTCGACCACAGGGGTGAGAAACTCAGCGGTGATCTGTTCGACAGCGGCCGGATTGACTGCCACCGTTGATCCCACACCTGTTTCACGCGGTTCAAGACGGATTCTGACCTTGGCAAACAGCGACTGACCGGCAACCTGACGATCGCATGATCCGGTCACTTCGGCGGCCTTCGCGATCGTTTCGCGATAGCTAACCCGGGGTTTGTGAACGCGGACGTTGAGGTTGAAATCGCGGAGCAACCGGTGCTTGATGACCTCTAGATGCAGCTCGCCCATTCCGCTAATCAGCGTTTGGCCGGTATCGGGGTTCTCGTCCGCGCGAAACGTGGGATCTTGCCGATTGAGAATCGCGAGCGTCTCGGAGAGCTTCTTGCGATCGGTCGAACTCTCGGGCTCGATGGCCATTGAGATGACCGTTTCGGGAAACTCGATCGATTCCAGCGAGATTGGGTGTTGTGGGACCGTAAGCGTATCTCCGGTAACCGAATGTCGGAGACCGATGATTCCCACGATGTCACCGGCTTCGACGGAATCGACTTGTGAGCGGCGGTCGGCTTGA
>CAZNXE010000004.1:30428-33397 GCA_964576465.1 uncultured Planctomycetaceae bacterium
TTGTTCTCTCGCACGTTGAGCAAGCGTGAGTTGGCATTCAAATGCCCTGAGTAGACACGCACATAGTGCAGGTCGCCGTGTTTATCGGCTTGGATCTTGAAGACCAAGCCGCAAAAGGGTTCGTCGGCGTTCGCCTTACGAACGATTTGCTTATCGGGCTTCTTTGGATCGACCCCCTCAACCGGGGGCATGTCGGCTGGACTAGGTAGATAGCTGACTGCCGCATTAAGCAAGGGTTGAATGCCGATATGGTCGAGTGCCGAGCCGCAGAGAACCGGCACCGCCATGTTATGCATCGTGGCATCACGCAGCACCCGGTTGATTAGCTCCGCGGGGACTTCGGCTTCCGAAAGATGCAACTCGCCGAGTTCGTTTGAAAAATCGAATAACGATTCCAGCATTTGCTCTCGCCACAGCAGGGCTTCATCGAGAATTTCTTCGGGGATTTCGGCCGTTTGGACTTCTTTGCCCTGTCCTTCCGATGGAAAACTCAGCAGCTTCATTTCGACCAAGTCGATTACCCCGCGAAAGGGATCGGCCTGATGCGGGGGACCGGAACCCAACGGGATTTGCACGGCGATGGGATTGGAACCGAGTCGCTTGCCAATCTCCTCGAAAGTGCCCTCGAAATCGGCACCCTCGCGGTCCATTTTGTTGATGAACGCGATGCGGGGGACGTGGTACTTGTCGGCTTGGCGCCAGACGGTTTCGCTCTGGGCTTCGACACCCTCTCGGGCGCTAAAGACAACGACGCCGCCATCCAAGACGCGGAGACTACGCTCGACCTCGGCAGTAAAGTCGACGTGCCCTGGCGTGTCGATCAAGTTGATGATCGCGTCGCGCCAGGGGAACGTGACGCAGGCGGCAATGATGGTAATTCCGCGCTCTTGTTCTTCCGGATCGTAATCGGTGACGGTGGTGCCTTTGTCCACATCGCCCATGCGGTGGCTGGCGCCGGAATAGAACAACATCCGCTCGGTGACCGTGGTCTTGCCGGCGTCGATATGGGCAATAATGCCGATATTGCGGAGTTTTTCGAGGTCGCGGGCCATGATGGACTGTCGTCACGCCTAGTAACGAACGTGGGGAATGCGACCTGTAGCCTGCGGCATGCGGATCAACAATGCCGCTCTCGGCCAAGCGGTCGGGTGAGTCGGTTCGGCAGCCAGCCAAGGGAGCCGGGCTACCAAGCGAAGTGGGCAAATGCCTTGTTCGCGTCGGCCATGCGGTGGATGTTTTCGCGGCGTGTGAAGGCGGCACCCTCGCGGTTGTAGGCGGACACCAGCTCGTCGGCCAAGCTCAAATGCGTTGCGCGCCCTTTTTTCTCGCGTATGGCAAGCAATATCCAGCGAATGGCCAGCGACTGCTGACGAATTTTATTCACCTGCATGGGCACTTGGTACGCCGCTCCGCCAACACGCTTCGAGCGAACTTCGACTGCCGGCTTGACGTTTTCGATCGCCGTGGTGAAGACCTCTAGCGGCTCTTGATCGGCGACACGTTCCTTGATGACGTCCAAGGCGTCGTAGAAAACGCGTCGTGCGGTGGCCTTTTTCCCGTCCCACATCAGGCAGTTGATAAACTTGCTAACGAGCAAGGAATCGTAGCGGCTGTCAGGTACCAACTGTTTGCGGCTGGCGGTAATTCGTCCCATCGTGTCTCATTCCGGATCACTCGTGACCCGCTCTAGTTTGGCGGCTGGTCACGAAATCGTTGTTATCTGTTGTTTGCAAAAAACCGGCACGCGCCGGTTAGAGGTTCGCGTTGTGTGTTAGCCCTTCTTGGTGCCGTACAAGCTGCGGGATTGCTTTCGGCCCTCGACACCCAGGGTATCGAGTGTTCCACGCACGACGTGATAGCGGACACCGGGAAGGTCGCGGACACGACCGCCACGCACAAGCACGATCGAGTGTTCTTGCAGCGTGTGACCTTCGCCAGGGATATAGACGGTGACTTCTTTTCCATTGGAAAGCCGCACACGCGCCACTTTACGAAGTGCTGAGTTCGGCTTCTTCGGGGTCATTGTCTTTACTTGAAGACAAACCCCTCGCTTTTGCGGGCACCGGTCCAGCACGGGTGCCTTGCTGAACTTCCGCGGCTTGCGACGTCCCCGTCGGACGAGTTGATTGATTGTCGGCACGTTGCAATGTCTCCGCGTTCAAATAGTTACGACACTCGCATCCGGTTGGCGAATCAAACACGCCCGGCGCGAGCGAATCTATAACACTATCGAATGCACGACTACTGTCAAGTCGTGTCAGTCGTCAATCGTTCAAGTGGTTGTTTACGACCCTTCTTGGGGCGGATCGGTATCGGGGGCCCCCCCCAGGAGCGAATCCAAGGCACTTCCGCCTGACTCGACGGCAGCCGGTCCCTCGGAGGATGGGATGCTTTCCAAAGAAACACTTGCTGCTGGCTGCCCATCGGAGACTGCCGGTTTCGGAGCGTTGTTGCCTTCGTCTCCGGTATCAAGCAACGGGAAGTGCCTCTCCAGGACACGGTCTTTCTCAGCCGCGAGGGCTTCCAGAGCCTCGGGCCGAATGCGGACCTCGGCGTTCTGGTGGAGGCTAAAGCCGGTGCCAGCCGGGATTAAGTGGCCCAGGATGACGTTTTCTTTCAGTCCGACCAGGTTATCCACCTTGCTGGCGAGTGCTGCCTCGGTGAGAACCTTGGTGGTTTCTTGGAAACTTGCCGCCGAGATAAAGCTAGAGCTTTGTACCGAAGCTTTTGTGATCCCCAGTAACTGGGTGCTGGCGGTGGCCGGCTTGGGTTTGACGCCCTTGGCAATCTCACCGCCGAGCGCTTCGATTTGGCTATTCGCCTGCTCTAGTGTTTCCTTCGGCACGATGGCATTGATTTCAAAGTCGCTATCACCCTTCTCGCTGATGCGAAGACACTTCGAAATTCTTTCGTTTGCCGTGCGGAAGTCCAAGCGGTCGAGAATGCTGCCTGGCAGCAAGTCGGTGTCG
>CAZNXE010000004.1:33436-36886 GCA_964576465.1 uncultured Planctomycetaceae bacterium
GTGAAACGATGATCTCAATGTGTTTGTCGTCGATTTCCACACGTTGGCTTCGGTAAACGTTTTGGATTTCGCGAGTCAAATAGTCTTGCACGGCTTCTTCGCCCGAGATGCGGAGAATATCGTGGGGGACCAACGGCCCGTCGACCAAGGCTTCGCCGGCACGCACAATGTCCTTGGCGTGAACCCGTAGATGCTTACCGTGCGACACCAAGTGTTCGCGCTCGATGCCGCTTTCGCTGCGGACGATGATGGTTCGTTTGCCACGTTTCTTCTCGCCGAGCAGTTCGACCTCACCATCGATTTCCGCGATGACCGCGGGATCCTTTGGCTTGCGGGCTTCAAAAATTTCGGTGACGCGAGGTAAACCACCGGTGATGTCCTGCGTACCAGACACTTCACGAGGCGTTTTGGCCAACAGCGTACCGCCAGTAATGGTCGCTCCTTCGTTGACTTCGATGAACGCTCGCTCTGGCAGGTAGTAGAAGTCGAGAATCTTGCCGCTTGGATCCTCCAAGATAATCTGCGGATGCAGGTCGCCTTTGTGTTCGATGATCGAGCGCCGGATGTGGCCACTGGTGTCTTTCTCCAGGAGCACGGTTTCGCCTTCAACGATATCTTCGTAGCGAACCTTTCCACCAAGTTCGGCCAAAATTGGGATACTGTGCGGATCCCAGCGGCAGAGAATGTCGCCGGGTTTCACCTCGGTGTCTTCCTCGGCCAATATATGGGCACCGGTCGGGATCTCGTATTTCTCCAGTTCTCTTCCTTTGGGGTCCATCAACAGGATTTCACCGTTGCGGGTGAGCACCATGAGATCACCATTATCGTTCTTCACGACTTTGAGCCGCGTGAACTTGACGACACCACCTTTCTTGGCGCGGATTTCGCTCTCTTCGACATCGCGGGCAGCAGTTCCACCAATGTGGAAGGTCCGCATCGTTAGTTGGGTACCCGGCTCGCCGATGCTCTGGGCAGCGATGATCCCGACAGCCATGCCTTCCTCGACGATGTCGCCGGTCGACAGGTCCATGCCATAGCAGAGTTGGCAAACTCCTAGCGTTGCCTCGCAGGTCATCGGGCTGCGAACTTGGATCCGTTCCAAGCCCAATTGCTCAATGCGGCGGGCAGCCTCGCGAGTGATCATCTGGCTTTCGCGAACAACCAATTCGTCGGTAATAGGGTTGACGATGTTTGTACGGCTGACGCGACCGCGAATCGAGTCGGCGAGACCAACTTCGACCTTTTCGCCTCGGTAAATCACTCCCTTGGTGATTCCTTGAGTTGTCTCACAGTCTTGCATCGTCACAACGACGTTCTGTGCGACGTCGGCCAGCTTTCGGGTCAGATAACCCGAGTCTGCCGTCTTGAGAGCCGTATCGGCCAAACCTTTTCGGGCACCATGCGTCGAACTGAAGTATTCGAGCACGGAGAGCCCTTCGCGGAAGTTTGCCTTGATCGGCGTTTCGATAATCTTTCCAGACGGCTTGGCCATCAAGCCACGCATGCCGGCCAATTGGCGGATCTGCTCGACACCACCACGGGCACCGGAATGCGCCATGAGGTAGATCGGATTCATATACGTCTTCCCACGGCGATCGGATTCGAGTTCGGCCATCATCTCGGTGGTGATCTGCTCACGAGCGTGGGTCCAGGCGTCGAGCACCTGGTTGTAGCGCTCCCCCTCGGTGATGATGCCGCGGGTGTAGAGCTTTTGGATCTTGAGCACCTTCTTTTCCGCCTCGTTGATGATCTTGGCCTTTGTCGGCGGCGTGATCAGATCATCGGTCGCGAACGACAGGCCGCTGCGTGTGCTCTCGCGGAAACCACATCGATTCAGAGCGTCGAGCAGCTTGATCGTGTAGGAACGGCCAAGCACCTGATAACAATCGGAGATGACCTTCGACAGCTCGCTGGAACGCATGGGAATGTTGTAATACGCCATTCCTTCAGGAAGGATTGAATTGAAGATCACGCGCCCTACGGTGGTATCAATCAGCGCGCCCGGATCCTGTTCGGATTCGTCTTCCGTCTTGATCCAACGCGTGCGAGGGAGTTTGAGCTTGATTTTGGCATGCGTGGCAACCTTTCCGAGTGTGAAGGCAAGCTCAACCTCTTGGGCCGACCCGAAGATCATCCCCTCGCCGTCCTGATCATCCTGTTCGGCAGTCATGTAGTAGCACCCCATCACGACATCTTGCGAGGGGCTGATGATCGGCGCGCCGTTGGCCGGACTGAAGACATTGTTCGTCGACATGAGCAGCGTATGCGCTTCGACCTGAGCTTCGATCGACAGCGGCAAGTGGACCGCCATCTGGTCGCCGTCGAAGTCGGCATTGAAGCCCTTGCAGACCAGCGGGTGCAGTTTGATGGCGTTGCCTTCAACCAGCAGCGGCTCGAAGGCTTGGATGCCCATGCGGTGCAACGTCGGAGCACGATTGAGCAAGACAGGGTGGTTTTTGATCACCTCTTCCAAGATGTCCCAAACTTCCTCGTCCTTGCGGTCCAGCATCTTCTTGGCGCTCTTGATGGTATCGGCGTGTCCGAGCTCCTTCAGCCGTCGGATGATGAACGGCTGGTACAACTCCAGGGCGATCTTTTTCGGCAAACCGCACTGATGAAGTAGCAGCGAAGGGCCAACGACAATCACACTTCGTGCCGAATAATCGACACGCTTTCCGAGCAAGTTCTCGCGGAACCGCCCCTGCTTTCCCTTAATCATATCGGTGAGCGACTTCAGCGGTCGGTTACTGGAACCGAGCACGGGTCGCTTGCAGCGATTGTTATCGAACAGTGCATCAACCGACTGCTGCAACATCCGCTTTTCGTTGCGGATGATCACTTCGGGTGCGTTGAGATCGACGAGTTTCTTCAGTCGGTTGTTGCGGTTAATAATCCGACGATAGAGATCGTTCAGGTCGCTCGTGGCAAAATTGCCCGAGTCCAGCAGCACCAGCGGACGGAGATCTGGAGGGATGATCGGAATCACGTCCAGAATCATCCACTCAGGTTTGTTGTTACTATCGCGGAGGTTTTCAACAATCTTCAGGCGGTTGACGAGGTCTTTCTGGCGTTGCTTTGAGCCCGTGGTGGCCAAATCCTCGCGCAGTTCTTGCGAGAGTTTCACCAGATCGAGCCCCACCAGCAATTTGCGAACGGCCTCGGCGCCCATATCGGCTTCAAAGGCGTCGCCATATTGCTCTCGGGCCGCGCGGAACTCCTCTTCGGTGAGCAACTGTTTCGCCTTCAGCGGCGTATCGCCGGGATCGACGACGACGTAGTCCTGGAAGTAGATCACTTTTTCCATGCTGGTGGTCTTCATTTCCAGCAAGTTGCCCAAGCGGCTGGGCATGGCCTTGAAGAACCAAATGTGTACGACCGGAGCGGCCAACTCGATGTGACCCATTCGCTTACGACGAACCCGACTATGCGTGACTTTCACGCCGCAACGAT
>CAZNXE010000004.1:36924-49174 GCA_964576465.1 uncultured Planctomycetaceae bacterium
ACATTCGTAGTCTTTTTCTGGGCCAAAAATGCGTTCGCAGAACAAACCGTCTTTTTCGGGTCGATAGGTCCGGTAGTTGATCGTTTCCGGCTTCTTCACTTCGCCAAACGACCAACTACGAATGTCGTGTGGCCGCGCCAGGCTGATCTTCACCGAAGTGTAATCGTTAATCCGGTCGTAAGAGCTTTCGCCGAGACTCATTGTGTTCGCTCCCTATCGTGGAGGAATCACCTTGCGGTGGGATGTACTTAAATAGTTGATGCGGCAGGTCACGGGCTACGCCGTGATGCCGGTCGATGACTTAGATGCGACGCTTCTCCAGTTGCATGTTGAGAGCCAAACCGCGGATTTCGTTGGTCAGCACATCAAAACTCGCTGGCGTGCCGGCCTCCAGGGTGTTCTCTCCCTTGACCATCGATTCGTAAATCTTCGTACGTCCTTCGACGTCGTCACTCTTAACGGTCAACAACTCCTGCAAGATGTAGGCAGAACCATAGGCCTCGAGCGCCCAGACTTCCATTTCACCAAACCGCTGACCTCCGAAGCGGGCCTTGCCGCCGAGCGGTTGTTGCGTGATGAGTGAGTAGGGGCCGGTTGAACGAGCATGAACCTTGTCGTCCACCAAGTGATGCAGCTTGAGCATGTAGATGTAGCCCACGGTCGTTTGTTGTTCGAGCCTATCGCCGGAACGACCGTCGTACAGTTGTGTCTTGCCGGTTTCCGGCAACTTGGCGTCCTTGAGGCATTGACGAATTTCGCTTTCCTCGGCCCCATTGAACACCGGAGTGATGGCCTGGAAACCGAGCTTTGCGGCGGCCCAACCAAGGTGCGTTTCCAGAATCTGTCCGACATTCATGCGGCTTGGCACGCCCAACGGGTTGAGCATGATCTGGATCGGGGTTCCGTCGGCCAAGAACGGCATGTCCTCGACCGGCAAAATCTTAGCGATCACCCCCTTGTTTCCGTGACGACCGGCCATCTTGTCGCCGACCGAGATGACTCGCTTGGCGGCGATGTAGACCTTCACCATCTGCAACACGCCGCTGCGAAGTTCATCACCCCGCTTCATCGAGTTCAGCTTGCGATCACGTTCGTCGATCGCAATTTCAACCTCGGGCCATTTCGCCTTGTAGAGCTTTTCGACCTCGTCTTTTCGCTGGGGGCTGCGGATGTTGAGCGTGTCCAGGCGGAAGTTTGTTGCCTGTTCCACCACGAACTTCGGATCTTGCTCATGGACCAACGAATTGCCATCGTCGTCGGTGAGCTTTCGCTGCAGGATCCCTTCAAGTTCGGAAACCATGGCCGTGAATGCTTCGGTGATCTTGAGCGCGCCCTCGGCTTCGGCCTCTTTCAGCAGTTTCTCAAAGTCCTTGCGTTCGTCTTCCGTAAGGCTCATGCGGCGGGAAAACTTCTGGGTGTTGATTACGATTCCTTCGATGCCCGAGGGGACATCCAGCGAATCGTTCTTCACATCTTCCCCGGCACGACCAAAGATGGCGTGCAATAACTTCTCTTCGGGAGTCAACTCGGTCTTCGACTTCGGCGAGACCTTACCGACGAGAATGTCACCGGGCCGCACGTAGGTACCGATGCGAATGATGCCCGACTCATCGAGATTGCGGAGGGCTTTCTCACTCACATTCGGGATATCTCGGGTGAATTCCTCGCGACCCAGCTTGGTTTCACGAATCTCGATATCGAACTCCTCGATGTGAATCGAGGTGTAGGTGTCGTTCTTGACCAACTCTTCGCTGATGATGATGGCATCTTCAAAGTTGTAGCCGTCCCAGGCCATGAACCCGACCAGCACATTGCGGCCCAAGGCCAATTCGCCCTGGAACGTGGCGGCACCGTCGGCAATGACATCACGTTTTTCGACAGATTGCCCAATCGAGACGATTGGTTTTTGGTTCTGGCAGGTCCGCTCATTCAGCCCGACGAACTTGCGCAGTGGGTAGACATCTTCGCCGATCTCAATCCGGTCGGCGTCGACGAAGGTGACGGTGCCGGCGTTCTTGGCACGAACCAGCATGCCGGAATTCAGCGCGACCTGACGTTCCATTCCGGTTGCCACCAGCGGTGGTTCGGCGACCAACAGCGGCACGGCCTGCCGCTGCATGTTGGAACCCATGAGGGCCCGGTTCGCATCGTCGTGCTCGAGGAATGGGATCAACGCAGCCGAGACACCGACCATTTGGGCCGGGGCCACGTCGATGTATTCGATCTTATCGGTCGGAACCATTACGAAGTCGGCACGATAGCGGGCAACGAGCGCGTCTCCCTTGAGGCGACCATCGACCACCTTTGCATCGGCCGGGGCGACATACGCGTTACTCTCTTCGTCGGCACGCAGCCATTTGATTTCATCTGTCAGGCTGCCCTTGTTCACCTTGAAGTACGGCGTTACCAGGAATCCGTATTCGTCGACCTCGGAATAGATGGCCAAACTGGAAATGAGGCCGATGTTCGTGCCTTCGGGCGTTTCAATCGGGCAAATTCGTCCGTAGTGCGAAATGTGTACGTCGCGGACTTCAAACCCGGCTCGCTTTCGATTCAGGCCACCAGGGCCCAAGGCCGAGAGACGCCGTTCGTGGGTCAACATCGACAGCGGGTTGGTTTGATCGACCACTTGCGACAACTCGCCTCGTCCGAAGAAGTAATCGATCGACGCCGAGATGCTCTTGGGATTGATCAAGCTGCGGGGCGTCATGTCCTCGACGTCCTTCAGGCTCATTCGTTCTTGGACGGTGCGTCGCAGCTTGAGGAACCCCTTGCGGAGTTCATCGCTGGCCAGTTCGTCAATCGTTCGCAGCCGTCGATTGCCCAGGTGATCGATGTCGTCGATCTGGGCATCCTCGTCGCTAGCACGAAGCTTCAGCAGATAGGCGATCGAGGCGATCAGGTCCTCGGGCCGCAACGTCATTTCGTTCTGGCTGATTTTCAAATTCAGCTTGCGATTGATACGGAAGCGGCCGACGCGGCCCAATCGATAGCGGTTGACATCGAAGAACTTTTCTTTGAACAGCGTGCGGGCTTTCTCCAGTTGCGGCGGGTTGCCAGGCCGTAGTCGCTGATAGATTTTCAGCAAGGCCTCTTCGTGGCTCGCCGTGTTGTCCTCCGCCAAGCTGTTGAGAATCAACCGATCCTTGAGATCGGGCATCACCTCGACGCTCGTGACGCCGGAGGTGCAGATCAACTCGGCCGTATTGCGCGTGATCGTCTGTCCACATTCGATAATAATCTCACCGGCGCGTTCGCTCTTGGCCGGGTAGACAACGTCTTCAACGGCAATCTTGTCTTCTATTTTCGAGACGCTGCGACCATCGACGATCTTTTCCTTACTCGTGGAATAGAAGGTTCGCAGGAGGTCGACGTTCTGGCTCAGCTTGGGGCTCATCGCCCGTAACAAGGTCATAGCCGAGAATTTGCCGCTTTGATCGATGCGAACACCAAGGTTTTCCTTCTTCAGGACATTCAGTTCGATCCAACTTCCGCGCTCCGGGATGATCCGGCAACTGTGCAGGCGTCGATCGGTACTCTCGGTATCAGCAACGAAATCGACGCCGGGGCTGCGGTGTAGCTGACTCACCACGACACGCTCGGCACCGTTGATAATGAACTCGCCGCCGCCAATCATGATGGGCATATCGCCCAAGTACACGGCTTCCTCAATGGGCTGATCCTTCGTCAGTCGCAACCAAACCTTGAACGGTCGGCCATAGGTCATCCGCAACTGGCGACACTCGTCAGGCTCATACCGAGGCTTCCCCAATTCGTACTTGACGTACTGAAGCTGCAACGACTTGTCGTAGCTTTCAACGGGAAATATTTCTCGGAGGACGCCTTCTATACCCTGGTCCTTGCGATTGTCAGACGCCTTATCAAGCTGCAAGAATTTGGCATAGCTATGTGTTTGGATTTCCGTCAAGTCACCAATGGACGTCATGTCAGACTGACGTCCAAAATTGCGGATTTCCTTGGGCCGAATGCGTCGTTCGGTGGGGGTGGCCATTGCTCTCTGGTGCTCCTTAGGTGTTCGCACGCGCCGGACCGACCGCAACGGGTGTGGCCAATCTCCGCGTGCGCGCAACATCACGCAGGGTTAACAACCGTATCCTGGTCGGCTGAGTGCGTGGTCAAACAAGCTCAAACCATGAGGTTGCGGTGCAAGCGTTGCACCGACGTTTGTGGGTAGACGATTTTCGAAAAACACGCGGTACTCGAAATCGGCTACTTGATCGAGACCGTGGCTCCGGCCCCTTCAAGCTCCGTCTTCAACTTCTCGGCATCTTCCTTCGAGATACCCTCCTTGATTGGGCTGGGGGCACTTTCGACCAAATCCTTGGCCTCCTTTAGGCCCAGCGATGTGGCTGCCCGGACGACTTTGATGACACCGATCTTCTTTTCCCCGAAGTTCTCGAGGACAACATCGAATTCGGTCTTTTCGGCCGCAGCTTCGCCGCCGCCATCGCCGCCAGCCGGGGCCATCATCACGGCACCGCCCGCAGCGGGCTTAATGCCATGAACGTCTTCCAGATAATCGCTTAGCTCTTTGGCTTGCTTCAGTGTCAACTCGACGATTTTGTCGCCAAGCTCTTGGGTCGTCGCTGAAAACTCTTGGGTGGGGGCGTCGGTCGCCATTGGATTACAGTTCCTTTCTCAAGTCGGGTCGCCGGTGCCGCAACAAGTACGCTTGCGGGCCATACCGCTGGTGGACACCGATAAAATGTTTGTGGGTTACCATCGTTCGCAACACACCACTGCATTGCGAACGGAATATCGTAAACGGCACGTGCCGTGTTTACTCGCTTGTCTCCTCGTCGCCTTCGGCCTTCTGTTGAATTTGGCTGGCCAGTGCGCCGCCGATGCTGTTGAGCTGGCCGCACAACGTGGAACCAGCAGAAAGAATCTGCCCGGAAACAATGCTGAGCTGCTCTTGTCGGGAGGGCCACTTGCTCACACGGTCCACATCCTCGGACGTCAACACTTCGCCATCCATCACGCCGCCGCGGGCTCGGAATGGTTCGAATTGTGCATCCTTGGTGAAGCGGACAATCTCCTTGGCAAGCGAAACGATATCTTCGCCGCCCCAGACAATGGCCGCCGAGCCCGTGAGATCATTGAAGGCATCGGCTAGTGGCATGCCCTCGGTCGCTCGTGCCGCTAGGCTGTTCTTCACGACCAGAAGTTTGATGCCTTTGCTCTGCAACTCGGAACGGAGCCGGTGGTTGGCATTGGCCTCCACGCCTTCGACCGTCACCAACAACGCATCGTTGACGTGATCGAGCCGCTTTCGCAGATCGTCGATGATCAGGTTCTTAACGAATTTACTCATTTCGTCGCCGTGTATGGTTGCGAACTATTTGATGATGTTGTTACGAAACGAAGCATGAGCGCGACGACGTGCTAGGGTGCAATCTGCACGCCAGGGCTCATCGTGGCACTGAGCGCAATCCCTTTGATGTATGCCCCTTTGACGCTCGCGGGCTTCAACGACGATACGTAGCCGATGAAGGCCTCGACATTCTCGGAGAGCTTTACGGGGTCGAAACTCAACTTGCCAACCACCCCATGAACGTTGCCGTCTTTGTCATTGCGGAACTCGACCTTACCGGCTTTGTATTCCTGAATTGTTTTGGCGATTTCCGGCGTTACCGTGCCGGCACGTGGCGAAGGCATCAAGCCCCGCGGCCCCAGCACGCGACCGAGCGGACCAACGATTCCCATCATGTCGGGCGAAGCGATGCAGACGTCGAAATCGGTCCAGCCGTCCTTGATCCGCTTGGCCAGCTCCTCGCCGCCCACTTCGTCGGCACCGGCTTCGGTCGCCTCGGCCACTTTGTCGCCCTTGGCAAAAACGATGATGCGGAGCTTTTTTCCAATGCCATGGGGCAACACGACCGACCCGCGGACCAGTTGGTCGGCCTGTTTCGGGTCGATTCCAAGCCGCATGGCGACTTCGACGGTCTGGTCAAACTTCGTGTTATCGAATTGCTTCACCGCCTCAACGGCCTCGGCCACTGGAACGGGAGCCTTGGCCGATTGCTTTTCGGACAACGACCTGAAACGTTTGCTTTGTTTGGACATCTTACGGTGAACCCTTACTTATCCTTCGACGACAAGCCCCATACTGCGGGCCGTACCTTCGATCATTCGTTTAGCGTGCTCGACATCCATGGCATTGAGGTCGTCCATCTTTACCTTGACGATATCTTCGATTTGTGCTGACGTGACCGTGCCGACCTTGTCCTTGTTGGGCACGCCAGATCCCTTGACGATTCCCGCGGCTTGCTTCAGCAGAGACGCCGCCGGGGCGCTCTTGGTGATGAAGTCGAAGCTACGGTCGTTATAAACATTGACCACCACCGGAATCGGAGTGCCCCGAGCTTCCTTCGTGCGATCGTTGAACTGTTGCACGAACTGCCCGAGGTTGATTCCATGTTTACCCAGCGAAGTACCGACCGGAGGAGCGGGAGTTGCTTGACCGCCGGGGCACTGGAATTTCACACTGGCAACGAGTTGTTTGGCCATGAATCTTGCTTTGTCGTTAGTCTAGGTCGAATCACCGGTGGGCCGATGACTTGGTTTTTCAATCGCATCGTAGACATGTGCCTACTGCGGACGTTTACACTGCCTCGATTTGCCAGTACTCCAGCTCGACCGGAGTCGAGCGCCCGAAAATGTTGATCATCACCGTGACGCGACCGTTTGCCTCGTCGATCGAATCGACTTCGCCATCGAAGCTCTCGAACGTGCCCTCGTTGATCTTCACGCGATCGCCCACACTGAAGGCGATCTTGAGTTTTGGTGCATCGTCGCTCTTTTCATCGGCCTTCTTGACGATCCGTGAAATCTCATGCGGAAGCATCGGGGTCGGCTTGCCGGCTGAGCCCGTGAAGTCGCCGATTCCAGGAGTCTCGCGGACCAAGAACCATGTTTCGTCGTTAATCACCATGTTCACGACAATGTAGCCGGGATAAAGCTTGCGCTTCACGACCCGTTTCTTACCGCCTTTGAACTCGGTGACCATTTCGATTGGAACGATCGCATCGCCAAAGTACCGTTCGAGGCCCTCGATCTTCACGCGACGCATCAGGCCATCGCGAATCGAATCCTCACGATTGCTTTGTACCTTGAGGATGTACCAATCTTTCTGTTGCTCTTCATCTTCACCTTCGGGTGTTTCCTCGATCATGCCGGTCGAGGTGTCTTCATCGTCGGGCTCAACTTCCTCGGCTGCGTCACTCTCGGCTGCGTTACTCTCGTCAGCGGAGAGCGATTCCTCGGCTACGTCTTCCGAGGCGGGCGCTTCGCTCGGTTCCGTGGTGGAACTTGGAGCTTCCGATTCCAGTTCCGAAGCGGAGTCGGGGCTCGGCGACGACCCAGCGACATCATCCCCAGGCACCACTTCGGCTTGCTCGGAAGCCGGTGACACGGAGACCTCGCCAGCGGGCGGTTGCTCGATGCTATTGCGTTGTTCGTCGGACACGCGATTCATCTCCCTGTGTGGCCAATGGCCACGTGACGCCTTGCCACATTGCGAGGCGCCGATCACCAAAATGTTCTTAGCCGAGAATTCCGAGTTTCGTTAACACAAAGCTCCAGACCAGGTCGTAGGCAAACAACAGAGCCGCCATGAACAAGATCAAGAAAATGACGACGATCGAGCTGCGAAACAGGACGCTTCGCGTTGGCCAAGTCACCTTGTTAACCTCAGCCTCGACGGCAATGAGGAAGTCGGCGAATTGAGGCAAGTTTACCGCCCGATACGAAATCCACAGTCCAAGCAATAACACGGCCCCCGAGATACCGAAACGCATCGTCGCATCTTGATCGAGCAAGGTGTTACTCAACGCGTAGGCACCCAGCGCGAAAGTTGCCGCAGCGGCGGCGAAGGTTACCTGACGCGCGATTCTTCCCTGCGACCGCTTATACAGCGACGTGTCGAAGAGATTGCGCAAGAACGGGCTCACCGTGGAGTTCGTTCCTTGTGCCATTCCCGTTCACCTGTTAGTTACGTTTGCCGCATGTCGCGATTTGACGACAGTTCAATCCAAAGCACAACAAATCAATACGACCAAAAACAGCCGTGCCGCGACGGGCTTTCGACCAGCCCGACGCGAGCAATAGCAAATGGCAGGGGCGGCGGGAATCGAACTCGCAACCTCTGGTTTTGGAGACCAGCGCTCTGCCAATTGAGCTACGCCCCTATGTACGCGCTCCCCGACCAATTCACTCTTCCGCGGCCACGGCCACTAGGCCCGCAGCCGCTGATAAAAACCACTCTATTCAAGAATCTTGGTGACAACGCCAGAGCCGACGGTGCGACCCCCCTCGCGAATTGCGAAGCGAACACCATCATCCATCGCAATCGGATTCACTAACGACACTTCCAGCTTCGCGTTATCGCCAGGCATGCACATTTCGGCATCGCCCACCAACGCGGCCGAGCCGGTTACGTCGGTCGTGCGGAAGTAGAATTGCGGTCGGTAGCCACTAAAGAACGGCGTGTGCCGTCCGCCCTCATCCTTGGACAGAACATACACTTCCGCCTCGAACTTTGTGTGCGGCGTAATCGACCCTGGCTTGGCTAGCACCTGTCCACGTTCGATTTCATCACGCTTAACACCACGCAGCAGACAGCCGACATTATCACCGGCCTCACCCGAATCGAGCGTCTTGTTAAACATCTCGACGCCGGTGCAGATCGTCTTAGTGGACTCTTCCTTGAGGCCGACGATTTCAACTTCCTCGCCAACCTTAACCATTCCGCGCTCGATCCGACCGGTGGCAACGGTTCCGCGACCTTCGATCGAGAACACGTCTTCAATTGCCATCAGGAACGGCTTATCTACTTCACGTTCCGGCTGTGGAATATACGAATCAACTGCTTCAATCAGCTCGGTGATGCATTTGGTTGCCTCGGGGTCTTCCGGGGCGTCGTATGCAGCTTTGGCCGAACCGCGAACGATCGGAATGTCATCGCCTGGGAAGCCGTAGTGCGTGAGCAATTCGCGCACTTCCAATTCGACCAATTCAAGCAACTCTTCATCGTCGACCAGATCAACCTTGTTCAAGAACACAACCAATGCCGGCACGCCAACCTGACGGGCCAGCAGAATGTGCTCCCGCGTTTGCGGCATCGGGCCATCGGCCGCGGAGACGACGAGAATGGCCCCGTCCATCTGAGCCGCACCGGTGATCATGTTCTTGATAAAGTCGGCATGGCCGGGACAATCGATGTGTGCGTAATGCCGCTTCTCGGACTCATATTCGACGTGACTGACGGCAATCGTCACCGTCTTGGTTGCATCACGGACGGTGCCGCCTTTGGCAATGTCGGCATACGACTTGAATTTCGCCAGCCCCTTGGCGGCTTGCACGGCCAGCAACGCACCCGTAAGCGTTGTCTTTCCGTGGTCAATATGCCCAATCGTGCCTACGTTGCAGTGCGGTTTTGATCGTTCAAATGTTTCCTTGGCCATGCTTTCTCCCGGCGTCTCGTCGCGGTCCCGCACCCAATGGGCGGGAGCCTCTAGCTAAATTGATTCAATAACACGCTGACTCTCAAGAGCTGCTGATGGGATTCGGACCCATGACCTCGTCCTTACCAAGGACGCGCTCTACCAACTGAGCTACAGCAGCACCGATCTGCTTGTCGCTCGACAGGTGCGGCTTGCTCATTGCCCGCCGATTTCGTCTCCACGACCACAAAGTTTCCCAACTCGCGCGGCGCTGCCTACCATCAGTAAAAAGCGGGTGAAGGGAATCGAACCCTCGTCTTTAGCTTGGAAGGCTATGGCTCTACCATTGAGCTACACCCGCGCTCGTTTTGCCACTGACTGGCGAGGTGCCGATCGTTACTTCACCCACCACACGAACAAAACAAACGGGAACCAGCACGTGGTTACGCCAAACCAACGGCCCCCTTCTTTTTCACCCTCAGACGAAAGCCACACGTCGCCCAGCTTTGCGGCTTGCGACCCGTCTGACGACACCCTCACCAATCTCTTATTACTCAGACCTCAGACGATGCCTTCGTGAGACAGCGGCCAGCGATCCGTGATTTTGCACATTTGACCCTAGATTGACAATGCAACTCCAGGTTTTTAGCCGTGGAACCCAAGATTCCAGGGCAACGCCGGGGTCACCTCACGCCTGCTGGCGCCCGACCCCAATCTCCTTAAGTGGGGGGTACAGGATTCGAACCTGTGAAGGCTATGCCATCAGATTTACAGTCTGACCCCTTTGACCGCTCGGGAAACCCCCCGTAGATCACCGTATTACTTACTGCTCGTCGTTTCGCGATCCAGCCTTTTGGTGGCTCGCACTCCGTCAATGTTTATCTAATCTCCAGCCCGTGACAGGTGTTCCGCAGGCACGAAATAGGGCCCAAACGTACCCGCCACGAGCTAGCGGAGGGACTTGAACCCACAACCTGCTGATTACAAATCAGCTGCTCTGCCAATTGAGCTACGCTAGCCTGTTTCGAACTTCAAAACCTTTGAATATAGCGATTCAACGCGGTCTCGCAAGATCGCAACAAACAAATCATTTCATATCAACCAGCAACAACATCGAGAGCCGGTATTCGGCTCGTAATTCTCCACTTTCTAAGTGATTCCAATGCGGCAAGGTGTATTCCCAATCGAGCCGAGACCCTGCTGGCGAAGCATTGCCGCAATAGAAAAAGGGAGCCGCGAAAGTCCCTGGAACAACGATGTTCGTCGAAAGCGAGCACACAACGCCAGCCTCGATGAGGCTCTTTGCCGTGCCGATCTCGCGCTCCCACGAATGAATCGCTTGTTCCTAAGGCTGTCGCCGTCTCCCTTGCTTGCTAGATCCCCTGTCTCGGGGTTCCTGCGTTTTCCTACCAGTGGCCATTACAGGCCAGGCAAGTCAATCTTCTCTTCTTCGGCCGCTTTTCGCAGCTTGTTCAACGCCCGGGCCTCAATCTGCCGAATTCGCTCTTTGGTAACGCCCAACTCGGCGCCAACCTCTTTAAGCGTCAAAGGCTCACGATCGTAGTCCAGTCCGAACCGACTGATAATAATCTTTTGCTCACGATCGTCAAGTCGATCCAAGATTCGGCCCACATGCGACTCACGCAGCGACTGGGCCGATTCTTCGGCATGCTGGTCACCGCGTGTGTCTTCGGTTGCCACAAATAGCTCATCGGTGCTGGTGCGGAACCGCTCACGCTGACGGTGTTCGCCAGGAATCGAGCGGGCGAAGTTCTTCATGATGGCCCACGTGGCATAGGTGCTGAACTTATTGCCACGACCATAGTCAAACTTCTCCACCGCCCTCATCAACGACATATTGCCGTCGCTGACCAACTCGAAGAAATTCTCTTGCATGCCGACATGCCGCTTGGCAATGGAAACCACCAACCGCAGGTTGGCCCGAACCAGCCGATTTTTCGTCGTCACGGCCTGTTCGTACAGTTTCTCGATCGCGTCCATTACGCTGCTCTTCGCACGTGTCGGATCGAGCGTTTCGCGCAGCTTGTTCGCCTTGTATTTCAGATAGTTCATGCGGCGAAATAGGTGCTGCTCCTGCTCGCGTGTGAGCAGTGCAACCTCGTACAAGCTGGCCAAGTACTGCGGCAATCCGCTTGGGCGTCGTGCCTTTCGCGCGGCCACCTCCGGTTCTGGCAGCGGTGCATTGACCAACGATTCGATCTTCGCGCGATCGAACTCCGAGTTGTAGATGCAATCCAGCGGTAGCTCGAAGATCCTCTTGGCCCGCATTTCGTTGATAATGCGGTAAATGCTGGTCTTATTGCGGCAGAACCGCTTGGCAAGCACTTCGATCGACGTCCCACGACGGTGTTCTTGATAGATCTTCGCCTTGCCCTCCTCGTCGAGAGGACCGCTAGCGTCGGGAAACACCGCCATTTCCGGGTTTTGCTGGTCGAAGTTCTTCAGCGTATAGCGGATCGTCTCGACACTGCGTCCGAGGCGTCGTGCCAGCCGCTTTGTCACGTCGGCAGGGCAACCGCCAGCACGTGCCAAGCGTCGGGCTCGCTCGACAATCAAGGCTCGCTCTTCATCGTCCAATTGGCTAAAGCGACTTCCGCGACGCACGCGATCGCCATTCTGCGCGACGAAGTGCTCGACCGAACTTTGCAAGAAGCCTACTCGCTTGCGACCGTCGAACAGAAACCGCCGGCTGACCAAGCCCATCTGTCGCCATCGCGAAACGGTTTTGGTCGAGACATTGAACTGCGCGCTAACCTCCTCGACGG
>CAZNXE010000005.1:0-7232 GCA_964576465.1 uncultured Planctomycetaceae bacterium
GACCAACGCCTGGAGGTTTGCTCGAAAAGCATCGTACTGATTCGGCGACAGCGATCGCAGCGCCGGCAGACAAAGATCTGTCAACGGAACTCGGGCCGCATCGGGTAGCGCGTTGACCACTTCCACCAGCTCGAGCGTTTGGCGATACGACATGTTTTCGGCGTACCCGCGAAGACGCGCCAGTTGTGCCTTTTGCACATGTTCGTCGGAGTCAAGCAACAAAGCGTAGATGATCGCCCGCGCGCCGTAGGATTCAACGACGGCTTGTTTCAGTTGTTCCGGAATCGTCTTCAACACCGCAGCCGCATAGTGCAGATGTTCTTCTGCCGGCGCACCGATGGACGCGACAACCGTGGCAGTTTCGACCGGCAGTGGCTTGGTCACGTGAACCTGTGACCCAGTCGCCGACATGGGCACCGCTGCCGCGAGCGCCGCGGCGGGCGTCTCTTCCGCTGGAGTTTCGACCGCCCGGGAAGCATCTTCAAACGTACCGTCGAACTCGGGCATGATGCGAGTGATGCGATCGGCCAAAGGAGGGTGCGTTGCGAACACTTGGCTTCGCAGCGCGTTGGCAAAGAACATATGGCTGATTTCTTGGGCATGCGGATCGTTGATCTGGGCTTTCTTCTTGAGGCCCCCGATCTTGGCCAACGCCTCGGCCAATCCACGCGGATTACGGGTGAACTGCACCGATGAGGCATCGGCCAGATATTCACGCTGCCGCGATACGGCGCTCTTAATGATCTTGCCGATGAAAACACCGATGTACCCGATGACGATCAAGGTAAGAGACGACACCAGCAGGGCCAACACGATGGCGACCGCACCGCCCCCCTCTTTCTTATTCGATGAAATGCGGACATGGCCTAACGACCGCAACACGTAGTAGCCAACCAGTGCAATCACCAGAATGCCATGAATGATACCGATCAGGCGGATATTCAGCCGCATGTCACCGTTGAGAATATGACTGAACTCGTGACCGATGACGCCTTGCAACTCGTCGCGATCAAGACGATCCAACGCACCCCTTGTGACGGCCACCACCGCGCTATCTGGCTCGAACCCCGCGGCGAAGGCATTGATCCCATCCTCGTCCTCCAGCACATATACCGGCGGCACGGCCATCCCCGAGGCAATTGCCATTTCTTGGACGATGTTTAGTAAGCGCCGTTCGGCCAAGTCGCCACTGCCCGGCTGCACAAGGCGACCATTCAGCATTTCGGCCACCACCTGACCACCAGAGGAGAGCTGCGACACCTTATAGAGACTGCCCAAGAAGATGACAGTGACCGTCAGCCCGCCGACGCTCAGAAAAACGAGCCAATTTTTTTGGATCGTTTCCACAATCCTCGTGGTCAGATCAGCATTGACGTCAGAACCGTCGGTCATCGAGACCGCGACTCCAACCACCGTGCAGATGGTGACGACAATTAAAACAACGGCCAGCAAGAACAAGAACACCAGGAGCCCTGTTCGACGTCGGGCACTTTCCTGATGCTCAAAAAAATCCATCGCCACCAGAGTCGCCCTCCACCAAGCCTAACCGGCACACGCAAGAAGTCCGTCGATCCGAGCATCGAACACTTCGCCTAGAACGACACCTTGGGGGCCTCGCGTTCCTCGGGACTGGTGACTTCGAACAGTTGGGCTTCCAGGAAGTTCAACATGCCGGCGAACATAATGGCGGGAAACGTCTCGCGTTGCGTGTTGTAACGCATGACCGAATCGTTAAAGGCCTGTCGGGCGAACGCGATTTTGTTCTCGGTCGAGGTCAACTCTTCTTGCAGCGCGAGCATGTTCTGATTGGCCTTTAAGTCGGGATACGCCTCGGAGAGCATGAACAGTTTTCCGAGTGCCCCGGAGAGCATCGACTCCGCGCCGTTGAGCTGATTCATCGCATCGGCATTGCCCGGGTCGGCGGCCGCCCGTTGGCCTGCGCTCACGGCTTGATTGCGAGCCTGGATCACCCCTTCGAGCGTCTCGCGTTCATGCTTCATATAGCCCTTGGCCGTTTCGACCAGATTAGGAATCAGGTCGTTCCGCCGCTTCAACTGCACATCGATCTGCGCGAAGGAGTTCTTATAGCGATTCCGCAGCCCAACCAACCGGTTGTAAATGCCAACCACGAACATGATCAGCACCAGCGCCACGGCCAGCAACACACCAAGAACAATCAACACCGGGCCCATGGTTTTCCTCCAATAGCAACATAGTTAGGCCAACGTTTGCACCCCAAGACAATACCGCATAAGCAGGCCCGCGGCGAGGTCTTTCAGCCAAGGAGCCCTTGCGAACCGGTTTGGGCGACTTTGCGCTACGAGTACACCTTGGTTCACAGAAGACAGGCTTGTGAGAGGCAAGTCGCCTACAACATGTTAGCCTGGAGAGCGCATATGCGACCAACCCGAGGCATTCTGAACCTGCCTTCCCTTGAGGTTTCAATTGCTTCTCTTCATTGCGCCAAGCCGGAATTGCCGCTTCCAGTCGTGACGTGACCAGACCACCCTGTCAGGAAACCCATTTCTCGATATGACCCCGGAATCCGACACGCACATGTTGACAGCAACGCAGAACTCCCCGCGTTGCGTTTCCGTTGGGACAGCGCCAAGTTATTCATGAAGATAATAGTTAACCAGAACATTGGTGGGTTCGCGCTTTGCTTGACACACCCTACGCGCCAACACAAAGAACTCGCATCATCAAGTGGCCGAAAAGAGAACTAGAATAACCAATTCGGAATCGATAGAGTGTTGGACATGATGACGTTGCGAGACACATCGGCGAACAAGAGCAAACTCCAACGGTTGGAGTCGTTGATGGCCGACATGTTGAGCGAAGCGTTGCAACGCGACTTCCATGGAACGATCAGTGTGGAAGTAGCGATTCAAGACGGGACGATTCAGCACCTGCGTCGTCGCGTTGAACAGTTAGAAAAGTAAACCAGCAGTAAGCAAACAACGGTATCTGACGAGCCCCCCGTGGGTATCAAACAGAGCCCTGATGTTGGCCTTCGGGTCGGCATCAGGGCTTTTTTCGTTGCCCGAATGGAAGGGCGGAAAGGAAAAGACGTGATTCAGTCGCTTCAAGAAGTCTGTCGTCTGAACACTTCGAAGGTACACGTCAACCGGAATTCTGACGTGATCCACGGTGTGAAGATTTTGGGCATGGAGTCGCGCAACGGGCGAACGTATCGTCCCTCGGCACTGTCCCGAGCCGTGACGTTGTACGAAGGGGCGAAGGTCAATGTGAATCACCCGAAATCAGGAGCGCGGACACCGCGCGACTATCAAGATCGGATCGGTGTGATTCGCAATGTGGCGTTCCGGGATGGCGGGTTGTTCGCCGACTTGCAGTACAACCCCAAACATCAATTGGCCGAACAGTTGGCCTGGGATGCCGAGCACGCACCGGAAAATGTCGGGCTCTCGCACAACGTCGAAGCCCGAGTGTCACGACAGGGCGATCGACTGATCGTCGACGAGATCATCCGTGTACAGAGTATCGATCTCGTGGCCGACCCCGCGACAACACGAAGTTTGTTCGAGTCGTCGCCGGACACAGGAGAAGTGCATGCGGACTCGAGCTGCGGTGCGGCGCGACAACTGTCTTTCGATGAACTTAGCACATCGCAGCCTGAAGTAGTGAAGGCCGTGTTGGAAAGCCTCACGGTGCACGAACTTCGCGAGGCGCGTCCCGATCTTGCGAACGCACTCACGGCCGCGCACTCCACGGAACTGGCCGAACTTCGCGAAACCGTTCAGTCGTACCACACGCTTGATGAACGAAAAGCGAAGGCCCGAGCGCTGTTGCGAGAATTCGATCTTCCCGATCCGGAAGTTGCTCCCCAGCGGGCGAGTGTGCTGTTGGGCGAAGAGTTCATTGAACAATTGTTGAACACTGAAGACGAGGCATCGATGCGGCGACTGGTCCGCGAACGGGCTCGGATGATCAAGCAGATTCAATCGTCGTCGGTGGATGAACCGGCTTGGTACGAGCGTCCGGTCAGTCGCGATCAACGGCGGACTCGAAATGATTGGGACGCGAGTGAATCGACCGAGCGGTTCGTGCGCGCGATTTCCGGATGATCGCCGGCAGCGCAGTCAGCTATGTGTGAGCACAATTCGGACTGACAAACCATTCCATGGCGGGCCCAGGGCACGCCAATTCAACAAGCGACAGGAGAATAACCGATGGCGGATACCATGCGTTGGCGCTATGGAGATACGCACCCAGTGGTGATGGCGGTCGATGCGGCGACCGTGGTCGAGATTGGCGATTTAGTGCATCTGAATACCGACGATGCCCTGCCGGCTTCATCGATTGACGACATTGGCGGTGCGGGCCCCGCGGACTTGGCCACGGCCCAAGAGATCCTGCATGACGCCTATCTTGGTGTCGCCATGCAGCGCTCGCGAGATGGTGACACCACACCGATTCGAATCGCTACTCGCGGTGTGTTCGAGATCGATACTGCCAGCGCGACTTTTGAAGTCGGCGACCTGGTTGGTGCCGACGACAACAGCGGAGGAACGGCGCTGGAGAATCAGACCGTGATTGCCGTGGCCACGGAAAACCTTGCCGTCGGTCGTGTCGCGCGAAGTGTTGCGGTCGCGGACACCCGAGTGTTCGTCGAGATCGTCGGCACCATTACCCATGGCGGCCCCCAAGCTGCCGCGTAGCGTGTTGTAAGAAAATCACCCAGTCGCGGCGCTTTCGCCGATATTGCTGGACACCCTAATCCGTGGAGGATCGATTGTGAGTATCAAGTACCGCGAGTTGAAGCGACGTTTCGAGTTGGACGGACCACAGCGAACCGTGAGTCATCTGTCCGAGGCGCTCCGCGAGAAGCACCTCCGGGCGGAAGACTTCAGCCTTCGTGATCTCGCGGAATCGTTGGTTCCCGATGGGAACGAATGGGTTCGGTCGCTCGATTCGCGAAGCGCGTGTGGCGTGACGTTGCTTGAGGCGGGCGACGGAGTCGATGTGACGGCATTTCTTAACATCACCGGTCAGGTGGTCTACTCAAAAATCATGGATGCCTACCAGAACGAAGCCTTCGTTGCCTCACAGCTCGTGCAGACGATCCCCACGCGGCTTGACGGTGAGAAGATTCCTGGCATTGGTAGAACCGTGGATGAAGGTGATGAGGTTCATCCCGGCATGCCGTACCCAAGTCTGGGGTTCAGTGAAGATTTTATTGAAACGCCGGCCACGACCAAGCATGGGTTCATCGTGCCGGTAACGCGTGAGGCGATCTTTTTCGACCGAACCAATCTCGTGCTGAGCCGGGCTGCTGAAGTTGGTGAAGTACTGGGATTGAACAAAGAGAAGCGGCTGTTGGACTTGGTGGTGGGTGCTACCAACAACTACAAGTCGCGCGGCACGTCGTTCAACACCTACCAGTCATCCGCACCGTGGATCAACACGTTGTCGAACAACGAATTGATCGACTGGACCGATGTCGACGCGGCAGAGCAGTTGTTCGCCGACATTCTCGACCCCAACACGGGCGAGCCGGTGTTGGTACAGGGGAACACGGTGTTGGTGATGCCAGCGTTCCGCCACGCGGCCCATCGGGTGTTTAATGCGGCGGAGATTACCTATCAGGAAGCTTCTGCTGAAACGCAAACCACGGCCGCCAACCCCTTGGGGAACTACCGCGTGTTTGAGAGCCGACTGGCGTATCGCCGGATCGTTGCTTCGGGGGTTACGTCAGACGACGCCAAGAAGTGGTGGTTCATCGGCGACTTCCACAAGGCGTTCGCCTACATGGAGAACTGGCCGATCACCGTCACGCAGTCACCGTTGGGCAGTGAGGCGGACTTCAACAACGACATTGTTGTGCGATTCAAGGCTAGCGAACGTGGTGCCGCCGCGGTGATCGATCCGCGGTTCGTTGTGAAATCAACTGGCTGAGCCATTGGGTTCATCTGAATCTAACACCGCCTGGCGTGAAGCGCCGCGGTTTTCTCGAACGCGAATTGTGGATGGAGGCATTGGATGACACGCCTTGGGGACGATGTGACGGGCTCGTTCGTCACGGGCCAGAGAGCCGTGGGAACGACCGCCGTCGGGCTGGTAGGAACAACTACCCGCGCGACACGCGGAGTGCAGTTGAAGGCCGGCGCGAGCAATACCGGCACCATATACGTTGGCGATAGTGCGAGCGTTACGAGTAGTAGCGGCGTTTCGCTGGCCGCTGGTGAAGGATTGCTGTTGAAGGTCGACGACGCTGAGAAGATCTACCTGATCGCCACGGCGACAGGTCAAGTCGTTGAATATCTGGTGGTGTGAAATGCGCGGAGAACCTTACTTGCAACCGACGACGTCCTGCACCTCATGGGCACCGGGCTGGTTCAGTACGACGTCGTCGGTGGCGTGGTCGCCGCTGGAACTGAGTAGTTTGGAGTTCTGGCTGCCCACGCATCAACTGCGGGCCATGTGGCTTCCTGTTACGAATATCACTCGAGACACGACGGCATCGGTCGACGGGCAGTTGATTTCTCAGCTCGACGAGCAAGGACCTGGCGCCCACACCCTCGATACGACGAGCGGGCGAGAACCGTCGTTAGGATCCGATGTCGGTGGACGTTCGTATCTGACGTTCATCCCCAATAAGTTCCTGAAAGTGGACAACAGCCTTGGTGCGCTGCGGTGGCTACACAACGGTAGCGCATTTTCAGTCTTAGTGTGGTTAAGGATTGCCCCCGGCGCCTCGTCCGGTGCGGTGTTTGACAGTTCCGCGGCGACCAGCGCGGGAACAACCGGCATGTCGTTGCAGCACAACAGCACGGGATCGATTCAGTTTACTGTCGCGCGGCAGGTTCCGGTCAACGCGATCAGACATGTTAGCACGGCGACGGTGACCTCCGCGGACGGATGGATACTGGTTGCCATCACGTACGACGGTGCATCGACGGCGATCATGCGAATCTTTACCGACGGAGGAACGAACGACCAAGGTGCCGAAAACATGACGCTCACGGGAGGGTTTGACAGTGGTGACGCCTCAAACGAACTTTACATTGGTGTCCGTTCCAACAGCCTTGGTACTGGTTTTGAAGGAGACATCGGGGACATCATCTTTCTGTCCGGTGTCGTCACGGAGGTAGAACTCGATCAGCTACGGCTATGGAATCCAACGCAAACCAATGCCGCAACCGGACGCGTGCAGGGCACCTACGCATCGTTAGGACCGGCAGCCGTCACGGGTTTGGCGGAGTGGCACC
>CAZNXE010000005.1:7242-29806 GCA_964576465.1 uncultured Planctomycetaceae bacterium
TTTCGGAAATCGCGCGACCCAATGGCAAGACAACGTGGGCGGAACATCGGTTGCCAGCGAAGACGATCCGGTCGGTGTCATCGAAAATAGTGTTCCGACGACGGCATCGATCGATCTTAGGCGAGACTTCGCCTACGACGGGACGGCAAGTAAACGTCCGTTGTCGAAAGATGCCGCGACCAATGAGAGTAGTCTCCCCGCGGCGCTGTTCGATGGGGCAATCGGCACGCCCGACGATGAATTGATCGTCTCGACTACCGCGTCAGGCGGGGCGAGCACGTGGATTTATGTTGTGAGGAATCTGGATGACGCGAACGGCAGCCATTTGTCACGCGCCAGTGGCAATCAATACCTGGTCAAGACCGGCAGCAATTACTTGTCTAGTGGTGGAGACGACATGCGCATCGTTGTCCACACGTCTGGGGATCTGCCTCCCAACGACGAGACGCCCAGTTTCGGAAAGAACTCAGGTGTTGGTGAATCGATGCCTGGCGGGGGAGAGGTGTGGGAAATGATCACCCTCCGGCGCGACGGCAAGCTATGGAAAATTCGTTGGAACGGCATCGACAGCGATAACACATTCCTCAACGACGGGGCCTTTAAGATGTCGCGACTCGGCCCCAGCATAAACGCAGGATTTGAATTCGATGGTTACGTCGGCTGTCGACTTCGCTATACGCGGGCACTTTCCGATGCTGAATTGGCACTCGTAGAAACAGGTTTGGCCGACGAGTGGGGCATCACGCTTCAGGGCCCATGATGATTGCTAACGCGGCGCGAAGTGTGAAGTCGTGCGACAAGACGTGTTGTTGAGGTAGCGGCAGCCGACCGAACTGAAGCAGGAGTCCTTCCCGATGACAGACGACAAACAGCAGATTGAAACGATCAAGAGCCAAACACTGGCCAGCATGGCATCGATTACCGAGAACCCCAAGCCGACATACAACATTGACGGCCAGCAGGTTGCCTGGGGCGAGTATCTCAAACAACTTCAGTCGACCGTTGCGTGGTGCAACGAGCAGCTCGCTGCCGAGACGCCCTTTGAAGTGGATAGCCGAGGCACGACGTAATGCCCGTAGCTTGGGATATTGCTGACGATTTTGAGACGGTGGTCGATGGTGGCACCGCCGTAACGGTTTGGAATGACACCTTGACCACCAGCTACGCGATCAGCCAGGCATTGCAGCGAGCGGTCGATGTGGGCGAGGGGGAGGTTAGCCAGGGGAAGTATCGAGCGACCGACACGGTGTGGCATTTTCCCGCCGGTGGCATGTTGGCGAACGTGACGATCGTTCCGGGATGGTTCGTGTTTCAAGGCGCATCGATTTGGCGAATTCTTCGGGCAAGCAATCAAACCCTGGCGAATCGCTGGCGGGCCGAATGCCGAACACTGGAGATTGACGCCGGCGAAACGGTCACCATTGAAATGGCCTCGCATACACAAACCCCGAGTGGCGCGCCGCGGACCACTTGGAGCACCTTCGCTGCCGGCGTGATCGGGCGTTTGCAACGCATCGAGAATTCGCCAGGAGTGGAGAAACAAAGTCGTCGCGATCGCGAACAGGCAAAGCTGTACACGCTAACGCAGTATTTGCTCGATACGAACTATCGCGTATTCGACGGAACGAACTATTGGAATGTGACCGGCTACGAACAACCCGATGATCTTGCCGTGCTGCCCGTGTTGAACTTGGAACGAACTCCGTGGCCCCTTGGTTAAATAGGCGTGCCTTGCAATGACGATCGAACAGGCCATCCGAAATCGCTGGACGACGTACCAGCCGCTGACCGACACGGTTCCGTCGTCGCGGGTGTGGGTTGATGAAAACGACGGGCCTGAGGACTTGCCGTTCGTGGTGTTGACGTTGGAGAGTGAAACACCCCGTGCATTCTCCAGTGGCGATCGATCGTATTCGGCGGTCGTGCGATTCAATGTGTACGACGATGATTTTGAACGAGGCGAAGCGTTGGTTGAAGTGATCCGACATCGCTTCGATCGCTCGGAAATGCCGGCGGGGAATCGAACGATTCTGCAAACGCGCTATACGAATAAAGCTCGCCAACGCGATAAAGATGGCGTTTGGCGATGGCTGCTCGACTACACATTACTCATCAACGAGGTAACAACCAATGGCTGACACGCTGTCGCTGGATGTGCAGGCAAAGCTTTCGTGGGTTTTCCTCGACGATCTCGACCTGTCGACAATCAAGGACGACTCGGCGTTGGAATTCAAACAAAGCGTCTTGGATGGCACTGGCGCGGGACAAGCCGACAAGATGTGGCACGATCGGCGGACGTTGTCGTCTGCTACATCGGAAACGCTCGATCTGAGTGCGCTGACCAACACCCTATTCGGTTCGCCCATCACCACCAATCTGGCGAAAGTGAAATGTATTTTCGTGAAGAACCGCTCGACGAATACGGGCGACGAGTTGGCGATTGGTGACGCGGCGGCGAACGCCTTTGTGGCGCCGTTTGCCAATGCCGCGGGGGGGCTTGTCGAAGTTGGTCCCAACAGCCCGTTGCTGTTGGCCAATCTTGTTGATGGTTGGAGCGTGGGAAGTAACGTGAACCTCAAGATAGAAAACACCGGTACGGCGGATATCACGTACGACATCGTAATCGTGGGAACCAGCACTTAACTGAAAGGGACAGACCCGATGGCATCTTATAGCGGCAAGAGCGGAAAAGTGGAGATCGGCGCCGGGCAAGTGGCACACATCACCGGCTGGACATTGACCGAGACGAGTAACAACCCGGCGTATGCCTCGAGCGAAACGGGCGGCGCGAAGACGCGCGTGATGGGCGTCAAAGATGCAAGCGGTTCCATGCAAGGGAAACTTGACGATACGGCGAGCCAAGACGCCACGATCAAGGCCGGATCAAGTGGCACTGCCAAGTTGTATACCGATGGCACGAAGTACATCGAAGTCGACATCATCATCGATAGCTTTGAAGTCGAGGTCGATCCGGACGAAGGTGAAATCGTGACGTTCTCGGCCGACTTCAGCGCCACGGCTGCCGTGGATTACACAAACCTGTAGGGAGGAACGATCGTTGAAGGGCATCAATCGTGTAACCGGTGCCGGCACGCACTGGCAGGTCGGCGACAAGACGTACTATATCTCTGCCACGGTCAATTCACCCGCCGCCTGGGCAGAGGTCTGCGAGCATATCAAGACACGGCGCGACAGCCCGCTTGACTTGCTGGCAGATAAACTCGACAGGTTCACCGAGAAGCAACAGGAGATTCTGTTACGGTCGGCGCTCGAACAAGAGGCCAAGCGAAATGTGGACCCTACGAGTGATGAGCTGGACCAGTTTCTCAACACGCTTGACGGCGCGGCGTATCTGTTGTGGATCGGGCTGCGCGATCGACATCCTGAGCTTGAGAAGCCGGCGGACGTGATGGGGCTCATCGAAGGGCGTCTCGTCGAAGCGCAGCAGAAGCTCGATCAGGCGGGAGGATTCAGCGACCTGGGAAAGCCACCCGGCCAAGCGGAGGCGGCGACGGTGGAGACACCGGCAAACGGAACCCTTGGCCAGGAATCTACAAAGAGTTGAGCAAGGCCTACGGTTGGACACCACAGCAGATTAGCAGCATGACCATGTGGCAAATCAATATGTACCTTGGCATGAAGATGCCAGGCGAGACGATCAAGTTCACGTCGATGGCCCAAGCAAAGGCATACCGTGAAGCGAAACGAGCGGGGTTAGCATAATGGCGTTCCACCTTGCCGAAGCATTCGTCGACTTCAAACCGCGCGGGTATCGCGAAGTGGAGACCGCGGTCGATGGAATCCGTGGCTCCCTGCTATCAGTAGCCCGGCTAGCAAAAGGGCCGGTGGGGACGTTGTTGGGTCTAGCAGGCGGTGGAATAGGCATTGCAGGCTCTGGAGTCGTCACGGTTCTTAACGGTATTGGGAGCGCGCTTTCGCAATACGCCGAACATGAACGCAACATCAAGCTAGTCAACGCCCAGTTGCGAGCGACCGGCGGCGCTGCCGGTCTTACGTCTCAGCAGTTACAGAGAATGGCTGCGGACTTCCAGCAGGTCACGGCGTTTTCAGACGAGACGACTCTAGCAGCGCAGCGCGCGTTGTTGGGCTTCACGAACATCCGAGGCAATGTGTTTCAGAGTGCCATCGAAGGCGCCATGGATATGTCAACGGCATTGGGGCAAGACCTGCAAGGATCAATCACTCAGATTGGCAAGGCGCTGAATGATCCTACGAAGGGATTAAGGAGCTTGACTGACGCCGGGGTTGCATTCACAGAGAATCAGAAAGATGTGATACGCACCTTGCAGGAGTCGGGCGACGTCATGGGGGCACAAAAGGTCATCTTGGCGGAACTTACCAACGAATTCGGGGGTGCGGCACAGGCTGACATGAAGACGTTTGACGGCCCAGTTATCTCGTTGAAGAATGCGTTCAGAGAACTACTACAAGTGATCGGTAAGGTCGTTGCAGAGTCAGCAAACAATAGGTCCGCCCAATTCAATGAATCACGCAATACATTTATGGGGCAGCCAGGTGAACCGGCAGAGAAGGACAACAACGGACCAACAATCTTTGATCAACTAAGAGAAATCAGAGAAAAGACGCCGGATGTCCCTGCGGCCCAGACATCAAGTCGATTCAACATCGCCGACCTGGCAGGGAATATTCAAACCTCACTTCTAAATAAACGAGGCAAAGACCTGCACGACACAGCAGTCGCGACAAGAGAGATGGCGATCAAGCTTGACCAACTAAACGCGCTAGTCGAAAAGATTCCCGGTTTCGTATTTTCCTAGTTCGACAAGGCTAGTGCGATCATAAGACCAGCACAGAGAACGACAGCTGCAAAAACGGCCAGCGGGTTCGTCGCGTCCTTTGTCCCGCAGCGACCGCAACGCCAGCCGCCGATGCGAATAGAAGAGAGTGCCCAGCATGGAAGCCAAATCGCAAGCGAGAGCATTCCAAAAAAGGGATACGCAAAAACACCAATTGCAACGGCAATCAGCAAATGCAGGATGTGATTTGTTCCCGGCCTAGTGGCAACCGTTCTTTCTTTGCAATGTGGACATTCCATCGATCCAGTCTGAATACCCATAGAACGCCCCCATGTCAGTAATCTTTGAAGAACTAGCAGGCTCGCCAAGCGGCACGCTTTCCGATGGGAAGTTCACCGGCAAGCGAATGTTCCTTGTCGATTGGTCCGACTGGACCGCGTTTATGATCGAACTGTACGGCAGCTACACCTTAACGGGTGGTACGCCGACGTTCAACAATCCTGCTACGTTTCCGGGTGTGCCGCAAGCCATCTGCACCGACGTCAGCTTCGCCCCGCTGTCTGGCGATGATCCCGTGAAGAATGGTGAAATCACCCTCAGCAATGGGAATGCGGTCACTTATGACAAGGCGAAGATATCGGCCACCTACAAGATTCCGTTTTCCAATAGCAGCAACAGCGGTCGGAGTGATTTGCCTGGTGTCCCCGAGGGAACGTTCCTTGATTTCTCCAGTGACCATGGCGCGGAATACATGACGGTTCCCGGTCGATATTGGAATTGGAAAGGAACCACTGACAGGGTCGCCGAGGACACTAGCCCTGGAATCCTGCTGCCAACCGAGGATATATCGCTGACGTGGTCGCGGGTTACGTCTCCCCCGTGGCTTGCCATCGAAAGCAAGAAGGGTTCAGTCAACACGGCGGCGTTTGTTGGCTATCCGGCCAAGACGTTGTTGTTCATCGGTGCCCGTGCCACGAAGTCTTTCCAGCTAACCGAGCAAACATTCTGGACGCTCGACTATTCCTTCCGCGCTCGCAAAGAGGAATGGAACAAATACTACAAGGGTGACGGCGATGAGTGGACGGAAGTAGAGGACAACACCAACGGCACACCGCCTTTCGCTGATACTTCGTTCTCTAGCCTCTTTGCATTCGAGTAAACGATGGCGGAACCACTTCGAGAAGTTAAGCCCGGCGATCCCATCACAGCGGCATGGGCGAATTCGCTTGTGAAGTTCATCAAGCAGTCGCTCAAGATTAGCGTGGCTTCGCCCTTGCAACTGTCGCAGGGCCCTCACGGCGTGCATATCCATATGGCACGTCCCCAGGAGGACAAGCTGATCGAGCTGACCGAAGACCTTTCTTCGGGCGGCAGTGCAACGGCGGATCGGCTCCTATGGAACGGTACTGATTGGACATCGACCGGAGCCGAAGAGATCACCGTTTATGACTCCATTGGCGGTAGCCGCGATGGCGCTTCGGGCGATCGGGGTTGGGCGTTTTTTAGTCGCGAAAGTGGCCGCTGGGAGCTGAAAGCACTGGGGTGTTGAGATGGTCGCCGTTGATGCGTGTTGCTGTGACGAAGCATTCGGCAGTGGAAGTACGCTGCTGGGATCCGCGTCGTCAACACCTCAGCTTGTCCAATGCGTCACCTGTTCCGGCACCGGGTTCAACGCACCTCAATGGTGGGACGTCACATTCAGCGGCATTCTCGACAGTGAGTGTACGGATTGCACGACGTTCAACAGTACCTTTCGGGTTGAATTCGATTCCGGCTTCAGCATCAATCGTTGTGCGTGGACATTGACCATTCCCGAAAGCTGCGCCGTCTGCCGTCCGATCTTCCCCGACGTCGATCCCAAGGGGGTCAATATCATTGTCCTGGAATTGTTCGGCTTCCAAAGCCCAACACCCCCGACGGTCGTCGTTCAAATCTGCCGGCTGAGTGAAACCGCCACTGGAGGCGATCTGTTGTGCGACACATCGTTCTGGAAGATAAGATTTCGAGAGGTGTTTTCCGTTCGGCCCGACTGTCTTGATTTCAACAACTACCTCATCAACGACAGTTCACCAGATGAAACGAAATGCCCTAACCAGTTCCCACCGCCATTCGGATTGATTCAGGCTTGTGACGCCAACGATACGGGAGGCGTCGCGGAATGTCGCATCACGCCGGTGACATTGCCATGATGTGCGACACGGTGATCGAGGGGAACGGCAAACGTTGTGTTCGTTGTGGAGCAACGTTTCGCACAACCGGCCGCGTGTTCGCTCGCTGTCAACGATTGGACTTGAACGCCCCGCCCCCGAAGAAAGTCAAATGCGGCGGATGTAGCGACCGTCAGGGGAAGCTCAACAAAATCATTCCCCATGCGGGCGACGCGGTAGCCAAGCTGGCCGATCCCATCGCCAACGCCATCGGCTGGAAAGAAAAAAGCCTCTTTCTCAACTTCTCTCATGGGCTTGGTGACGCCGTGCAATTCGGAGTTGTGCTGCGTCACATTCGAGCCTTGCACCCGGAGTGGAAAATTGACGTTGGTGCCGATGCGGGGCGATGGGGAACGTTTCGCGGTTGCGGTGCCCGATATTGTTTTCCGTATGGCCAACCACGTGGCGAACACGTCTACACGCTAACGGTTCCATTCTACGAACCAGAAGTATGCCACCTAGGTGCGCCGTCCACAAAGGCCGAGCGCTGCTTGCGACAGACGTTTGGCATCGAACCGAGGGTCGATCTATGCAAGTATCACGTTGTCCACAACAAAGCTCACAACGCTGCGGCAAGGCGGTTTCTTGCCACACTGCCGCCATCGCGAGGCGTCGTGCTCATTCACTACCAGGGCAACTCCGCCAGGCGGGCAAAGAACCTAAACGAGCAGATCATCCGACGGGTGTGCAACGTGATACGCGCTGCCGACTACATCCCAGTAATCCTCGATTGGGACCATCGCTCGGGACTTGTCGATGGCGAGACAGTTTACCGCGCCGATATTCCCGGCGAACCATGTCACATTGCCGCGCTGGTCGCACAATCCAAGCTGTGCATCGGCATCGACAGCGGACCGGGCCACGTCTTCGGCAGCGATACGCTGAGTACACCGACGTTGATCGTGTGGCAAAAGCATCACCCGGTCCACTACTACGAACTGGCGGATCATGTAACGCATGTCGTGCCATCAAAACACGAGCAGTACATCCGAGGCGACGTTGCCATTGGCCGCGAAGCGTTCGAGAGCCTATACAACGCGTACGTCTGCCAGCGACATCTACGCTACGAACTGCCCGAGTTAGTTGCTGAAAGGTTGCAGCATGCCGCCTGAGCCGACGCTTACGACTGAGCTACATCACGGCGTGCTGATTCGCAAGCGGTTCCGCGAGCAAGACCTAACCATTGTCAACGACGTGGTGCGCGACGACTGCTATCGAGTGACTGATCTACCAAAGCCCACATTGACTGTTGTCGACATTGGAGCGCACATCGGCTCGTTTGCCGTCCACATCAAGCGGCACCGCCCAGAAGCACACATCGTATGTGTTGAGGCCAATCGCCGAAATCTGCACATGCTGAACAAAAACGTCGGGCGATTCGCCACCATCCACGGTGCGGCCTGCGGCTACGATCATCCGGTGAAGGTGCTGAGCACGGTGCATCACGGCTCGCCAACGACCGGCGGCAGCTTTGTTTCTGAAGTCGACGACGAATCATGGCGTGAGTTGCACAATCGAAACGAGTACGTTCCAGAATCCGATCTGGTCGAGCCTATCACGCTGGAGCAAATCTGCCAGCATCCGACAACATCCCGCTGCCGCACGTCATGGGGTCATATCGATCTACTCAAGCTCGACTGCGAGGGCTCCGAATTCCCCATCCTCGAGCGCACCACCATGCTCGACCGCATCGGTTGCATCGTCGGAGAATGGCACGACCGAGAACGATTCATGCGAATGGTCGATTCGGAGCGGTTCGCCAAGTTCACGCTCGACGTATTGCGTGATGGTGAACTGGGGCTGTTCCGATTGAGTCGCGGCGATTGGTGGAATATGGATTGAGAGGCTGGGCCACGTTTACTCATCAACATCAACGATGTTGATGCTCCATTTTCCAATTGCGCTAACGTCCAAATAATATTTGCCAGCTTTCGCTTGGTAGGTCGAGCCTGTTCCGGAGCCCTGCTGGCTTGCTGGAAATCCAGCGATTGAACCATCAGCCAGGTGAAGGCACATCTGGAAAATATCACCTTTTGCATCCCATTGTATTTCCCAACCCGCCGGAACAGAAAAGGGCCTCGTATTCTTGCTGCCGGTACCCACGAATGTTGCGATTACTTTGGGCTTTGCTTTAGCCTTTGCCCCCCTTTTTTTCTGCCCGAAACGTTCTGAAGCATCTGTCCGGTCTTGCAATCGATCAATCTCCTTTTCTAGACGACCTATCTTTTTGGTTGATTCAAGTATTTCCTTTCGATGCTTTTCCAATAACAGGATAATTTCCTGGTCATGTTTGGATAGTTGGCTGAGTTTCAAACGAATGATCTTACCATCCTTCTTTTTCAGTTGAACATCTTCGCCTAATCGACTAAAGAAATCTGCCTGAATCCGTATTCCTTGAGAAGACTCCCATTCACGGGCATATCCGGGAGTGGCAAACGCGGAAAATAGGATAATCAATGCTAGGATTTTCATCGTGTGATTTCTCCATTTGCGAAAAAAGGTTCCCGTTGAGTAGGCCAGAGCTTGCCCTAACCTACCATGCTCAATTGAGTGAACGATCATGGCCGCTTGAGCCCTAGCAATTCATCCGCCGACACGCCCAGCGCACGGCACAGCCGCACGAGCCGCGTGACGTCGGGAAAAAGATTTCCGTTCTCCCATTCCGATAGCATCCCTTGGGTGACAGCCACCTTTTTCGACAGCGCAACTTGTGTCAGGCCGCATCGCTTGCGGTGCTTTTTGATTCGTTTGCCCATGCCTTTCATGGCTGGTCGCTCCTTGCCATTGCCCAATCCCCAATATTAGCGACAGCCGAGTCGTGGCCTAGGCTACCACGGCGGATTCCGTCGATCAAACTAAGTGCCTCTCCCAATGAACGCCCTCTGTGGCGTTCCGGACTCACCGTTACGCACGGAACGCCACGGAGGGCATCCCCTACAGAAGTTTTGGGATAGGCTCTAAATCGATTCCGGACACGTGTTGTGCAGGTAGGCCAAGTCGGACTAGTGGTGCGCCAAGTCGTGGGCGCAAGATTACTCAACGCACTTGGTCTGCGTGGTCGTGGCGTGCTAGATGTTGGCTGTGCATGCGGGGCAGCCCGTGGATGCGAGGAACCGGGCGCGGCGTTATGTCATGGCGTTGACTTGTCGGAACATTGGTACCGCTACTCATCGATCTCGTTCATCTCCGAGAACAGATCGACGGTGGTGCCGTCTGGGAGTTGCAGTTTGGCCCAGGTGATATACTCGCCGCCGTCTTCGATGGTGATGCTTTCGCACGTTACCACTCCGCTGCCTTGCGTTCCGCGCACATTGAATACGAAGACGTCTTCTCCTTCGATGTTGGTACTGGCGATGAGATCGATATCAAAGCTCTCGATCGGGCCGAGGTATGCCGTGAGGACGGGGTTTTCGCGAAGCTGGGCAGCGACATCTTCACCAAACGTTTCGAGGCCGAAGTAAAACAGCGCACCCACGCCGCCGCAACACATCACAACGACCCCGACGCCCAGGGCACCAATGATGGCGAAGACGACACAGCCCCATTTCGACTCTGGCGGCGTCTGGCTCACGGAGAACTCGTAATTCGCCGGAGGACGTGTTTCCCCGTCAGATGGCATGCTCATTGACGCACCTTTCATTAAACCGTGCTGCAATTCTCATCCAAAGAAGATTGCACAATCGGGGGGCGATTTCAATGCACCTTGTAGGGAGGAGGCCGAGCCACTCGGCAAACATTTCGTTCATCGTTTCGATGCACGATGTCGTTGCTCGGATGGGGTATGATGTTGTTATTCCATTGTTCGGCTAAATGTAGTCGATCTTGAATTCCGACCCTCGAACGGCAAGAATTCATTGAACACACATGAGTTGAATTGCTCAATCCAGGAGATCATCGGTATGCGCACGATCGCGATTAGTTTTGTTCTCGTCACGACCGCTCTGCTGAACGCGACTGCCATGGCCGCCGGACCGGTGCGGATTGCTACGTTCAATGTCGATGCCACGCCGCCGTTGGGAAGCCCTTGTGCGTACCGACTGGCGGAACGCATTATCGATCCGCTCAGCGCGCGGGGTATCGTGATTCTGTCTGACGAAGATCCGATCGTGCTGTGCGCCGTCGATTGGATTGGAATTGGCAACGAAGGGCACGACGCCTGGCGTGAAGCGCTGGCCGCCGCGGCGGGGACTGATGTGCATCATGTAAGTGTTCACGTGTTACATCAGCACGACGCGCCCGCGTTCGACCTCTCGGCCGAAGCGATGTTGGCCGAACAAGGCCTGGGCGGGAAGATGTTCGACATGACGTTCTCACGACGGACCATCGAGAGCGCGGCCACCGCTGTTCGCGAAGCGATTTCGTCGCCGATCGAGATTACGCATCTCGGTCTGGGGCAAGCCAAGGTGGAAAAGGTCGCCTCGAACCGGCGCATCTTGGGGCCCGATGGCAAGGTGAAATATGTTCGCTTCAGTTCCTGCCGAAACCCCGACATCATCGCCGCGCCAGAAGGAGTGATCGATCCGAACGTGATGCTCATTGCGTTCTATCACAACGATCGCCCGGTGGCTTCGTTGACCTACTATGCGACCCATCCGCAGAGCTACTACAGAGAGGGTGACGTGAGTGCCGACTTCGTGGGCATGGCCCGGGCGACGCGCGAGAGTGAGTTGCCGGAGGTGGCGCACATTCACTTCAACGGCGCCAGCGGCAACATTGCGGCCGGGAAATATAACGACGGCTCCCATGAGAATCGCCCCGTGTTGGCCGGACGTTTGGCCGACGGCATGCGAGCGGCTTGGAAAGCGGTGCAAAAGGTTCGCATCGACGCCGACGATGTGGCCTGGAACTGGATCCCCATTTCGATCCCGCCACGCAATACGCTCGACGCCGTTCAACTGCGCAGCCTGCTTGAAAATGAGGACGCCAAGCTGGCGGACCGCACCCGCGCGGCGCGCGATCTCTCTTTCTTATTGCGCACCACGGGCGGTCTCAAGATTGACATTGCGTGTTTGAGTCTCGGCGATGCCCGGATCTTGCACACCCCGGGCGAGTTGTTCGTTGAATATCAATTGGCCGCCCAAAAGATGCGGCCCGACTTATTCGTAAGCATGGCCGCCTACGCCGACTACGGCCCAGGATACATCGGCACCAAGATCGCCTACACCCAAGGCGGCTACGAAACCGGCCGCGTCTCAAGGACCGCCCCGGAGGTAGAAGACGTGTTGACCGCGGCCATCGCCAAGTTGCTCAAAGAAAAGTAGATCACGCACCCCATGTGTGAAGGATGGCTATGCCACAATGACATCCGCCAGCCAGAGTGGATGTTGTCCTTGCCATTCTCTTTCGCGAACCTGTTGACGGCCGAGTTTCTGATCGTGACGCATGGGGTACGTGACCTACATGGCTATTGATGACGTCCCTGCCATGTCTCTTGTCGCCTGCGGCGACCCATCTTCAAGAAGCTGGGCTACTCGTTGTTGGGTTGTTGAGCCTGCTGATTCGCCCGAAAATTCGCTTGTTCTTGTTCGTAGTCCAGCCCTCGGCGTTGGCTCCAGGTTTGTGGGGACAACACGCCGCTGTTGAGTTCGATGCGATACGCGCGGACCTCTTCGAGTTCGTCGTGGACTTTCAACGACGGCGGTTCGATTTGAATGTCAATGTCGCTGGTGGCCATATCACTCAGGCGACCTTGTCGCACAGCGGCATGCAACACGCGCCGCATGACGTCACGATCGGCGGCGACTTGCTCGGCTTGTAGACGCTGGAACATCCGCATCGCGGGCCCTTCGGCAACCAGGGTCGAGGCGTAGTTGGCGTTCGACGCATCGGAGGTGAACATGAACTCCGGCATCACCAGCCGTGCCGCAACGGCCCGCAGTTCGGCTTGCAGCACCATGACGAAACTGCTGGCGTCGAGCCCCGAAGCGGGAAACTCATACTCAGTGCCGGCTGGGGCATCGAGAATGGTCCCGGGACCGTATCGCTTAACGTGTGTTGTCTTGCCGCTTGATGCGTTAGTGACCGAGGCCGTGGCGCCCCGCTCGACAAAGCCACTCACGCCGCTTTGCGTTGCGCCGCGATGTTTGCGAATTAGGGCGATCGCTGATTGGATTTCAGTCACCACGCTCATGTTCCGCAGAATTTTCTCCGCACGATGGAGGTTCTTTAGCACCGGGTAGAACAGCGGTAGCCCGCGCTTTACATTCGAGTCGACGTTGGCTTTTCGATGTTGAATCGAGTCGGCATTCACGGCCTGACCATCGACATAGTACGCCCGCACGGTTTCCACATCGTCCGGATCGGTCTGAATGCCAAAGCTCGCACTAGCGTCGCCTGCCAACGACGGAATCGTGGCAATCTGCTCGGGCTCGATAAATCGAATCTGCGTCATCCCATCAACATCGCTAAAGAACCGCAAGAGGACTTCGCCGTCACGATCCAATCGCCGCACAATCTCTTGTTGGCGCCGCTGCCAGAAGCTGAGCTCGATGAACTCATCCAAAACGTCCTGCGCACCAGCGAGCAACGCCTCGGAGACATCGCGCCCTTTCTTGGGCCTCACCCGGTAGGTATGTCCCGACCCCACGATGTAGCTGATTCGGTTCTCATGACCGTTGATGGCAAACTCGTTCGTCACGGCCAATTGTCGACACTGCTGTTGCACCGAGCGGAGGCGCTGTTCGTTTTCAAGTGGTGAATCAAATGTCGAATGGTGATTGGCCGCCCCCACCTGTAACCATCGCGTGCCATCGGCATCGAACAACGGTTCTAGCGGATCGACGAACGTATCCCACAACGCGTCATACGCCTCGCTCAACCGCCGGTGCAATTGATCTAGTGGTCCCTGCTGGCCGCCAACGTTCGCGTGACTGTTCTGATGGTTCATCATTGAAACCCTTCGTTAGGGAAATGTTTTGCACGGTTCATTTCGGATGATCACACGCATCATCACGATTCCAGTGTCTCCACGGTGATGCGTACCCGCGATACCATGACGCAGCCCGTCGCATCATCTTCGGCTGATTGCGAAAAACGTCGCCGAAGCAAGTCATCCAAGAATGCGTCGCCGATGCGGATTAAGGCCAAATCGTCTTCAGGCAACACCGTGAGTGTCCCCTCGACGATGAATCCGTTACCCGTGTGTTGCAGATCGCTCATACTTCCACCTGCAAACGATCGCCTAGCCCGTCGCTGGTCTGTTCTTGTCCAAGCAGTTCGGCTGCCAAGCGAATGGCCATCTCCAGCGCATCGGGGCCATCGTCGTGGTCGCCCAAGGGAAAATTGCGCATCTGTTCGACAAGCAGTCGTGTCGACGGTGAGGAGGCCTTGAATCGCAACCTTCTCGACGACAAGTACGGCCCGATTCTTCGGATGCGGACCAACTTGTTCACCCGGTTGTCGATGAGCCAGGGATCGGGGGCAAGCATGTCTTGCCTTTGATACTCGTTGATGAACTCGCGACCGAGCAACTCTTGATATTGATTCGATTCAATGGCAAACGCGTCGGGCTGGAAACGCCGATAAAGGGCCACGCCATCGGCCACCATTCTTGGAGTCGGGCGTCTCGCGAGATCGGCCTCGACATACAACAGACCCTGTTCGTCAACTCCCAGCATCACCAGCGCCGAATAATCACCACGCGAGGCGTCGCTGCCCTTGCTGGGATCCAACGCCATTGTTTTGATCTTCAGCCCGCGGGGCCACGTGTCGAACCACAAGTCACCATCAAAGTATTCCTCGGGCCACTCACACATCTGCGGGTTCAGCGGCTGGCCTTGTTTCTCTCGCTCGAAGGTCGTCTTGCCCCCTTCAATCCGCATCTTCATCAGCGTATACAAGTCCTCTTCCTCGGGCCAAAGAACCATGGCACCCGACTCCATTTCAGATTGGTGCGCGGCGAAGAATGCCTTGGCGGTGTCGAGACGCTTGGTGTCGTCGAAGTTGGTGTACAGCGTTTCCCACTGCTGCCACAGTTCGACCGCTTCGGGCCAGTGCCGAATGGCGGGAAAGATTTCTGAGCACCATCCTGGCGTGCGATGCAGTTCAATGGCCAGCGCCTCGCGGTGCAGCGCGGTTGCCAAGTGCAACACGTTGGTGCGTTTTGTTCCCGCCTTCATCAAAGTGCCGTGAAACCAGTTTCGCGATTGATCGCGCTGATGGGCTGAACTGATGTGCGCGTCGTTTTGCAAGTCGTCGCATACGATCATCGTTGGTCGCTGTGCGCCGTGTCGTCGACCGCGAATGTGTTGTCCCGTGCTCACGGCTTCGATCTTCACGCCGTTGCGCAGCACAATCGCATCGCTCCGCCACATCGATCCGCGCCCCACGGCCTCTGGGTATTTGTCGGCCAAGGCGAGGTTGCGTGTCAGTTCGGCCTTCAGGTTGTCGAGATGTGCCGTCGCTTGGTGGCGAGTGTCGGAGACGATCCAGATGTATGGCTCCAACGATTCGACGGCCGCCCGAAGTGGATAGGCGAGCGTTCCCACGGTCGATTTAGCATGCCCACGCGGCCCAACGATGTTAATCTTGACACCGCGCTGATACCGGCAAGGATCGAGTTGATCTTGCATCCAGCGGTGCATGGCCGAAGCTGGCGAAGAAAAATGTCGCGGCAAGAATGTCTTTCCCCACTCCAGCAACCCCAGCTCGTTCCGTCCTCGACGACGTTCATCACGCTGAATGCGAACCTCCAGCGCGCGAACGACCGAATGTGACAGGCTCGCCAGCCGCCCCGGCCTAAGACCAGAGGCCGTACACAGCGATTCGGTGATCGCATCAATTGGAAAGCCGGCGTTTCGCGTGATCGTCTTACTCACGGTGTTTCCGCGGGGTCGGAGAGTGAATTCAGTCCAGGTCTTGCAGGAGCCGTTGCCGCTCGGAGTCGACCTCCAATTGGGACGTCACTTGCTTCAATCGACTCAGTATGTTCTTGCGATACTTGGCCACCGGCACCTCTGCCACGATGATGTCGGCGAATTGGGCGAGCAGTTGCCCGACTTGCAAGATGGTTAGCTGTCGTGGATCGCGACGGGCGTAATGTTCGGGATACTTCCGCTCCAACATCCATGCCGATGCTTGCCAATGCTTTTCGGCCGCGCTATGAATATTTTGCAGTTGCTTGAGTTCATGGTGCGACTCGGCCTGACGAATGTTCTGGGCGAACTCAGCATGTTGCTTGGCCACCTCGTAAATGGTGTTGACGTTACAGCCAACATGCTTCGCCGCTGTTTCGCGACTGCACCCAACCGACAAGATGGTGATGATGTCGTGACGCTGTTGATCGTCCAATTGGTTCGTTTGCCGCTTACGCCCCACCGGCATATCTCCTGCTGCCACGTTAAGCTGGGTTAAGCCGCGATGTACTCAAACGACACTACGGCACGTCCGAGCGATCCGTGATAATTGCGAAACGGTTTGCTGCCAGGCGATCCGTACTTCTTCACGCGCACGGTTCGCCACTTCGGCGATCGATGGCAATGCGCGATCAACGCCGGGTGAGAGGCCGTGATGTTCATGCGGTGCCCCTCTTTGCGATGTAAGTCCGCGACACCTTCAGCCATCCGTGTGCCAATGCCCAGGCCTTGATAGTCTGGCAACGTCACAATGCGACTGATGCGACGGTGGTTCTTGCGACCGATGATGGCGAGGGTCGCGCAAAACGCCACCGGCTGATCATTCCACAGAGCAACGAAACATCGGGCCACCGGGTTGAGTTTGCCACTCAAATAGTGATGGTGTGCAAACAGCCGCCACAAAGTTCGCTTGCAACGATACACACCGAGCTTGATGCTGGGTCGCCGAAGACGCCTCCGCGTGAATGTGCAATCGGCCATATCGAGCACCCAGTCGGGTTCAAGCCATCGCAGCACATCGTAATGACACGTTACGGCAATGAAGCGACAGGCGATCGTGCCTTGGCGAATCCCTTTGGCCAATGCTGCCGACCCGAACCGCGCCACATTGCGGTCCACCACACTCGTGTATTCGTCGAATACCACCAGGTTCGCCAGACCGTTGGGCTTCGCACTCTTTGAATCGTCACTCGAACCGGTGACCAACGCTCGGGCCAGATCGCAGCGAAACTGCTCGCCTCCCGACAGAACGTGATAGGGTTTGATCCACGAGGGTGGCGAGCTGAATCCCACGGCGGTCAGCAGTTGGGTAATCTCTCGAATCGACCGATCGCCGAAACAATCGACCACTGCCCGATCGCTTGGCCACCGCTGACGGTCGCACGACTGATCGCCGAACATCGTGCGTGCGATCGTCGTTTTGCCACTTCCCGAGGGGCCGACAATCACACCAACTTGCCACGCATCGCCCAATTCTGGCATGTCGATTGAAAACGAAACGTTCGCCCGTTCGGCAAGCGGCACATCGAACATGCCCGCGACCTGCTGCACGCGAAAGGAATCGTAAACAGGGCATTCGACTACAACGTCAAGACGCGGCATTGAAACCCTTCCTCCGACAGTTGTTCGTAGACGTGCTTCTGTTGCGACTCATCGCCGCACTGCACAATGACTTGGTACGTTGGCACAATCTCCACCGATTCGGGAAATGTCGTGGAGGAGAGCAGCCTGTTCGAGTTCGCCATCTCAGCAGTCTGCTTCCGAAGAAACTCCGCAATCGAGTGTTGATCGGTCTCGAACTGCTGGTTCAGGGTTTTCCACTTTGCTTCATCTGTCTCGGCAAGTGACGTGATTGGGTCATGGAGTGCCAACAGTTTGGCTGCCTCTTCATCCGTCAGGTCGACGATTAACACGGGGACCTCGGCATCGGGTGTGGTTTCGGCCCGCAAGTGTCCGTCGATCAACTCCAGCGTTCCATCGGAAAGTTCACGAGCCAGCAAGGCATCGGCATAGCCCACTTCTTCAAGCACGCTTTCGAGCAACTCGCGTTGTCCACGGGGATGGGTCCGCCAGTTCAACGGATGAGGCCGCAAGGTCGATGCCGGCACCCGTCGTAACTCCTGAATTCGGTCTCGGATTTTCATCGTTTCTGCACCTCGAAGTTCCGCAAGATCATCGTTCTCACATCGCGAACATCGTCCTTCACGGCTCGTTGCTCCTGCTTGACCGTGGTCATCTCCACCTTCAGCACGGCGATATCCTCATGGAGCGACCACACAAACAAGGCCGTGACGACCAGATTGCTGAACAGAATGAGACAAAATTTAACCCAGTCACGGTTGGTCAGGCGCACGGTTTCGCCGCGGCGATTCGTCATCGTTCAACTCCCCAACAAACTGGCCGCCGTGGCACGCATACCACGGCGACCAGTGGGCAATACTCTTTAGCGAACCACTGTCCGTTGCAACGAAAAGCTTCGCACCCTTTGGGGCCTGAACCGTTGCACATTGCGAACACGCACCGCGCGGCTAGCAAAGCCATTCACGCAATGCTGTTGAACCACGACCGGCGCGGCAAAGGCTTGCACCGCTACGGCATGTTGCTGAACAAACACCTGCTGTTGCAGTGGCACGACCGACTGCACGACGACCGGTGCGGCATGCAGCACTACCGCCTGAGATTGAACTTGCACAGCCGTTGCCGTCGTGCAACTCGCACGAAGCGCAACATCACAAGCCTGCAATTGCTGACCACTCTCCATCACTAGCCCTGTCAGGGCCACAACCGCGAACCATATTCCACGCATCTGAATCACCTACCTTTCTCGTTTTTGGAAACAAAGCACGCCAACTGTTGGCGACAACCACAACACACTTCGAGCATCACTCCGACCGCGAAAGCTCCTGCAGCACGTTGCCAATTTCTGTCGGAGACAACGTGCTGCCCTTGGGCATTCGTTCCTCGGGATCATCACTAACCACACGAGCCACGGCCGCCAGCCGCTGCTTGGTCGTCAGTGCCGCGGACTTCGACAGATCGAGCCCCGCCTTGGGAGCCTCGCCGCTGTGACACTTGGCACACTTGAGAACGACAGCCGAGGGACGAGAGTCAGAAGTCCAGTGTTCAGAGCCCTCGTCCCTCGACCTTGGTTCTGTAAAACCTGACCTGTCGGCATTGTGTGTCTGGTGTGATTGCTGGTAACCACGATTCGCGTCGAATGAATACAACACCGTCGGGACATTCACCGTAGCCACCGGCACCGCCACGGGAACCGCGAACGGCACGACGGCGAATCCGTTCTGCACGACGATGTTCCGCTGGACAACGATCGATTGGGTTCGCACGCTGTTGCAGATTGGTCCAGCATCGGCTAGCTCACAAGAAAACCATGCCACGCTAACGGCCACGACAAGTGTCTGTAGTTCTTTCATTTCTGTTTCCTCCAAGTCAGGAGCGCCGCTTCACCGAACGACGCCTCCCATTGATCCCTTTGCACGCTCAGTCCCGCAACCAACGCCAGCAACACCGGATCGTTACTGGCAACCAGCGGTGATAAGTCCGTGCGACACAACTCACGCGCCGCCATCGCGGGTGTTACGATGTTGAACACCTGGCGGCGATAAACCCTCGCGATCGCTTCGGCGGCCTCATCCGGTCCCACGCCGGTCGCTTCTCGCACGGCCGCCGCATAGTCCTCGCGATCTCGGGGTAACTGGCGGTCGAGTCGTTTCGCCCGATAGAATTGCTCCAGTCGATAAGCACGCTGCGGCGTGTCGGTCGCCACGCGAGCCCCCGCATCAAGCAGCCGTCGTTGGTCGTTGACGAATCCATGCAACCCATCGCAACCCACATGGCAGCGGACGCACGAGATCATTGGCACCAGCACACCATCGCCATGCGGATCGCTATCGTCTTTGGCGATCACATCGGGCACGCTGTCTGCCCGTTCGCCCTTGGCGTTGTACAGGGCGAAGGAGTGCAGCCCATTGGCTTTGGCCGCGATATGCTCGCCGGCGTCATACGTAAAGTCGAACGGGTTGCGAAACGGATCACGCTCAGGCGTGCTGAAAGCGACGTCGTAGGTTTCCCACACGCCACCCAGCGGACCCTGTCGCCGGACCAGGCGTCGTACTTTTTTAGTCACGCCCGAGCGAAACAAATTCGCGCCCTCGTCGGCTGCAATTCTGTCGATTGTCGTCAAGTCAACGCCAAGCTGCTCAAAGAACTTTTGGCGTGTTTTGGGGATGTTGGCAAACGCGTAGTAGTGCGACGGTGCGGACACCTTCGCCACGAACCAATCAGCTCGCAACAGCGCCCCACCGGAGCCGGTCCGCTGGCGGAGTTCGGCCGCCGCTTCCAATCCGGCCCAGCCTCCATCGGTAAACACGGTCCGACGCTTGCCCGTGTTGGGGTCAAGCACCTCCGTTCGCAGGTGCCAATAGGGGTCTTCGCTGGCCAGCGCCTCGTAGGCCGCGGAAAGCATTGCAAGGTCGTCGGCCTGAGGTGCGTAGGCCAGCAAAGACCACCGAATAAGGTTCGACTCTTCAATCCACACCGGCCGGACAATCAGTGGTGAACGGCTCACTGCATTCAACGTGTACGATACGGCGGCCATCACGTCGTCACGCTCTTCCAGCGGAACGTTGTAGACCGACAAGTAGCGCGTGTGCTGTTGCACGACAGGTGGCATTGCACGCAGATCGGCAACCGCCGCGGCCACCTCGGTGGCAGGCGTCGACCCCAACAACAGCGACACGGCAAGAACCGTGGCAACCATCCATTTACCCTTGATCGTTCGCAGCATTGATATCCAGACTTACAAGATCACCAGACCGCGCCGGTGCGTAGATTTCCACACCCGCAAAACTGATCAACGGGGACTGTCCGTCGCCACCATCGGAGCGAGCCAGCATCGAACCCGGATCGATCAGCCCCGAACCATATTCATTGTCCTGGCCGATCTTTCCTGCGTCGCGAGCTGTCCGCGAAAGATGCTCGCGTAACTGTGCCATCGTTCGCAGCGGGGTTTTCGGATTGAGCGTCTCGCGATGAATCGCCACGGTCAGTGCGACGACGCCGGCCACGAAGGGAGTGGCCATCGACGTGCCCGAGAGTTTTGCGTACCCTCCGCCTTTGTACGTCGACGTGATATCGACGCCCGGAGCTGCGATGTCCACCTCGGGGCCACGACTGGAGAACCGGGCAACTCGACCCTCCCGATCAACCGCCGCCACGGCGATCGAATCCCGTGCGAGATTCGGGCGGCCTTTCCAACGGGCGGGAAAATTCACATCGTCTTGACGTCCCGTGTTCCCCGCGGCAGCGATGACGAACACGCCCTTGTTCACGGCCCGTTCGATGGCCAAAGCGATCCGCTCATCCGATGCCGGCGAACCGAGCGACATCGAAATCACATCCGCCCCACTGTCAGCGGCCCAATCAATTCCAGCCGCGACACCCACCCCATCGCCCGATCCCGAATCCCCAAGCACCTTGCCAACGAGCAAGCGGCATTCCGGGGCGACACCGACCACGCCGATTGCATTCTGCCGGGCTCCAATCGTCCCCGCCGTATGCGTACCGTGCCCGTTCATATCGATCGGCCCAACTCTTGAGCGTGTGAAGTCTCGAGCATCGTCAATCGCGGTTGCCAAATCGGGATGGCTAGCGTCGATTCCGGTATCCAAAACCGCCACCCGCACGCCGGCACCCTTGCTACGCTGCCACTGATCGGGCACGCCATACAACGAGAGCGACCAGTCAACCGTTTCGCTGAGTGCGACGATGACTTCCTGGACAGAGTACGGTGGTAGTTTGTGGATGGGGTATGGCATGCTAGACCTCGGTTTCCTCGCCGCGAAGTCGGCCCACGATCGAAAGAATCAGCCGAATGATCGCGACGATGGCCGCGATGTTGATTGCCTGCGCCGAGACACTTCCCTGTTGGGCCTTCGCTTCAGCCACGCACTGATGCAGGTCCAACGCCGGCTTCGATTCAGCCGCCGCCCTCTGCGAACCGCCGAATAATCCGCCAACGAGAGTGATCAACTCCACGATCCGATCGATGTCGATCGATTCCAGGATTCCCCGGATCTTGTCCACGTCGATTGCCTGAAAGAGGTCCAGCATCTTGCGGATCGCGGCGATCAGACGGCCACGGTCTCGGGTTCGATACGCTTCATAGAGTTCGTTCTGCAACTCACCGGCCATCACACACCTCGCGGGCTGAAGAATCTTGTTTTTGGCTACCGATCGCGCAGTGGAAGATGTCGCGCGACCATAACTTGCTGGAGCTACCAAACGAAAAGAGCCCGCCAACGAGAATGACTCGTTGACGGGCTCTTGATGAAACCTGCTATTACTGCCAGGCTCGCCGGAAACCCCGTGCTGGTTGCGCTTCAGAACGCTGCCCCATCGCGGCCAACCCAATCGGTTGGCGATACTGGGCGACTCAGTGTTCTGCCGCTCTCACCACGCTCGGATGAATCTTAGTAGAAGGCGTGGCCTGATTTCAACTCGCTGAACGCGAATCCAAAAAGAATGATGTTCTCCACCATCGACGTTCATCGCGGCGTACGATCGCGGCGGGCGGCAAGTCGGTTGGGTTGACCCCCTTCGCGAATGTCGAATTCACCCCACACGGGAAAGTGGTCCGACACTTCCAATGCTTCGTCGCGCGTCAGGCCGAACTCCTCCTGAAAGTTGAGCACACCGCTACGCCCGTTGA
>CAZNXE010000005.1:29816-49100 GCA_964576465.1 uncultured Planctomycetaceae bacterium
GGCGCGTGTGAAGAACAGGAGATTGTCATAGGTCTTGGTGCCACGAGTATTCGTCGGCACCCCGGCGATCACCCAATAGATGTCGGCCAAGCGGCCCAATTCGCCGAACGAGTTTTCGTCAGCGTTTAGATCGCCCAGCAAGATGATGTCATCCTCGCCGCGACCGTCGGCCCGCACGGCTTGTACTACATTGTCCAGCGCATCGACCTCCATATCGACTTCGTCGGGGTCGGTATGGATATTGACGAGTGTGAACGTAAAGGCCTCGTCCGTCGCTGGTCCCCGTGTACGGAACGACGCCACGGTCGGCTCGCGGTGCAACAAATCATCAGGGTCGCCAACCGTGTACATGGCCGAGCGGTCGATTTCAATGGTCGCCGTATTGAAGACGAAGGCATATTGCTCTTTGCTCGATGTTCGCCCCAGCCGCTCGCCAATCGCAAAGTCATACTGCGACCCATCGGCATTGATCAGCTCGACGAATCGGGGCAGAACATCTTGCCGCGCGGAGCGGACTTCCTGGATCGCCACGACATCGAACCGACGCACGATTTGAGCCAAGACCTCCATCGCGCGAGGCTTGTTCAATTTGCTTTGGCCAAACACCTGAATGTTGAACGAGGCGATCGTAATGCTGTCGCCCGGTGACCCAACCGCGGAATCAGGTGATGTCGACCCCGACCACGACATTCCTCCACCTTCGCGCGGGCGAATGTCGAGTTGATCGAGCCCCTCGATTTCAAATCGTTGCAGAAAGAGGAACCCTGCAACGACCAGTGCGATTAAGGTCGCCGGAGCATAGAGCTTCTTCACAGCAGCCCTCCATGGCTTGCGTTGTGCTGTCGCATCCATCGCGACACGAAATCAGAGATCGATCGCGAGTTTCCCGCAGGCCGCAAAGCATAGCGGCAGCGGTGCCGCTACTCTAGACCGCTTGCACCTGCTGACGCACCGCGAGCGTGTACGATGTCGAGTGTTCCTGCTAGCTCGTCTAGCATCCGGAATCCGAAAACGATTCCTAGAGGACACCCCTCAGAAATGTCATCGGCCAGCCACGATTGAAAGTCCATCGTGGACTTCGTGATTTCGTCCCTGCGCAATCGCAGTCCAGTTCTTCACACTTATCCACTGCAAGCAGGGAAAGCTTGATCACAAGAACACATAGGCGATGCTGTCTAACGGCGGGCTTCGCGGACGAGGTGGGGGAGTTCAGGCACGATGATTTTCTCGACAGCCAAATGCACCGCTTTCGGCGAACCGGGCATCGTTAACACGACGGTCGTGCCCAACAAACCGCCGATTGTGCGACTCAGAATCGTGGCCGAACCGATGTCTTGATAGCTCAGCCACCGAAACAGTTCGCCGTAGCCAGGCAAGTGCTTGGTTAACAAGCCTGCAATCGTTTCGAAAGTCTGGTCGCGACGGCTAATCCCCGTGCCTCCGGTGAGCAAGATTGCGTCGACGTCGTCTCGATTGGCCAGGGCTATGATCAGTGGCCGCATCGGTGCCGGGTCATCGGGAATAATCTTCCGCTCGATGACCCGATGCCCCGCGGCAGTAATCCCGTTGCACAAAGCTTCTCCGCCCGTATCCGTCTCCAGGGTCCGCGTATCACTCACCGTGACCACGGCACACCCCAATTCCGTGGGTGCGACAGACTTGTGCTGCTCGACAGTTTGGTTCATTCGCTCGTTGCTCTCCGAATAATCGGCACGCGACTCGATCTTTGCGCCCCATATTCTTGGATGGCTGGCAGGACGGATCGCCGAAAAGTGGCCCGCGATGCTGGTCTCTCGTATACTAGATGAGTTGGCCTTGTTTTGCGATCGTCGCTCTTCCCGGCACCGACCGCGGACGCTTGAACTTCACCGGAGGGGAGGCCCGATGAATTCTCGTCTTCTCCAAGAAACTCGAATCCGCCACACATTGCTGGCAGCAACGTTCACGATCGCGATCCTTTCTTCCATGGGTCTCGCGACCGCTGAGGTCTTTGTCCTCAGTGGCGGTGGACAGGTTTCCGGCGAGATCGTTGAAAAACCCACCGCGGAGAGTCCACGATTCGTCATTCAAACGTCGCTGGGTCGAGTTACTCTCGCGAAGGCTCAGGTCGTGAAAGTCGTCCACCAACTTCCCAGTGAGATCGAATACGAAAAAATCAAGGGCGACTACCCTGACACGGTGGACGGGCACTGGCAATTGGCCGAATGGTGCCGCGAGAACTTTCTCAGAAACCAGCGCGAAGTGCATCTGCGTCGCATTTTGGAATTCGATCCCGATCACGCTCAAGCCCGGAACGTTCTTGGTTACCAGCGCGTCGGCGACCGCTGGCTTACCCGAACACAACGGATGCAAGAGCGCGGCATGGTCCGCCACGGCAATCGATGGGTCATGCCACAAGAGAAACAATTGCAAGAGGAACGACGCAAGAGAGAGCTTGCTGAAAAAGAATGGATGCGGAAAATCAAACGCTGGCGCGCGTGGCTCGACGGCGGCAAGGCCGAACAGGCGGCCGAGAACATTCGATCGATCAGCGATCCGTTCGCCACCCGTGCGATCGATGAGCGGATCGCGGAAGAGCCGAATATCAACATCCGCTCGCTCTATCTGACCGCCTTGGCGAAGATAGGCACACCGCGCGCCAACGCGATTCTCGTCGACCGTTCTCTCAAAGACGATGACGAAGAACTACGGATTTCCGCGCTGGAATATCTTGCGAGAGACAAACAACCGGAAATCGTCACGCGGTATATCGAAGCCCTACAAAGCAAAGACAACTACGTGGTGAACCGCGCGGCCGTCGGCTTGGAAAGCATAGGGCATGTGGCCGCCGTGCCGGCACTCATCGATGCCCTGTGGACAACGCATAAGTATCGTTACGATGACGGTCGGTCGCCCGACACCATGACGTCGACCTTCGATCCGACCGGACAAAACCCTGGTGGACTGGGTGGCGGCGGTACGTTCACGGCCGGCGGAGGTGGCCCCAAGATTGTGATTCGCACCTTGCGGAATCCCGAAGTGCTCGACGCGCTGATCGGCCTGACGAAGGAAAATTTCGACTTCGATCAGCGGCAGTGGAAGCACTGGCTCGCCTCGCGGAAACGTACCGAGAGCATCAACGCCCGCCGCGACTGATCCTCGGTACTCCTCAATCCACATTGAGAAAGCATGTCCAAACCCACCGTGGTCATTGTGGGCAGCAGCGCCAATCGCGCGAAGTTTGGCAACAAATCGCTCCGCGCACATTTACAGTGCGGCTGGCAAGTCTTCCCGGTGAATCCACGTGGCGGCGAAATCGAGGGACAGACCGTCTATCGCTCCATGGAAGAGGTGCCTGCCGACAACCTGAATCGCGTCAGCATGTATGTGATCCCCGCCCTCGGCATGCAGGTCTTGGAACAAATCGCCGCCAAGGGCTGCGAGGAGCTGTGGCTCAACCCCGGAAGCGAGAGCCCTGAACTGTTCCAGCAGGCCCTCGAACTTGAACTCAACCCGATCTTGGGCTGTAGCATCGTTAACCTGGGAGTGCATCCGAGCGATTTTCCGGACGCATAGCAAGTGAAGCGTCACGCGGCGCGATCAACGGTTCCGATGTCGCGGGGCCGTTTCTCACGAAACCACGATCCGCCAAGCACCGACAGCGCCACGCGATCTTCTAAGTTTGGGCGGAATACGGTCAGCAGCAGGAGTGGCAAATACCACGCCATATACGTGCCGCCTTGTGGTGTGTGCCAGAATTGCGTTCCGAGCATTACCGCAGCCGAACCGCTCAACAAAGTGCCGAGATTCTTCTGCACCGGCCAGAGAACCAGCCCGAACGAAAACGCGACGAATGCCGCTAGAACCGGGATGCGATAGTCGCTTTGATTGCTGCTCCAAAAGCCGTCAGCACCGCTCATCATAAGGCTAGTCCAGCCGAACATCTGCCTTAGTTGTTCGAGAAAACTATCGAGTGACGCACTCGTCAACGCCAACGATGCCACGACGAGCAATAGTGTGGAGCAGACACCCGTGATAAATCGCCACAACCCCCGCTGCCAATAGAAGCCCATCCACAGCGGCACTAGAAAGATGGGATAGTAAATCGTTCCAGCCGCCAGCCCGAGCAGCATTCCCGAGAACAGCGGAAATCGATACAGCGCCACGGCCCAAACCAACAGCGCCGCCGGCAAGACATGATCGACGCTGCCAACCATTTGGGCCGTGTATGGCAGCAGCAAATAAACTCCCGCGCTGGAAAGCCCCGCGTTGATATTCTTGAAATGCCGATACCCAATGAGCACCAAGCCCAAGGCAATGGCGAGATGCGAGAGGATGGCCATGGTGCGTGCCGTGGCCGTATGAACGAGCATCTCGCTTTCATCGGCCGGCAGTGCTTCATCAACCTGAACCAATGCCCGACTAGAGACCGTCGGCAACAGGTGCAACAGAGGATAGCCAGGGCCATGTTGCGACAACGACGCCTCGTCCGCGGCAACATCTTCACGCGCTAAAATCTGATCAAGTCTCCGAGCACCATCCAAGTCTCTTTCGGTCAAATTGCTTGTGACAACGTTGGCCATCAGAAACACAAGCAGCGAAACGCACATAAACGCCAACCCGCCGACCGATAGGTTCGGTTCGAGCAGTGGTCGTCGCAGCATCAATGGATCGATCAGCAGACGCAAGAAATAAAGCCCGCTAGCGATGAACAGCCAGTGGTAGCCAAGCTGTTCGAGGTCGCCGCCTTGGTCCAGTAGCAATAGGCCAGGGGCGAACGCGATGAGCGCAAGCAAGTCGAAGTTGCGAACGCTCCACACCCGACTGAACTTGAAGAAAATCGCCACCAGCATCAACGACGAGATGTAGACCCACGTCGTCGGTGGCAAGTCCCACTGATAAAGGATACGACTCATGGCTTGCGCCCCGCGAGGTTTCGGCGACCGCTTCCGTGCAGCGAATGTACGAACGGTGTCGTGAGATTTTCGCGGTCTGGTCGAACGGACTCCTTGCTCCTTGCGAGCGCATCGAGCGAAAATAGCAGCTTGCAGGATAAGCCTTGATCGTTGGTTTTCAAGGCCACATCGCCGCTGGTGCCCACGCTTTGTTCACCACCGACCCCTGAAAAACGGTAAATCTTGCGTAGACCCACAGCCAACTGAATGATTCGACTGCACGAGAAACGGATCGCGGTACACAGCCCCCTGTCCGTGAACCATCATGTGGACCCCGTCGTTACCCATGAGTTGCCGCTGGTCCGCGGATCGTCACTTGGGCCAATAAATCGGCGGGCAGTGGTCTCTTCCGCGGGGCTACGACGAGCGTGCGTCATCACCAACCCGGCTTCGAGCCTTGTCTGCCCAGGGGCTATCAGGAGCAAGCTTCAAGAAGGCTTGCCAATGAGTGGCGGCCTTCTCCGCATGGCCAGTCTGATCGAGGGCCTCGGCCAGATGATAATGGGCGTCCGCGTAGTCCTCATGATGATGGAGCGCCCCCTCAAACGCCGCCGTCGCCAGTTCCGTTTCGCCGATTTCCATGAGAACGCAACCGAGGTTGTTTCTGGCTTCGATCAGATCTTCATCAAGTTCAACCGCTGCGTAGTATCGTTCGCGCGCGCCAGCGACATCGCCCATGCGGTACAACACTTCGGCCAACAGAAAACAAATTTCGGCCTTTGGCCCGCCGGCGGCCAGGGCTGCCCGGTAAAGCTCGGCGGCCAACTTCAAGTCGCCGCGGTCTTCGTAATCAGCCGCTTGTTCGACAAGTTCACTGGGCATCGCCGAGACAACCGGAGCATCGGTCGGCAACACCGTCGGTTCCTCAAACACCTCAGGGACCGTAAGGGCATCCGATTCAGAAGCGACGTCGTCGGTGGCATCGAAGTTCAGTCGCAGTTGACCGCCCGTGTCAACCAGGCCATCGCCTTGACGGAGCAAGATTTGCTTTCCTTCGACGATGACCGACAACTGCGCCAACGAACGTTCGGCATCGGGCAACCACTGCCGCAACCGATCAAGCTGTCGTTCCAATCGCTGCGGCGACACCCCCGCGGCCAGCAGCGAAGCCAAGCGTCGCGCCGTGGTCACTTCCTGATAGTCGAAGTACGGCAATTTATGTACTTCGCGAACTGGGCGAATCAACCCCCGGCGATGCCACCGGCGCACAATGGCGACGGATACACCCAAGAGTTCGGCCAACATCGCTGGTGTGTAGAGTCGGCGAATGTCCTGATCGGTATCGATCAACCCTAGCCGGTGCCACAATTCGGTTTCACTGATGACTTCCAGTCGCCCCTCGTCGGCCGCTTCACGCGCGACACCGTCGAACAACTCGGCCATGGCAGGGGCATCACTGAGTACAAGATCCTGCTCTCCCACAATCGCCAGATCGACCGAATCGTCGAGAAGATCGACCGGCACGGCACCGGCTGCCCGCAGCCGCGCTTTCGCGTCGCGCCGGGACATGCCTGCCAATTTGCCAACAAGCGCCACGTTGCGATCGCGCAGTGGTTCCCGCTCGGTGTTCGGGTTCTCGCACACGGCACGATGGGAGGGTCTTGAGGACATGATGGCGGTAACTCGCGGATCGTCCTTGAAGCGTAGCCATCATGATAAACGAGGTGCCACCGGTTTGTCGCCGGCCGGGACCAAATTTCCACCATCGCCGCAACCTTGCGAACCCGATTGGGATCACCTGTCGATTACAGCGTGCCCCCATCGGGAGCGCCTGGGGCTTCTTCTTCGTCCTTAGGACCAGGAATCGACCCCGCCTCTTCGTCGGTCAACGAAGGCTGTTCGGCGGCGCCCCCATCCTCTGGAACCTCCGGGGCTTCCGGCTCAACCGGTGGTTCGGCGGGTGTTGGTTTGTTCGAGGCTGGCGGTGATTGGGGCAAACTCGTGCCAGGGGTGAACGTGTTCGGAGCAATGACGCTGGGGATGGCGGTGCTCGGAATCATCAAGTCGTTCCCGCAGGCGTCCAGCGGAATGCGATGCACGATGGTGCGCGGCACACGATGCACGTAGGGCATCGGAATTCGCTTTTCGACACATCGTGGAACGCGAACCGTCTCTTCGTAGGCTTCGAGTCGGCAAACTCGCACGGGGATCTGTTCGACCCGCTCTTCGCAAACCGTGCGGTAGGTGGTCACCGGAATCTTCTGCACGACCTGCTCTTCGACCCAGCGACAAGTCTGCACGGGGGTCTGTCGCTCGACCCGCTCGTAGACAGGTCGCTGCACGGTGTACGGCACCTTACGAACATGTTGTTCGCAAACCATGCGGCAAACTTGATAGGGCACCTTGCGAACCATCTGCTCATCGACGTAACGACATGTCTGTACAGGAACCTTGCGAACCATCCTCTGCGGCTGCATCACGGTTACGGGAACCTGTTGCGCAACAACATTCGGGCGCCACACGCGATGGACATCGGTGCGACCAGGACCTTGAACCGGAACCCACGACAGCCCGCCGCGGTAGAAAGTCGAGACTCCCGTAACAGGATCCGTGGCACAGCCACCGGGCACACATCGCAACTTGTGACAGATTCGACCCGGATGATGAACCACTTGGTTCTCGTAACAACCTTGGTCAACATAATTCGTGCGATAGGTTGTGACAGGACGCATCACGGTGTAGCACTCTTCCCGCTCGCTGGTCTCAATGACCTGACGACGGACGGTGTAGCGTTCTTCACGTTCGTGAGTTTCCCAAACGGGGCGATTCACGGTGTACCGCTCTTCGCGCTCGTGGGTCTCGGTTACATAACGCAACGTGGTGTAGCTGGTGTCTCGCATCTCGGTTTCCCAAACCGGTCGGCGAACGGTGTAACGCTGTTCGCGCTCCGAGGTTTCGGCAACCTGTCGAGCAACGGTGTAGCGACGCTCTCGCATTTCAGTCTCAACCACCGGGCGATACCGTGTCACCCGATGCTCTTCGTACTGCAGTTCGTGCTCAATGCGGTACGCGGTAACTTGGTGCTCTTCGTAGACGGTCTCAACTTGAAGCCGATAGGTCTGGCACGACGAGCACAACTCGTGGGCTTCGGTAACCCGCGCCGGGACCAATCCGAGCAACACGACAGACGACACAACACTAAGCACAATCTTCATGGCGTTTTATCCGCATTGAAAAATGACAGCCATCGGAGAACCCCCCACGATTAGGTGATTCCTCTTGACCGAAACGGCCGTCGCTGAGTGTGAAAAGAGCTTTTCAGCGTACCAATCGAGTGTGGCGGACAATTTGCGTGTCTGCAAACAGAAAAGTTTAACATCGCCGGAAGTATTCTCCGTAAATCATGTGACAGATAGGGCTTATAAATTTCTAGTTTGACTGAAGATTTTTCAGCCGCTAGCCGAACACCCGTCGTCTGCAATTCCCAATTTCGTTCACGCCCCCTGCCATCCGGCGGTAACTTCATTGCCACCCCCCAGTTTGGGTCCAGGCAAGCTTCTTGAGGGATGCCTACGAAAACCAGTTTCGCGGGCATGCCCGGTGAATCCCTATACTCCCAGGGTCGTACCGCAAATCCTCTTATCGCTGGGACAATCGCCAAATGCAGTTGCTCGATCTGACAATGGACAGCATTGCTGAAGACCTAGCGCTCGACGAGGCGTTGCTCAACGAGGCGGACAAAGGCGAGAGACCTTGCGAAGTGCTGCGACTTTGGGAGCCATCTCAGGTGGCGGTCGTGGTTGGTCGCTCATCGCGCGTTGGCGATGAAGTGAATATCGAGGCGTGCGATCAGATGGGCGTCGCGGTGGTTCGCCGGTCCAGTGGCGGCGGAACGATCGTTGCAGGTCCGGGATGCCTCATGTATTCGCTGGTACTAAGTCTTCAACTTCGCCCATCTCTTGCCGCGCTCGATGAAGCCCATCGCACCGTGCTCGGCACCAACGCGGCTGCTCTCCAGCGACTTTCTCCCGGCACATCGCAACAGGGCACCAGCGATCTGGCCGTCAACAACCTCAAATTCTCTGGCAACAGCATGCGGGTGAAGCAAACACACTTGCTCTACCATGGCACGTTGTTGTACGACGTTTCGCCTGCGTTGATCGCGAATTTGCTCAAGCGACCTCCGCGCGAACCCGACTACCGTGCCGGTCGCGACCACGCACAATTCGTGAAGAACATCGACGCCACGGCAGCTCAGCTACGCGATGCGCTGATCGCCGCGTGGCAACCGCAATCGCAAAGAACGCATTGGCCACGCGAAGAAGTACGTCGACTAATGGACGAACGCTATGCACAACACGCTTGGCATTTTCGCCACTAGCCAGGGATGATCCATGAAGATAGTCGCGGATCAAGGGTAAACGTTCGCTACACCAAGCCCCAGCGTTTTCGCAAGAACCATTCGACCATGAGACAACCGGTCAACAGAAAAAATAGCGGCCATCCATCCCACAGGGTCACCTTGGTCAACACCTCGACCTCCAGGTTGAGCGGCTGATTTCTGATCCGTTCCAACAGACTCGTCAACTCCTCGGGCGAAACCGATTCACCCCCGGCGGTGGCTGCCAGATTGGTCATCGTCCCCACATCCGCGGCCGGGTTGTCTAATTCCAGATCCTTGTCCCAGACGAGAAACCTTGCCCGCGCGGTGCCCAACGACTGACCGTCGACCGACGTTGCGGTTACCGACACGGTGTAATCGCCCGGCAAACGACCATCGGCAAACGCGCCTTCCTTCGCGTCGCCGCCAGTATAGACCGGCACGGTGGATTTCTTTTTATCCGGCGCGAAGACCTGCACGTCGAACGTTGCATCGGTGATTGGCTGCCCTTGGGCTGATTGGGCCCCCACGATGATTTCCACGCGCTCGCCCGGTGCGTACCTCCGGCGAGGCAGTTTCACCCACACGTTTCCTTCCTGCTTGTTTTCACGATGAGCCAACCAGAGGACCGTTTGTCGCCAAAAGCGGCGATGGGCCACATCGAAACCTTGCATTCGCCACCGCCAGGTCGAGTCACCGGCGAACGCCATCGTCCGGCCTTCGCCATAGTCTCCCGCCACGAGCAGCGGATCGCCGCCGGTGCTTTCCGCAAGCACGATTGCACGTGGCCCAATGCGTGTGAATCGATTCGCTCCGTCCAACGGCGGCAGCGCCTGCCAAACGCTCTCGTTTTTCGAGGGCTCGTCCAGCAACATGACGAAATGTCGTTCGCCCATCCGCGTTGGAACCATCTTGGGCGGAGACGATAAGTGCAAATCGGCCCGAATGGGCTCATCAAACGGTTGTCGTTCCAGCGGATCCATCTGCACCGGCAACACATCGGCCAGCGGAGTACGCGCGTATTGTCCTGCCCCGAAACTATGGATCCCGCCGATCATCATCAGCCCCGCACCCTGTCGCACGGTATCGCGAAGCAGTTCCATCTCCTCGCTCTTCAGGGCCGAGGCATCCAAATCGCCGATCAAATAGACGTCGTAGCGACCAGGCGCGAATCGCTCGGCCAAGTCGCTCGGTCGGGTCGACGGTTGCTGGGCGTCGATCCGTAGATAGTCCACCAGAATGTCGGGGGACGAATCGAGCGATTGTCGCATGAACTTCTGCTCGGGCCTTAACGCGCCTTCCAAGTACAACACATTCAGGCCGCCTGAGAGCACCGTGACAAACGTGCTCAATTCGTTGTTGGTCGTGATCAATTCACCCGGTTGCGGAATCGATTTCAGTGTCAGCTTGTATTCGCCCGGCAGTTGCGGCGCGTAACTCAGTTCAACGCGCATGAACTCGCCCGATTCACGCGGTCGCAGTTCCGTGCGACCGACCCGTTTCATTTCGCCGGTGCCGGTTTCAAAGAGCAATTCGACGGGCACCTCTTGATCGGCGAAGCCTGCCAGCATTGCGGTGCCCACCACGGCCAACTGATTTTTGACGAAAACGGTTTGATTCACCAGCAACTCACGAAGTGCCACGTCGCGGACCTGCCCCAGCCCTCGTGCTTGTCCAAAGGTCACGGTATGCAGTGGATATCCGCGATCGTAAAGTTGCCGCGCGACGAGCTGTGCCGGCACATCGCGTGGAGCGTAGGCTCGCTGTGCCCCATCGGAAAGCAAGATCACGCCAGCCAGCCGTTTTCCTTCTTCCAATCGCAACACATCCTGCACCACCGATCCAATGGCCGTTTGCCGTCCCTCGGGCACCTCGGGCATTTCGATGCTCGCGTCGGCTTCCCACGCCACGGCATGGGGCTCAACGTCGAACGTGTAGATTCGCACTTCCAAATCCTCGGCCAGCTCTTGCAGTGTGGGCGTGGCTTCCGCCAACACTTCACGGAGCGACTCCCAGCGAGTTTGATTATTCGGCGCGTCAGACACCGACATGCTCCGCGATTGATCGCACAAGATCACCAATGTTGCCGATTGCTTCTTGGTCGACGTGTGTACGATGGTTGGACGAAGCATGGCCAGGATGACCAACACGACAGCCGCCAGCTTTAAGCCCAATAAAATGCGACGGCGAGCCACGGTCGTGCTAGACAACGACGGGCGCACCATGATCATCACCGCCACCAACGCAAAGGCGATCAGGATCACGAGCAACAGCCCACCCACGGGCGACCACGCCAGACGCATCGTCTCAGTTTCCTTCCGATCTATGCTTCTTTCGAAGACGCCGTACGATAAAACCGATTGGCCAGGAAATGCTCTCCCGCCAGCACCATGGCGGCGAGTACGATCAGAAAGCCGAACAGCTCTCGTCCCACCCGACCTTGCCCCTGAATCCGTACAAGTTCCTCTTGATTTCGGGCCGTGAGAAACGCTCGTTCGCCAAAAATTTCTTGTAGTTCTTCGGCGTCGATGCGAGAGAGATCGCTGCTCTCCAGCGGAACATTCACGCTGAACCCTCGATCGACCCCGCCGCGCGTACCACCCGATTGAATACGATAGTGCCCTGGCCACTCGGCGGCAGTCACGACAATCGTTTGGTCCCGCGAGTCACTCGTGCGGCGGAACCGTTCGCCCTCGGGATTCGTCAACACGAACGTGGAAACAGGCTGATCGCCCTCGTTACGAATGGTGGCGGTTTGACCCAGCAAATAGTTCAGCCGGCTGTCCGCGCTTCCCACCAAGTAGAGCATCATTTCGTTGGTCACAACAAAAAACGGCCACGCTTCAAATCCAAGCAGTTCGTTCCAGTTGGTCGCCCCAGGTTCATACGACAGTGACGTCGTCAGTGTCATTGCCCGACCGCGACCGATAGGACGCTCGAACAAGACTCCACCATTCTTATTCAACGCGATGACCTGCGACGCGCCGTCTTGCAAGTTGCCCAACTGCCACGTGCGATACACGGGATAGGCCTCCCAGGGAACGGAGTCTTGCATCCCTTGCAGTTTGGCCAGCACGGGATGCTGATAGTTGTTGGGAGCCAGAAACAAATCACCTTCAGGCCATCGCCCCTGCCGCAACAGTGGCGCGGGCAGCAGCGACAAAGCTGCCGGCGTGTTAAAGCGATCGATCGGCTGTGCTGCCGCGCCAAGAATCACGGCAACTCCATTTCCACTACTCGCATAGGCTTCAAGCTGCGCCCACATGCTGTTTTGTAAGGGTGGCGGGTCGAGCAGGCAGACAGCCGCGTAGTTCTCCAGCGTCACCGAAGCGAGCGTATCCCAATCAACCACATCGCACACAAATCGCGATTGGCCGATACTGCGAAACCCTTCCGGCGCGAGCGCCTGGGTCAGCAACAGTGCCGACTGTTCGACGGGCGGCGCCGCGGCGATCAACACCCGCCAAGGCGGTCGTACGTCGACCGTGAAATAACGGACATCGTCAAACGCCAGTCCGTCTTGCCCTACCATTCGAATGAATCCTTGGTGAATCCCTTCGTCGAGTCCCCCCAATCGAAATTCGACCGGCTGCGATCCGTCTTCCGCAATCTCCACATCCTTTTGTCCCCGCTTGCTCGGTTCGCTGCCAACACGACCGAGAAACAATTCGACATTCCGCGTCCCGGCTTCACCACGGCGATCCACATGGCTTTCGATTCGCAACGTACTCCGTTTCGACAAGATTTCACTCGACAGACGAAGCTCGTCCAAGGCATAGTTTTGCGGTCGATCGAGCGACACGTCGACTAAGTAAATGCCTACGTCGTCCAAACGCTCAAGCAGGCGTGATAACTCACCAGAGGTCTCCACGTTCCATTCTTGCCGGGCCATATCGGTGAAGATGTAAATCTCTTTCCGTTCCAACGCGCTACGCTCCAACAAACCCAACGCATCGACGATGGCACTGCCGAGTGGTCGTCCGACCCAACTGATGTCCAGCCGCTCGACGCGTTGCTTTGCCGCCGAGAGATCGACCTGGAAAACTGCCGCGCCGGCGGTCGACTCGAACACCGCGACTTCGCTTTCGGCAGGCAATTGTGGAAGCAACCCTTGTGCGATGTCCTGAGCCTGCTGCAATCGGGTTCGGTTCTCATGTCGATAGAGCATCCGCGGTGACGTTTCAAAGACCATCGCCGCGGCGACGGGCATCTCTTGGTTGGCGATACCACCAGTTGACTTGATCGAGGGCCTGGCAAAGGCTGCCGCGACGAGACATATTGCCGCCACGCGCAACGCCAGCAGCAGCAAATGCCGCAATCGCATGCGACGCCGGTTCGATTCCTTGCGCTGGCGAATGAAACGGAGTGCCGGGAATTCTAGGTGCCGCGGCTTTTGCCGCATGATCATATGCAACAGGATCGGCACACCTGCCAGCACCGCGCCGCCCAACAATGCAGGATTGACAAAGTCCATCGCCTCAACCCCTCACCCGGCGATTGACCAGATACTCCGTTAGCGCCTTGTCAAACTGCATGCTCGTATCGAGTGGCACATAGTCGATGCGGCTTTGAAAGCACCGCTTGCGATAGTTCTCGCGAAAGGCCGCCAGCTCTTCCAAATAGTCGGACCTGAAACTGTCTGCATCAACCTTCAATGTATCGTTCGACTCCGGATCCTCGAATTCGACCATCCCAGAGAAAGGAAAGTTCACCTCGGCTGCGTCGAGGATGTGAAACAGAATCACATCGTGACCCCCATACCGCAACTGCTGCAACGACTTCATCACCTCGTCAGGGTCTTCTAGCAAATCGCTGAACAACATTACCAAGCTACGATGATGCAACATCGCGGCAAGTTGGTGCATGCAATCGGCGATGGCTGTCTGCCCGGTCGGCTTCAAGTTGGCCAGCAAGGCCAACAGCGCGCCAAGCTGCGAGCGCCTTGATCGCGGTGGCAGGCTGTCACGAATCTTCGTATCGAACGTGACCAACCCGACTGGATCTTGTTGATGGATCATCAAGTAGCACAGGGCCGCCGCCAGACAAACCCCGTAGTCAAACTTCGACAACTGTTGCTCGTACGTGTAGGCCATCGAACGGCTGAGGTCCATCACCAGATAACCGGTGATATTCGTTTCAGCCTCGAACTTCTTGATGTAGTATTTGTCCGTTCGGGCGTACACCAACCAGTCGATGTCGTGAGGATCGTCGCCCGGGGTGTACTTGCGATGTTCGCTGAATTCGACCGAGAAGCCATGGAACGGGCTCGCGTGCATGCCCTGCATGAACCCTTTGGCAATGAATTGAGCGCGCAGATCGAGCCGCCCAATTTGGCGAATCACTTCTGGCTTTAGATATTTTTCGGCGGTCGACATCGTGGCGACTCGGGGATGCTGGCTTGTGGGAGACGGTGCAGCATCGAAATTCGCCGCATCGCCGTCCCAGCGTTCACGAATAATCCAGGCTAAGAATCGAACTTTGGAATTTCGGGTTCGGGAATTTCCTTCAACAGACGCTCGATGATGTCTTCGTTCGTCACGCCTTCGGCTTGTGCCTGAAAATTGGTTGCAATACGATGTCGCAGCACCGGAATGGCAATTTTCTTCACGTCTTCAATCGCCACGGAAAACCGACCGTCCATCGCGGCGATGGCTTTTCCGCCGTGAATCAAATATTGCCCGGCACGTGGACCGGCGCCCCACTCGATCAGATCGCGCATGAACTCGGGCGTCGATTCGTCACCTGGTCGGGTCGCTCGCACGACGGATGCGACATACTTCACGATATACTCGCTGACCGCCACTGAACCAACCAGCTTCTGTAGATTCAGAATCGCACGACCGGTGAGCACCTTCTTGACTTCCGGCTTCTCGTTTCGCGTCGTGGTCGCCAGAATCTGTTCTTCCTCGTCACGCGAAGGGTAATCGACCTTGATGCTGAACATGAACCGGTCTAGCTGCGCCTCGGGCAGTGGATAGGTTCCCTCTTGTTCGATCGGATTCTGCGTGGCGATCGTGAAAAATGGATCGGGCAAATCATACGTATTCTGCCCGACCGTAATCTGCCGTTCTTGCATCGCCTGCAACAACGCCGCTTGGGTCTTTGGTGGTGTGCGATTGATCTCGTCGGCCAACAGAATGTTCGTGAATACCGGTCCTTCGACAAAACGAAATTGGCGACGCCGCTGATCGTCTTCTTCTAGTACGTTGGTACCAGTGATATCCGAGGGCATTAGGTCGGGCGTGAACTGAATCCGCTTGAACTGGACATCGAGAATCCTTGCCAGTGTGCTGACGATCAGTGTCTTCGCCAACCCCGGCACACCGACCAACAGGCAGTGTCCACGCGTGAAGATGGCAGCGAAGATTTGCTCGATCACTTCGTCCTGACCAATGATGACCTTTTGCAACTCATCCTGCATCAATCGACGATGCTGGCTGAATTCCTGTAGGAAATCTCCAAGACTGCGGGGCTTGGTAGCCAAGAGCGTATCCTTGCCTTGCTTTGAGTTTACGGAGAGACTGTATAGAGCGTTCGCTTATTGACAACTAGCCGGCGGTTCCGAGATGTGGTACGAGATTCTATCATTCGCCCGCGCGAGCGGCAATTGGACTCGCCGTCTCAGTGGTGCGCAACTCGCTTTCTTCACGCCACTTCAATCGATGCCGCAACCTCCTGTCTGCCCCGACCAACAAGGTGCGACTCTCTTGCGACGGGCGATGGTTTGGGCGCTATTGATCGGGCTGTTCGTCACCGGCAGCAAGACGGTCTCTGCTGCCGACATCGATCCACAAGAAGTCCGTCAAGCCATCGAGCGCGGCATTGGCTATCTCAAACGCGAACAATCTCGCAACGGCAGTTGGTCTGAATGGCCCGCACAACCTGGGGGAGTGACGGCACTATGTACCCTGGCACTGCTCAACTCAGGAGTACCCGTCGAAGACCCAAGTATTCAACGCGCGCTAACATATCTGCGGAAGATCAAGCCGGAGAAGACCTACACCACCGCATTGCAAACCATGGTCCTCTGCGAAGCCGATCCGAAAGCCGATTTGCTGCTGATACGCCGCAACGCCTTGTGGCTGGAAAGCAAACAGGTACGAAGCGGAGGCATGGCTGGCGGATGGTCGTATCCAAGTGGCGGAGGTGGCGGCGCCGATAACTCCAACTCGCAGTTCGCCATTCTCGCACTGCACGCGGCTGAAGATGCCGGTGTGAACGTTAGCAACCAAACGTGGCGATTGGCATTGCAGTATTGGAGTCGTGGTCAGGCGAACGACGGATCGTGGAGCTATCAAGTGGGCAGACGCGGCGCTGGCACGGGAAGCATGACCTGTGCCGGAATCGCATCGTATGTCATCGCCTCCGGACGATTGAGCGAGGGCGACGCCCAGGTTGTCAACGGGCAGGTGCAGTGTTGCGCCCGAGGAAAGAACGACCCCACAATCGATCGGGCACTAGCATGGCTTGGTTCGAGATTCACGATCCGCAAGAACGCCGGTGGCAACGCCGGATGGTGGCTCTATTATCTGTATGCCCTGGAACGCGTCGGTCGCATGACTGCTGAACGCCTGATCGGCGGACACGACTGGTATCGCGAGGGCACCGACATCCTCATCCGCGGGCAAGATCGACTCTCGGGGTTCTGGAAAGGACCAGGGAATGACGAAAAGAATCCTCATATCGCCACCAGTTATGCGCTGTTGTTTCTTTCCAAGGGACGGCGACCGGTTTTGATTGGCAAGTTGGCACACGAACCGCGGGACGATTGGAACCACCATCGCAACGACGTGGCCAACCTTACGCGGTACACCGAGCGAAAGTGGAATCAAAAGCTCACCTGGCAAGTGGTCCGTGACGACAAGGCAGATGTCGAAGATCTTCTCCAATCGCCGGTACTCTTCTTGAATGGGCGCAAAGCGCCGGCGTTTTCAAAACGACAGATCAACCTGCTTCGCGAATACATCGACCGGGGCGGGTTCATCTTTGCCGAAGCATGTTGCGACGGCGATGGGTTCGACCGCGGTTTTCGCGCACTGATGAAAGAGATGTTTCCCGAACCGGAACATCGTCTCCACTTGCTCCCCCCTGAACATGCCGTGTGGCGGGCTGAAGAACGCGTCGACCCAGAGTTGGTGCGACCCCTGTGGGGCATCGACGTCGGCTGTCGCACGAGCGTCGTCTACTGTCCCGAAGATCTTTCCTGCTACTGGGAACTCAGCCGCTCTGGTCGCGAACAACAATTGGATGCGCGGATCAGCGCCGAGGTAGCCGCGGCGAACGCCATCGGTATCAACGTGTTGGCCTATGCGACCAACCGTGAGCTGAAATTCAAGGATGAACTGCTCGCCCAACGAAAAGAACCAGGCAAAGAAGATCGCGTGCCGCGCGGTAAGCTTTCGATCGCCAAGTTGCGACACACCGGCGGCTGGAATGTGGCCCCCGCCGCACTTTCTAACTTGCAACGCCTCGTTGCCAGCGAACTTGGGGTGCGGGTCGATACCACGCCACACGAGTTTCCAGTGAACGACCCGCGGTTGTTTTCCTATCATTTGGTCTTCTTGCACGGACGCAATAGCTTTCGTTTCTCGACGGCCGAACGCGGGCAACTGCGCACTTATATCGAACGTGGCGGAATGCTCTTTGCCGACGCGATCTGTGGAAGCGAGGAATTCGTCAGGGCTTTTCGCCGCGAGATGGCCGCCGTGTTTCCCGATGCACCGCTGGAACGCATCGACATTTCCGACACGTTGTTCACCCCGGAGTTCTCGGGCTTCGACATTCGCAAGGTCCGCCGCCGCGAACCACAGCGGGGCGATGCAAGGGGCCCGCTGAAGGCCGACTATCGTGAAGTAGAACCCGATCTGGAAGGGATCAAGTTCGGCGATCGCTACGGCGTAATCTTCTCACGCTACGACCTGAGTTGCGCGCTAGAAAACCATGCCTCACTCGAATGCGCCGGCTACACCAGCGAAGACGCCGCCCGCATCGGCATCAACATCGTGCTGTATTCGCTGAACCGATAGGGCGCGGAGGGCTTATCTCCTCAGCACGCAAAATACGCACGCCCAAGCGACTGAACACAGGTCTCAAACTTCCTCAAGCTTCGGCAGCAGCCACGGTTTGCGATATTCAGTGCGGGTGAGGTACCCGTTGGCCTCGTCATCGTTGCCGAATGTGTAGGTCTCGGGGTCGAACGCAACGGTGCGTCCGGTGCGCCAGGCGATGTTGCCTAAATGACACAGCGCGCTGGAAAGATGGCCGACGGTTTCTAGATCGGCTGCCGGGCGACCACGGCTGTGCATGCAGTCGATAAAGTTTTGCGCGTGACCACCGTTGTCATAATCACCACTGTCGTCGGCCAGCGGTTCATCTTTGAGGCCAAACGCCCGCCAACGAGTATTGCCGATGATGATGTATCCTTTATCGCCGCAGACAACCGCCCCTTCCGACTCACCGTGCATCTGGTAGCGATTCCACACACGCAGCTCATAAGTCAACAGGGCGCCGGGATAGTCGTAGGTGACCATCAACGTATCGGGCCACTGTTGATCGTCGTCGAAGTAATACTTGCCACCGGAGGCTGAAACACGGCTGGGGAAATCGGGGAGCGGCTCTTGACCGCTGGCGCGTCGCGCGGTGTCGAATGCCCAACGTGCATAGTCCAAACGATGCACGCCGTCGTTGCCTAGATCTCCGGTACCATAGTCGAAGAACCATCGCCAGTTGGAATGATAACGCATGGGGTTGAACGGCCGTTTCGGAGCAGGACCAAGCCAGAAGTCATAGTCGACCCCCTCAGGCGCCGGACCGTTGGCCGGATGTCCAATCGAACCCTGCATGCCGCTTTCCCATGCCTTGGCAAACAAGACCTTTCCTAGCGCCCCGGTGCGCAAGTATTCCATCGCAGAGAGCAAATGGGGGCTGCTGCGAGATTGCGTTCCCAACTGCACTACACGACCGTACTTCTTCGCGGCGGCGACCATCGTGCGACCTTCGATGATGTTGTGGCCATCCGGCTTCTCGACG
>CAZNXE010000006.1:0-18948 GCA_964576465.1 uncultured Planctomycetaceae bacterium
TGATCGGTGAGCTGCGTCTTGAGTTCGTCGATCGTGTGACGCGCGGTCGCCAGCTCTTGTTCGAGCTGTTGTTGGCCCTGGTGCGACGCATCCAATTCCTCACGCACTTGGTCGGCCGCCTCTCGATCGCGGGCCTGTTCTTCTTGAAGCTGATCGATCTGAGCGAGCGATACGGCCAGCGCCTGTTGCGATTCGGTCTGGCCCTCGGCGGTCATTGTCTCGAGCAATGCCCGTTGGCGTGAGAGTTCCTTGAGATCTTCGGCCTTTTGGGCACGCAGTTGCTTGGCGATTTTTCGACGCTGCGAGCGGTTCTTTGCTTGCTGCTCCTCAAGCTGTTCGCGTAGTTTGTCGATTTCGGCCGACTTGTCGGATAGCTTTTGCCGGTCACGATCTAAGTCTTTGGATGACGTCTGGGTGTCTCGCTCGGCCTGCTCCAGTTCGCTTTGCCTCTCACGCGATCCGGCAACTTGCTCAGCGAGATTCCGCTCGACCTCCTCCAGTTCAGCCTGCCGCGCGGCGAGCTGGTCGGCAAGTTCCTGTTGCTGCTGCGCGGCTTGGCCGTGAGTGTCCGTCCATTCGTCCTGCTGTTGTTGTAGCTGCTGTCGTAGTTCTTCGAGTTGGCCGCGATGCTGCTTCAATTCATCACGACCGGTACTTACGGCCTGCTTTTCGCCCTGAAGCTCTTCCTCAATCTGCTCGAATGTTTCGGAAATGTCCTGCTCAAGGCCACGGAGACGATCGCGCTGCGTGGTCACGAAGTGCTCGACGCGCGCACGCTGGCCCTCGAGCGCTTCCGCAAATTGTTGGCTCCACTCGCCGTTCAGATCGGCCGAATCGAGATGCTCTTCCATGGGCGCGATCTTATAGGTTCATGGGCGACGAATAATCCACGCGTGGCATCCACGCGAAGGAGGTGACACTGACAAACTGTTGACGCCGTTTGATCGGCACGTGACCACCTACGTTCAAATGAGCAAGACGCTCCGAGAGCTTCCCGGAGCCTCGATCCAGCGATAAGCACGCAACGATCGACGCTGCGAGAATTCGAGACAATCCTACGTTCATATAGGTTACGACTCGACCCCATGCAAACGACTGGTGGGATTGCAACGCTGAGGAGGGCAGTGCCGAGAGAATCAACCGTATCGAACCGCGACGACGACTAAACATTGGGTTCGATCCAGTCACCGCTGGACATCGACTGGTGCCCTAGCCGGCCCGCTGATGCACCCGTGGTGTTGTTGCCAAAGGTTGATCGAAAAGACGGTGAGCGCACGTTGTCGCCCGTCGAGCGTTCTCCTAAGATGGCGGTCCGCGTCGGCGCACGGTGCCCCGACACGCATCGACTCAACCCCGCACAATCGATCGGTCCCCTGCCATGAGAGATGCTCGTATTCGCCAACTGGCTGAAGTTTTGATCGACCACAGTTGCGAGTTGCAGCCAGGCGAGAACGTGCTGATTGAAACGTTTGACCTGCCTGACTCCATGTTGGTGTGTGAACTGATTCAGCTAGCCACCGAGCGGGGTGCGATACCGCTGGTTTCGACGAAAGACAACACGGTCTTGCGGACGCTTTACCGCAATGCTACCGAAGCAAACATGCGTCTGGCCGCCGAATTCGAAGGCGCGCGAATGGAGAAAATGGATGCCTACATCGGGATCCGTGGGTCGGCCAATAGCAATCAATTTGCCGATGTGCCACTCGAGCGACTCGATCTTTATCAACAGCATTGGATGCAAGCGGTCCATATGGAAATTCGCGTGCCACGCACGAAATGGGTCGTCCTGCGATATCCGACCGATAGCTTTGCGCAGGCCGCCAACATGAGCAGCGAGGCCTTTGAAGACTTCTTCTTCGACGTCTGTACGCTCGACTATGCCCAGATGGCTCGCCATCAAGAACCGCTGGCTGCAAGAATGCAAGCTGCCGATCAGGTGCGAATCGTTAGTCCCGGCACCGAGTTGACGTTCTCCATCGGCGACATGCCCGTGCGACCGTGCCACGGGCAGCGGAATATCCCGGACGGCGAAGTCTTCACCGCGCCGGTGCGCGATAGCGTGGAGGGAACGATTCGCTACAACACACCGTCGCGCTACCAAGGAATCGTATTCGACAACATCGAGTTCGAGTTTAGCGCGGGCAAAATAGTCCGCGCTTCCGCAGGCGCTCAAACCGATGCGGTGAATCGCATTCTCGATGCGGATGAGGGCGCCCGGTACATCGGTGAATGGGCAATTGGCGTGAATAACCGCATCAAGCAGGCGATGCTGGACACCTTATTCGACGAGAAAATCGGCGGCTCGTTTCACTTCACGCCGGGCAACGCATACGACGATTGCGACAACGGAAACCGCAGCCGTGTGCATTGGGATCTCGTCTTGATCCAAACACCGGAGTTCGGCGGCGGCGAAATCTACTTCGACGGCGAGCTGATTCGCAAAGACGGGCGGTTCGTGCCCGAGGAATTACGGCCTCTGAACGAGGGGCTGTAAGGCGAGCGGCGAATGAGAATATCCCAACCCGACGCGTGAGCGAGGGACCAACCGGTAATACCCTGCGTTCCCTCGCTCACGCGTCGGGTTGGGATTGGTACGTTCTTTTCTGCCGCACGCCTAATAGCTTGCGGGAAGAATCGCGAACGTAGAGCCCCCGCATGCCGTCAATCACGTAAGACGTCGCGATTGCTGAAACCGCCATCAATTCGCTTCTTCCGGCCGCTCATCGGACGCACGGTCACCGCCACGGCACCGATCACGATGATGGCGACACCCAACAGTAGCAAGAAATAGGAGAGTGGCATCGGCGAGGTTCCCAGATGACGAACCTTGTGGGACCATCCTTGAGGCGATCATCGGCCTTACCTTCCCATGATCTTTGCCGATGCAGCTTGATTCCGTGCCTTCCGTATCCTTTTATCTTACGCAGTTGCTGACGGCGATGCTAGCAAACACGCCTCGCGGCAAGCACCTGGCCTGATGCGAATTGTGCAGTGAAATAGTAGGCAATTGACGGGCAAGACAGAGGGATCCCGCATGCCCCGTCGCGTGGGGCGGCGTTTTGCAGACTACTTCAACCCTTCGACTGCCCGTACGAACTGTGCTTCCAGCAGGCGGAGATCGGTGCCGAAGACGTCCGTGAAATCGGCCAGCCGCTGGATGGCTGGGTAGTCTTCAAACGGCTCTCGTTGCGTTGTAAGGCTTAGATACTTGGCAAACTGCCGTGGACGCGATTCGATCAGATAGTGCGTCAACGCCCAAGATTCGGCGTATGCAGACATGGCATCGTAGGAGAAGATGCGGTCTGACGAGATGAATTCCGCGAGGGAGCCGACCTTGCGTCTGCCTTTCGCATAACGCTTGAAGGCTTCCAACCGCCCGCGATTGATGCGGTCGCCGCGGTTCTTGTGCATCCGCGAGTTCCACACGCCGGGGGCCTCGAACAGGGTGCCTAGTCCCTCGACGACCCATTTGGGAGTATTCCCGAAGCGAAGGTGGATGCCGGTATTAAACGCGGTTTGATGGGTAGCCTCGTGAATGATGGTCTCAACATCCCGCTTCCACGCATTGGGATCGGCGGAACCCGCCCCCGTGTCATAGAGTGTGATGCGATTACTGATCGGCGAATAGTAGCCCAACACATTTGGCGGCAACCTCGATCCTTCGTTGTGTGCGTAGCGATAGAAATCGTTCCGCGAGGGCCACACGATGGCGACCAGCGGAAACTCCGGTTCGTCGAGCCGAAATCCACGAACACCAAAGAAGTGAACGAACGAGCGGTAAAGATCCTCGAATCGTTGGCTCCACAGGTTTCCCTGCCCGCGTGGATGCGCTACTAAATAGTGACCGGTGCCAGTGATTTCAAAGTTGCGGCCCAATTCCCGGGTCAACTGCGCGCGAATGTGTGCTGCCGAGTAGCTCTTGAAAGAGCTTTTCGTACGCTCGAAGTTCTTCGCCGCCTGAGGGCGAAAATCCCACAGTCGTCCGTCACGACCCAAGAGATAAACACGCTCCTTCGACCACGACAGCGGGGTGCCTTCGATGGCTTGCCCATTCAATTCGAGCTGCAGCATCAACCCTCGATGCTCCTTGGCTTTAACTTCTGATGGCACCGCGGCGTTGAACGGCAGGATGCACGCTATCGCAAGCCAAAAACGAAGCCGGGGATTTCGTAGGCAACTCATAAGTGCGATCCCGAATGTAAACCATGTGGAGCCGCGATATGTGGTAAGAATTCGACGCAAGAACCACATTCTCGGGCGTAGACGAGGCCTATCGAAGCCTACCCCGTGTTTCTTGGCCCGCGCACCCTCTCCCAAAGGTTCATTCCACATCGATCCTGGGAATACTGGCCTCAGCAGGTGCGCGTACCGTAAAATGAATAGGCTGGTGATGACCATCAATTCAGGCCTCTCATTCCCGGGGCCCCGAATAGCGGATCGCGAGTTCCGGAACCAGAGACTGCGGAAAACGAGATGGAGGTTGTGGCGATGATAAGGATGCTGCTAATCGCCGGCTGCGTCGTTCTGGGGCAACCCCCCAGCGGTTCCGATGCGGAGGTTGCCGACGAAGTCACCAAATTAATTCGCGGCCTAAACGCCGATGCGTTGTCGCAACGCGAGGCGGCCGAGCAACGTTTGATTGAACTCGGCCCGCGAATTATTGAACTGCTGCCAGAGACGAACGACCGCCTGTCGCCCGAGGTTCAACTGCGGATCGATCGCATCAGCCAAGTGTTGCGACAGGCGCGGATCGCCTCGTTGACCGAGCCAAGAAACGTAACGCTTGGCGAAAGCGCTATGAAATTGACGGAGGTCTTCGCCGCCATTGAAGAGCAGACCGGCAACGCAATCATTGACTACCGCGAAGAGTTCGGTCAACCCTCGGACGATGCAACCGTGGAAGTCGACTTCGACAACACGACGTTTTGGCAAGCCCTGGACAATGTGTTGGATCAGGCTGCCTTAACGGTTTATTCCTACGGCGGAGAGCCAGGCCTGACCATCGTTACGAGTTCCTCCACGGTCAGCCGACGAACGCTGGCCGATTATCAGGGAGCATTTCGCTTTGAGCCGGTCGACATTCTCGCCCAACGAAACTTTGGCGAACCCGATCACAGCGTACTACGGCTCAAACTAGCCGTTGCGTGGGAACCCCGCCTGCGTCCGATTGTCGTGAGCCACGCGATCGCGAATGTGACGGTTACTGATGGACAAGGCAATCCCATCGCCGTCGCCAACGAGAATGTCCAATCGGAGTTCTCCGTGAACGAGCAAATGCATTTTCAGGAATTCGAGATTCCCCTGCAATCACCGTCTCGCGAGGTTGACAAGATCGGCCGCGTCTCGGGCAGCGTCAACTTCTTAATCGCCGGCCCAAACGAGTCGTTCCGTTTCGACCCATTGACTGACGAGCGAAACGTCGAGCAGCGTCGAGCGCAGGCGACGGTTATCATGGAACGCGTGCGTAAGAACCAAGAGACATGGGAAATCCGTGTCGCAGTACAGTTCGACGACGCTGCCGGGGCGCTGGAATCGCACCGCGGTTGGATTTTCAACAATCCGGCTATGCTGATCGATGCCGAGGGGGAAATCATTCTTCCGGCCACCATCGAAACAACACGACGCACCGAGCGTGAGGTTGGCATGGCCTATCTGTTCGATGTCCCCCAAGGGCTCGATGGAATGACGTTTGTCTATGAAACGCCAGTGTCGATCTTGACGCATCGCGTTGACTACGAACTGCGAGACTTGAAACTACCGTAGAACGAGACCAACCGAGCGACGGATGTCGTATCGACGTCGTTTGAACCCAGGCAGGGAGACCAGAGATCGTGGCGCAAGTATGTCGAAACGTCGTCAATATAGGCTTTGTTCTCTCGTACGTTGCCGCGATGTCGGTGAACGCGTATGGCCAGGATACGCCGAATCAGCCTGTTGTCGCTGCCATGGTAGGCGACGTGCCTGTGTTCGTGTCCGAGGTGCAACGCACGCTCCAAGCATCGCTACAAGGCAAAACAATCAACAAAAAACAGGCGGCGGTTCTCCAGGCGCAGACACTCACTCAGCTTATCAAGCACCGTCTTGTCACGTTGCGCCTCGCCGAGATGGGGCGCGGGGCGACGGAAGCCGAGATCGACACGGCAATCGCTCAACTGCAAGAGCAGTTGGAATCGAAGATGGAGACCATGGACGATTTTCTCCAAAAGAGGGCCATCACGATCGCGGCGGTTCGAGCCGATGTGGCCTTTCGGATCGGGACGTCGAAATATCTAGGCGAGGAACTGAATGACGAGGCGTTAGAGGCTTATTTCAATGAAAATCGCCCTCGCTACGACGGAAGTCTGCTAAATGTGGGCCACATATTGTTGCAAATCGACGGGCCGGACAAAGCTGCCGCGACCAGGAAGGTGTTACAGCAGGCGATCGCGTTGCGCCAGCGCATGGCGTCTGGGGAGTTAACGTTCGAGCAGGCGGCTCGCCAATACTCAGCCGGTCCGAGCCGGCAAGAGAATGGGCAGTTGGGGTTCATTCCGCGATCGGGCGTAATGGTCGAACCATTTTCCAAGGCCGCGTTTGATCTGGAAAAAGGCGAAATCAGTCAGCCCGTTCTCACGAAGTTCGGCGTTCACTTGATTCGCTGGATCGCCGTGCAACCCGGCGAGAAGTTGTGGACCGATGTCCGTGAGCAACTGCAAAAGGCGCTCGGAAACAAACTCCTGAACGATCTGGCCGCCGCTCAAAGCGAAACGACCAAGGTCTCTTTCACCGGTGCCGCTCCGTTCATCGATCCGAAAACTGGACGCATCGCGGTTCCAACGACTTCGCAGTGATCCATCGAGTGCCGAGGCGGTTTACTTCCCGGACCGCTCGTCATCACCTTCTCGCTGTTGCCGTTTGAGAGGCTCGAGTTGAACCAGTGGTAAGTCGCTGCCCGGCACCTCTTGGCTCGGCGGCTGCTCGATCTCTAACAGCAACTCGGCAGCCCCCAGCGAATCCTTCGGATCCCACGCGAGTAGCCGACGGAGAATCGACCGCGCGGTCTTTCGCTTGTCCAACCGATAGAGCACCCCTGCGAACAGATAGGTCGCGGACAACAAGCCACGATTCGCAGGCACATCATGGGAGAGCGGACCTTCAGCCCCGGCATTGTTCAATGCGGCCGATCCGATATCGTAGCAATAGCCCAAGTGCCCTCGAGCCAGTGGCCAGTTTTCAACGTCGATGGCCAGTTCTCCGAGCAATCGATGGGCGTCGACGAAATCGGAACAATCTTCCAGGAGCCATCGCAATTCGTCGAGCGCGACGTCGACTTCGCCCGCATTGACCATCAACACCACTTCTTCGAGATCATCGGCCCGGTCTCGGACGCAGCGTGGATGCACAAGCTCCCAGCTCTGGAGATATTCGCCCCACTTCACGCGGAGTGCCGTCTTACGTTGCGACGGTTTGTGGGTGCCGCGTGGTTTTTTTCCCGGTTTACGCTTCTTCTTTCGTGCGCTCACACACAAGCACTCCGTAGGGTGTCAACATGTGTCTGTTGCACGGCCAAATAGGTCTCTGTTGCATGCTGCAAGAACAAGCCGGTTGTTGTGGCGGTCGCTTGGTTTTACAATCCGCGCGACGAGGAAGCTAGTGCCCTATCCATCGTGAACTGATGAGTTGGGTGCCACTGCTGGCTTGCCCAGCAGTGCTGAACACATGGTTGGGCAAGCCAACCGTGGCACTCTCAAAAGAAATCTGATCGATCACTAGGCCCGAGAAATCGTAGGAACTGGGAAGTTCATTGTCCACGCCATCGAAACACAATTCCGTATTGCCGCTAGCGGGCCTTGCCTCCGCATCGTGGAATCAATCGCTTCGGCGGCGGTTGCTCGCCTGGTACGACCGTCAGGCTCGCGATCTCCCCTGGCGTCGCACCCAATCACCTTATCACGTTTGGGTGAGCGAGGTGATGCTTCAGCAAACGCAGGTGGCGACCGTGGTGGACTACTTCGAACGATTCATCGCGGCGATGCCCTCGATTGCAGCGCTTGCCGAAGCCGACGAGCAGGAGGTGCTTCGGCTGTGGGAGGGGTTGGGCTACTATCGACGCGCCCGGCAACTTCATCGGGCCGCCAAGGTCATGGTAAGCCAGCACGGCGGTAAGTTTCCGACGGATATCAAGGCCGTTCGTGGCCTGCCGGGCATCGGTCGCTACACAGCCGGAGCCGTACTTTCGATCGCCTTCGATCATCGCGAGCCGGTACTAGAGGCCAACACGTTCCGCGTTTATTCGCGTCTGCTGGCCTATCGAGGTGACCCTCGAAGCCCTGCTGGATCGCGCGACCTTTGGGCGGCTGCCGAGTCGTGGTTGCCGAGAAAGCGGGTCGGGGCGTTCAATCAAGCACTCATGGAATTGGGCAGTGAGTTATGTCTCCCCAAGGCCCCGAAGTGCGATGCGTGCCCTGTGGCGAAGCTGTGCGGTGCTTACAACCATGGGCTTGAAGAACAAATTCCCCCACCCATCGCCAAGCCTCGCGTCGAACAACGGCATGAGATCGCACTTGTGCTGCGTCGTCGTGGGCGAGTGCTGTTGGTGCGGCAGCCCGAGGGAGGGCGATGGGCCGGCATGTGGGATTTCATTCGAGGGCCCATGCCGCAACATGGCGGTTCTCGCAAATCCAGGCGCCCTCCCGCGACGTTGTCGAGCGCGACCGTTGCCGAGCTGGCCGAGTCCGTCGGATGCGAAGCCGAAACCGCACTGCATCTCACGACCATACGCCATTCGGTAACCCGATATCGGATCACCCTAGATGCCTACGTGGCCGAATGCACACGCGGCGGCAGTGTCTCTTCAAACGGCGCAAGACAATCGAAAAAAGTCCCGCATGCAAAGTGGTTTTGGCTAACGCAAGTACACGATCTACCGCTCAACGTGACGGGCCGCAAGTTAGTGCGATTGCTGCAAGATGGCAACGTTTAGTGATCTTCCCTAAACCGCTTACGCTGCCTGCCGCTTATCTTGTTTTCGCCGCTCCCGGGGCACTTTCAGTGTCGGCGAGTTTTCCGGAACTTTTCTGGCATCGTCAACACGCTGCAACAATCGGTGTCCTCTCCAGCCGAGGTAACCGCCGACGGCGAGCGATGCGAAGAACAGATTCACTTCGTAGTCTTTCAAGTAGCCGCCCAACTGGTTTGCCGCGTTGAACATGGTGCCGATCCAGCCGCCGACTTGATGGTTTTCAACCAGCGGCTCAATCATGCGTCCGCCATATCGCAACTCGTTTCCCAACCACGCTCCACACAGAATGACCAGAGCCGCAATGAACACGCCGCCAGTATCGAGAGGCAGCCACTTGCGGAGAATTGCAAACACGATCACCGCGACCGACAAGGCCAAGGGAGCAGTTTGCCACAGGACATCGGTAATGTGGCCGGACCCGCCGCCCAAGAAACTTTCGGCGAACGCAATGGTTTGATCGACCACCGTGGTTGCGGTGCCGCGAACGCCCTTGAGCAATAACATGACCAGCAGCGTCACAAAGATACCTGGACGCCGGGCCAGGGGGCCAAGCAAACGCATGATCCCATCTCGGGTCGGTTTTTCTTGTCGATTCATCGCGAGCCGTCAGTTACGATGCGGGTGGTAAAGAAAGTCGGATAGGGTCGGTGACTGGTGGCTGTGGCGAATGATAGCGAGAACGCATCTTGCGGGAAAACATCAATCCACGCGGTCATCATGCACCGCCGGCCGGTCATTCCCTCACGGACGTCACTTCCAAGAACATGCTACCTCTGAAAGCAGAATCCAAACCTTATGAACTACCTTCTTCAAAGATCCGTGGTCGTCGGTGCCCTTGGCACCATGTTAATGCTTGTGTCGGCTGCTTTCTCTGGTGATGTGCTTGATGCGTCGCTTGCCGGGCGCACCGAGGGTGATTCCACGTTGTGGTTCGATGTCGAACTCATCGGCGTCGAGGGGAAAGGCTTCAGCGATACCAAGTCGTACTACGATCGTCTTCCGGCGCGGGCCGAGGGGGTGGTTCGCGATGCCGTGTGGAAACTCAGTCGCGATTCCGCCGGCATGTGCGTGCGATTCGAGACCGATGCCACGACCATTCAGGCACGGTGGACGCTAACTTCCAGCCGTCTCGCCATGCCGCACATGGCAGCGGTCGGCGTCAGCGGTCTCGATCTATACGTTCGGACCGAAGATGGCCGCTGGCGATGGCTCGGCGCGGGCCGCCCTGTCGAATTTCCCACGAATACCGCCCGGCTCGTAACGGGTATCCCCGAGGGGAAGCGAGAATATCTGGTGTATCTACCGCTTTACAATGGTGTTTCCCAGGTTGAGATCGGCATTCCCGAGGGCAACACGATTGCGAAGCCGTCGCCGCGCGAAGCGGGACATGAAAAGCCGATCGTGTTCTATGGCACATCAATCACCCACGGTGCGTGTGCCTCGCGGCCAGGTATGGTGCATACGTCGATCCTTGGGCGCCGCTTCGATCGGCCGGTCATCAATCTCGGCTTCAGCGGAAATGGTCGTTCGGAAGTCGAAGTCGCCGAGCTGATTGCTGAAATCGATGCGGCCGTGTTCGTCCTGGATTGTCTCCCCAACATCAATGCCCAGCAGGTAAGCGAGCGAACCGAGCCGGTGGTCCGCATCCTGCGAGAGGCCCATCCTCAGACACCCATCGTGCTGGTTGAGGATCGCAGTTACGCCAGCTCGTTTCTGGTGACTGCTACGCGAAAGCGAAACCTGGAGAGCCGTGCCGCGCTGCGTACCGTGTTTGAGCAACTCGTCGCGGCGGGCGACAAACATTTGCACTATATCTACGGTGAAGGTCTCTTGGGCGACGACGGAGAAGGCACGGCCGACAGTTCGCATCCGACCGATTTGGGCTTCATGCGGCAAGCCGATGCGTTTGCCGAAGTGATTGGCCCGTTGTTGAGCGGTACCGAATAACGCGGCCCTTAGAACGTGTTTTAAAATACCATTTCGCCGCCGGACGGCTAAAATCATCCCATCGCTGCGTTGTGCTGCATCGACGAATCTCCTGGATTCGCCTGCTTCGCACGCCTTGCGACGGGATGATTCGCTCGTCCTTGGGGCTGAAAGCGCATTTCAAAACACATTCTCAGTCTTCCGCCCGGCTGCCGTCGCCGCACATCTTGACGATTTTGGGATCAAACTGGGCGATGACCTCGACCAAATCAGCTTGATGCCCGATCACGTCGTGGATGTTTTTGTAGACGCCGGGCACCTCGTCGGCACCGGCGGAGAGGACGTGGATTCCCTTTTTCTCCAGGTCGTTTCGCACGGCCTTCCAGTTGTATTGTGCTTTCGCCTTGGTGCGTGACATGCGGCGCCCCGCACCGTGCGATGCGGAACAAAGCGCGGCGGGGCTCCCTTTCCCGCGCACGACAAACGTGGGGTCGGCCATTGAGCCTGGGATCACTCCCAATTCGCCGAGCCCTGCCGGCGTGGCCCCCTTGCGATGGACGATGACTTCTTTTCCGCCGTGCGTTTCCTTCCAAGCAAAGTTGTGGTGATTCTCAACACCGGCGACGATGCTCACTCCCAACCGCTTGGACACCAGTCGATGAATGACCTCATGATTCGCGGCCGCATAGTCGCCCATCAGGTTCATTGCGGCCCAATATTCTTGCCCTGCTTCGCTATCGAGATCGAGCCAGGCGAGCCGGCCAAGTTCGGCATACCGCTTGGGCAGCCGCGATTGAGCGATCGCACTATAGGTCGAACAGACGGCCGCCCCGACTCCTCGGCTTCCGCTATGGCTCATCAGCGCGACATACTGTCCCGCTTCAAGGCTCAATTCCTCAATCGCAATCGGCAGCGTCAGCAATCCAAACTCAACGAAGTGGTTGCCTGACCCGGAGGTGCCGAGTTGCTTCCATGCCCTGTCTTTGCGTTCGCGGGTGATCTTTGTAATGTTCCAGTCGCCATCCATCACGCCATGCGACTTTGGTTTGTCGTACCCAACTCCCACGCCGAAACGTGTTCCGCCATCTAGTGCTTCCTTGAAACGATTGAACTTCGATTCGATGCTTTCCGGCGAAATATCCAACACCGACAGTTTCATGCGGCACGCGATGTCAACGCCGACCGCGTAGGGAAGCACCGCGTTGTCGCATGCCAGCACACCGCCGATCGGCAATCCATAACCGATGTGCGCATCGGGCATCAGCGCGGCGGACGTGGCAACTGGCACACGACATGCCTGCCGCATTTGGCCATGCACGGCGTCCTCGATCCCGTCGGTGCCCCAAGTCCGGTAGTGAACCGGCGCAGGCCAAATGAAATTGCTTTCTTCGATCAGCGCGGCCGCAAGTGCTCCGAAGTGCTCGTGGCTGACGAACTTCTCTGGCGCACCGAGAACTTGTGTGATCAGCTTCTTGAAGCTCTTGCCTTTGAATTCGCCCGTCTTGACAAGGCTCTGAATCGACGCGATCGCCGGCTTCATGCACTCCGGTGGAACGCCCAGCTTGTGGAGCTGTCTACTGTTCATGGTCGCATTCTCGTTCGCCCGTTGTGGCCCGGTAATCGGACACGAACTACACGCACTTACAAGTAACAGCTGCGGCAAGTGCGCGATCTTGATATTCTGGTTATAAGGCCCGCGGGCGCTTTCGCGTAGGATAGACGACAGGCCGTGGCAAACTCAGGTTCACGTAAAGTGATTGATTCTTTCCCATAAGACGATTGTTCGTGCAAGATTCGCGAGACTTCTCATGATACGACCCGTACTATTCGCCATCATTTGTGCTGCGTCGTTCAGCACACAAGCGGTGACCGCCGCCGAGGGGTTTCCGCCTGCCGGCGCCGATCGTGTCTTGTTTCTGGGTGATTCGATTACCTACGCAGGCCATTACGTGGCGATGGTCGAGGCGCGCCTGCGACTGGCCGAACCCGGGCGCGCGTGGACGATCGTCAATCTCGGTTTGCCAAGTGAAACCTGCACCGGCTTGTCCGAACCGGAGCATCCCTTCCCTCGCCCCAACGTCCACGAGCGTGTGGATCGTGCGTTGGCAAAGTTCGACCCCGACGTGGTGGTGGTTTGCTATGGGATGAACGACGGGATTTATTACCCCTTTAGCGACGAGCGGTTCAAGGCCTATCAACGCGGCATCAGCATGTTGATCGAAAAGATTGATGCCGCGGGGGCAAGTCTGGTTTTGATGACGCCGCCGCCGTTTGATCCGTTAACGCTACGAGCAAAAGGCAAGCTGCTGGCGGGTAGTTCGGAAAAGTTTTCGTGGAAAGCGATCTACGAAGACTACGACGATGTGATGGCACGATACTCCCAATGGATTCTGCGGCAGGGCGATCGCGCCGACATGGTGATCGATCTACGAACCCCGGTTCTGCGGTACTTGACCGAACGGCGGAAAGCGCAGCCAGAGTTCACGATGTCGCCGGATGGGGTTCACATGAACCCGGAAGGTCACACATTGATCGCGAAGGCCATTCTCGTCGCATGGGGCTATGAAAGCGACTTCCCAGAGAATGAAGCGTTGCTGCAACTTGTCGAGCGGTGCGAGTTGCTACTCCGCGACGCATGGCTATCGCACGTTGGTCACCAGCGACCGGGCGTTGCGGCGGGGCTGCCGCTTGAAGATGCACAGCGGAAGGCTGCCCGATTGCAGGGCGAAATCGATCTCTTGATCGAAACAGATCCGTAAGAACGCCCGGCTGCTACGTTTGCCAGAATAGCGATTCTCGCGGCGCCTGGTATTGCACGGCAAGATGTGGCGTTTCGAGCCGGCGTTGTCCCTGAGCCAGCGACTGCGCTCCCGCAGCGACAAGCCCGGTGGTCAGCAGTGTTCGCTCGATGGGGTAGGGAGCAACGCCCGTGAGGAACATCTGCTCCGCCTTCGACATCAGCGCCGCCGAATAAACAACGTTCGGGTTCGGGGGCAAGTAGAACAACGTCGAGAGAGGCTTGGGCTCGCCCTTGAGCTTTGCCGCGAAAGTGAAGTCGCCGACCAGCCCGTTCATCAAGAGCATGGTGGCTTTCAGCCCATCGGCATATTCAAAGCGATAGACGATGGGATCCTTCACCCACTCGCGAATCTGCTCGGGCGTGGGGTGGCGGTGACTGAATGTCTCGGGCTGAACGAGTGTCTGACTGCGGCACAAGCACGACTCGAAAAGCCGTGGATCCCAACCACCTTGTTTCCAGTTGCCAGAGTCCATGGCTTTCCAAACGGCGTCACCTCGCAAAGCTTCGAGCCACACCACGCCGGTCTCGCCGCCTTTGCGTCGCTCTGCCATGCATTGCATGACCTCCAGGGCGTGAAAGTCGTAGCTATCCACTCCGCCGATTGCCACGCACATCACTTCGTCAACTTCTGCACCATAGGGCATGTCGATCGAAGGCATCCGCCAGGTAACCGGAAGCGAGGAGCCGGCGAGAAACGGAAAATCCAATTCTCGTGAAATATCAACCATCTCCCGGGCCCAATCCCAGTTCCACGAAAGATGCTTGTCGTTAAACACCGGCACCGCCCGACCGTCTTGTCGAAATACGTCGGTCACTTGTTTGAAGAACTCGTATCGCGGGTATTTCTTCTGTTCGAACTCGTTGTTCGGATAATCGCCGTGTTCGCCAATCGTCAGCACGGCGTCCACCGCCAAACGGTTGCCACCGCAACGCAGGGTCTCAGCGATTGTCGGATAGATAGGAAAACCAAACTCTTCAGAACGGCTGCGGCTCAAGTCGTTCTCAGGCGTTTGATCGACGTAAACGCTAACGACCTCAAGGGGCGGATGGTGCCATGCGCCATCGATCGGATAGCCCATCAGAAACCGCTCGCCCATGTGCCAGGCATGCGAATGAAACCGCCACTCGGTCGTGACGATCGCCATCCGCTTAGGCTTCGCCGCATTCGCCCAGCCAAGCGACGACATCGCCAGCGTGCTACCCATGGCACCAAGAAACACCCTGCGATCGATTTCAAATTGCTCAGCCATGACCGTACCACCCATTCACAAGCAGGAGTTCGCCGTAGACATCTCGTCGCTCGATGGAGCGTGCTCTATTAGAGCAGATATTGACCGCGATGCGGCATCGGCAGATCCGACAGCTCAGGTAGGTCAGGGCTTGCCCTGACAAAGTGGAGTGTGATCGAGCGCCGCGTCAGGGCGAGCCCTGACCTACTCGGCTAGAGGTTGATCGCTACCCACCCGCCCCACAGTGCCAGCCCGGCACAAAGACAAGCGAGCGGCAACCACCAATTGAATCGACGTGTGCTGATCGAGTTGAAGATGCCTGTCAATACCGCGGCGAATGTGAGGATGCCCGAGACGACGAGCAGGAGAATGCCGAATTCTGCCAGAGAGTTCGACCAATTGCCGGCACGACCAAATGCGGCACCAAGCCCCACGGCAAATGCGACTGCCCCCAAGGCCGCAACGCAGAACGCGCCGAGAAGTAGCCGCCCAGGGGTGCTCAATACTTGTTCCTCTCCAATCAACGGGTTTCTGGCCGACAAAGTGTCTGCCTGGAATGCAGTCCAGCCCAGGTAGGTCAGGGCTTGCCCTGACGAAGTGGAGTGTAATCGAGCGCCGCGTCAGGGCGAGCCCTGACCTACTCGACGGTAGGCTCTCTCGCCGTGCCCATGGTTATGGGCTTGAGCCATGAAGTAAAATGCGACCGCACGTCGGACAAATCTTTGCCTTCACCGTCCCTGCCTTCGGGATTGAGTGCGTAAACCCTTTTGCTGTAGCATCCGCGGCGGCATATGCCGTTTCAACGTGCCCGGCCCCCTTGTCACCGAAACCAGGATAGGTTGCATCAAGCAGCTTGATTGGCTGCATCTCACATTGACAGTCCGGACACTCGTTTCTTTGCTCAGACACGACGGACACATCCTTATGAATTGGCAAGCGAAATTGAGCATACTAGGCCGAAGCTGATTCGTCTGAAGTTTGTGCCTTGTCGGTTGCAATCGCGCGCGACGAACGACAAAGACCGTCCGATCATCGACACAACTAATACACAAGGTTCGCACCGAAGTCGGGCGTGTTGCCAGACTTTACTTCCGCGCTCCAAGTATCTAGCTTGTCATGCCCCATGTCCCAAAACGTCCGGCAAAGCTCGAAATACTCCAGGACGACTTTTTGTTCATTCGTTTCCAACAGGTCTTTGGCTAGGCTCATGTTTGGCCCAAACGAATTCAACTGTGGTGATCCAGGGCTCTTTCCTGCCTCAAGCAGCAGTGCCTTCGCGTCTGGAACTCGACCCTCGACTACGGCAATCCGACCAAGTATCAGATTGCCGTGATGAATCGCGTTGCCGTAATTCCAGTCATTCGTAAATTGGGGCGCGAGCGTGAGCAACTCCTCTGCAAATGCGCGAGCTGCCTCCGTATTGCCGTTGGCAAAGGCGGTCTTGGCCAGATCACTGAGATCGTAGAACCTTGCTGTCTGAGGAGGAAGGCTGCGGCCACATCCCAGTGGCAGCAAGAGCAAGGCAAGCAATACGGCAAATCTCATGGCGAACTCCCGTTGATTAACATTGCCGATCGCATGCAACCATTCCGACGCTTCGGACACGTGGTACACCCTACGAACAGAGAGGCCACTGCTATGAACGCAGCGTGCGATGTGGAACGACGATAGATTCTACCAACAGGATACCCGCTGAACAAAGAATGCATACGATCCGCAAAGCGGGCCTTCCGGACACGCTTTGTTGGGCAACGCCAGCTCAGGTAGCTCAGGGCTTGCCCTGACGAAGTGAAGTGCGATCGAGCGCCGCGTCAGGGCGAGCCCTGACCTACTTGATTATGGTACATCAAACGCGACGATCATCCAGCCATCGACACTGCGATATTCAGATGGCACCAACTCAGCGTCTGAGGGCATGTCGAACGGGAGTTGGGAGGTTGAGAAGAGGAGTTCCTTGCCGAGTAGCATCTCGAACCGCTTTTGGATGGCCGCTTGGGCTTGTGCCTGTTCGTCGTTCAGTTTCCCCAGTGCGTTGATGCCCGGTGATCGCATGGTTACTCCACCGTCGCGAGTGAACACGATGGCGTCACCGCGGATCGATCCTTTGTAGGCTGCCGACACGTCGAAGGGCACGTTGTACTGTTGATCGCCGGCGGTGATTCGGCTGCAACGAATCGTGATCTGCAAGCCGCCGTCAACGAAGTGGACTTCTACAGGGTCGGACTTGTAAAGCGTTAGCGACCAGGTTTCTCCGTCGTGGCTGGAAAATTCTTCTGGCACCGCCCCCGCGGCCATCTCGATGACCTCCGCCAGTTCGTGCGACTCGATCGTCTCGCCAGAAAGCGTCGTGGCAACGGTGTTGTTGATCATCGACTCGTGTATAGCAATACTCATCGCCGCGTTCGGGAACGACTCTGGCGGCGGCGAGTGCGCGGCCAACTGGTCCGGTCCGGCTTGCGAGGCTTGCACACAAAGATGGTCTCTCGTTGTGCTGAAGGATAGTTCTCGTGGATAGATGTCGTTCTGTTTCAAAGGAACGCGAATCGAATCGACGATCGCCTCGTTGGCAGCCGTGACCATCTCGTACGACTCTGCTTCAAATTTGCTGGCGAACTGTTCCTCGGTCTTGCGCGACAAACTGCGTTCGCTGCCCGGCATCTTTTCCGACACTTTTCGCCAGCCAATGCGCGTTGCGATGCGGTTTTTCAGTGAGCGAGAGAAGTAAGACCAGACGTTGGTTAATCGCAATGAAGTATTGGCCGTAACCACGGCACGGCCCGAAGTGACACCGTCGCCAGTGGCCGACAAGTATTGTTCACCTGATATCCATGTGGTTCCGCGTGTTGAAAAGCCGATCGGGTAACTACTTCCGGTGGTAGATGTGACAAACGTGCCGTTCAAGCACATCCGAAACGATGCCTGAGTTTCATCGGGCACCAGTTGCATTGTCATGGTGCCCGTGAAAGTTCCGCTGCCCGTGACATGGGCACCGCCACCGCGCTCGTCGATGGGAATCACTTCATGCAGCGGTCGCTCGAAGGCCGCCGACAATACCTCGCCTGAAATGTGTGCATGAAAGTTCGGTTGCACGTAATGCTGCCGAACACTTTCCATCACCTCTGGAGCAAACCCGTGTCGATCGAACCAAGCAAGACTGGTGCCGATTCGTTTGAACGATCGACGGCGAGGGCGAGACTCCACTTCTTCGAGCGATGTCGCGAGCCGTTCCAATTCAGCACCAAAGGCGGCAGATTGATCGGCGAGGTGAGATGCTCTTACGATGCAGCAAAAGGCGGCCAAATCTTCGCCAACCTTACGAAACGTTGGCAGTTCCAAACCTGCATAACCACAGTCAAATTGCCGCAGAACCGTCAGCAGCACTTCAAGATCGCAGTCTGTCGTCGAATCAAGTTGTGAGCTTAGGTCATCCCAATTCAAGAATTCTTGCCATGCCTTACCATGTTTCACGTTGACCGTTAGGCAGTGATCCAGATGCTGCATCGATTCGCACAACTTGTGTCTCGCTTGCTCGACATCGTCCGCATCGATCGCCTCAAACAGTGTGCCCGCCGCGCGAATGCGTGTGACCAATTCATGGTGTGAGGCTTTGCGTTTTGTGTCGAGGATTTGCTCGTTGGCATCTTGGTCCTGTTGCTTTGTCGGCTGGTCCGGAATCCGGTCCGCGCGGGCTGTCTTTGCTCCTGCCAACAGTGCCAGAAGTGCGATGGACACTGCCCACCGCGACGTTCTACCGGACACCATCGAGCAACCGGGCACTTCGGTCGAACGGGCAAAGACTCGCCCTCTCTTGGCTGCGCTATTTCCTGCGCAACAATTTCGGCTGTCGGACACTGAGTTCGTACTTTGTCGTGACATGGATCCATCTCTTTCCGAAAATCAGAAAACCCGGCAGATGTGTTATTCACTACTAGAGGCGCACGAACCGCGAAATTGTTACACGGCAATCGAACACCAACCGAGGGGGGGATTTA